>CAZDWQ010000042.1:0-8397 GCA_964509285.1 uncultured Pseudomonadales bacterium
ACTACCAATCAATGAAAATTAACTAAAAAACCACCTCGTTTTTTCTATTAACTCTATTAACTCCAATATACAGCCCTGCCAACCTTAAAAATTCTCTTCTGGAAAGTTCTTTTTTGCCTGATTTCACAAATGTTGATTATAACAAAAAAACTATAACTATTTATCGAAACTAAAATTAACTTCAGACATTGCTGGCTGTTGTGTAAACTCTAAAGCTACACACTCATACATGCAGTCCATTAAGCTACAAGTAATTTTTTGTTCCATTTCTGACGCAACAGCATATTTCTTGTTTAGCAAAAAAATACTAAGAAAAACAAAGACTACTATTAGTGAATGAATTAGATTTGTTGTTTTAAAATTTATTTTTGATTTTTTTGAGTTAAGACTATCAATTCTTTGATCGATAACTTGGTAGGAAAACTGAGGAAACATGCCAAAATCAGTTTCTGCAATAATTGCTTTTCTCAATGAATCTTTTACATATTTGGCTGTACCTTGATTCTTTACTGCAAATGTATCGGCTGCTTTTTCAAACTCTAATTTTATTTGTGATTGGAAATCTTTAAAAATTGGCAAAAAGAAAAATGTTGCCGCTACAACTTCAGTAAGAAAGAGCAGAAGTGAGTGGTAAAATTTTGTATGAAATGCTTCATGAAGAACAATAGCTTCCAGTTCATGAGTTGATGAAAAACTGATCAAAAACTTTGAGAGAACTATTTTTTTTGCTACTATTCCAATAGAAACGGCAAAAAAATCAGGGCTGTTGCTCACTAAAAATGAGTTTTGATCCAAACCATTTTTTTCTATAACTGCAAGAAGTTTTTTAGGTAGTTTATTTGAACACTGACTTTTAATAAGTCGAGTTTTATTGATTGTTTTTAATAGTGTAGCCAGTATTTTCAGTAATGGAACTGTGATAAAAAAGATAAAAATCAGACTGTGAACAAGATTTGAATCGAGTGCATAGTTAAAAACCGCCTTACAACTTGAAATTGCTTGTTCAATTTTCATTATCTATTTTGGAAAGTAATTTCTGTTTATGTTCTTTTGAAAGACTTTTTGTTTCATCAACAAATGCTGCTAATGCCTCTTCACCAAAAGTATCAACCATTTTTGAAATCGTATTGTGAACGAATGAATGAATAAATTTTTCTTTGCATTCTTTAGGCTGATAAAAAAAAGTTTTGCCTTTTTTTTCTCTTATAAGAACACCCTTGCTTGCTAAACGAGACATAACAGTCATTACTGTTGTGTAAGCCAATTTTCTTTCATGACAAAGCTCTTCAACAACAGAATAAACAGTAGCTTTTTTTTGGTTCCAGACTACATCCATCACCTGTCTCTCTAAAGGACCCAAGTTTTTTTGGTTGATCATACTATTTATTGTAGTAAGTTAGTATGGACTTTGCAAGGAGTATTATTTATTAACTCGAGAGTCATACTGCATTGATTCAGTGTCAATGGCAATATAGTCACCTTCTTTAACAAAAAGTGGTGCTAAGACTTCGTAACCAGTTTCTAAAGTTACTGGTTTTCGAGCTGTTCCCATTGTGTTTCCAGCAACAGCCTCATCTGCTTGAGTAACTTTCAAAGTAATTTTTGGAGGAAAGCTAGCATCAATTGCTTGACCTTCATAAAACATTACATGAATTTGAATATCTGCAGTTAAAAGTTGTGCTTTTTCACCAATCAAATCCAATGGAACTTCAACTTGTTCAAAAGTTCGATCATTCATAAAAACTGCAGCTTCACCATCAGTATATAGAAACTGCATTTTTTGACTTTGGACTTCGACTTCTTCAATAGGCTCTACTGATTTAAAAGTATATTCTTGTGTATTACCGGTTTTTACGCTTCTGATTTTAGCACGCATGAACGCCGAACCTTTACCAGGACTGACAAAATCAGCTCTAGTAACCAGATGTGGAGTACCTTTAAATAAAATGTAAGATCCTTTTCGGATGTTGCCTGCCTTGATAATCATAGGGTCATATTATATCAAAAACATCTTCAACTGGGAAGAGTAGGGTATCCTTGATAGATGGGACATTTGCAAATAACATAACCAACCTATCAACTCCAACGGCAATACCTCCCGTTCGTGGCATTCCTAAACGAAGGGCCTCAATAAAATCTGTATCCATCTTGTATGCAACTTTTCCAAGTTCTTTGCGGTACTGTAAATCTGCAACCATTCTTGCTTCTTGTTCGTTACCATCTGTTAGTTCACTGAATGCATTTCCTAACTCTATCCCTGCTAAATAAAATTCAAACCGTTCAGCAAATCGTGGATCGCTTTCTTTTTTCTTTGAGAGAGCTGCTTGTGAAGCTGGGTAATCATACAAAATTGTTGGTTCATCTTTTCCCAAATGTAGCTCAATTTCGTTCAATAAAATTTGATTGTAAGCTTCTTCCCATGTTGTGGTGTCAGAAACATGATACCCTTTTTCTTTTGCAATTCTTACAATTTTTTGTGCATCAAGCATATCGTCTTTTGAAACCCCCGCATACTTTTCAAACGCTTCAGCAACTGAAATACGCTCCCATGGAGTTGAAAGATCATAAGTTTTTCCTTGATAATTGAGTTGCCTTTTTCCATCTGCGTTTAACCCCAGCTTGTCCATGATAAATAATAGTAAATTTTCGCAATCTTTCATAACATCAGTGTAATCAGCATCAACTCGATACCATTCCAGAATTGAAAATTCTGGATTGTGAAAAGAACTGAGACCCTCACCATTTCGAAAACTTTTACAAATAGTAAAGATGCTACCCATTCCAGCTGACAAAAGTTTCTTCATTGAAAGTTCTGGACTAGTTAGTAGATATGCTTTTTTATTTTCATACCCAGGAGTTTGCAACTCTGATTCAAAAACTTCTAAGTATGGCTCAGTACCTGGACTTTGAACTAATAGTGGCGTATCAACTTCGTGAAATCCCTCATTCTTAAAAAACTCACGAATTGCATCAACTACTTTTTCTCTGACTAAAAACGGTTGCAGTAGTTCTTTATTTTCTCGTACTTTTTTCCAATTTTTTTGCTTATTCATATTGCTGATTCTCTGGAAAAAGTTGCATTTCTCCATCTTCTATTACTAAGTGATGTCTACGTTTCTTTTGTAATACACCAATATTTATGACATTAAATTCTGGGACTATTTTATGAACGTGTGTATGACCAAAAATATAGTAATTGTTTTTCACAAAATTTTTCTGCACTTCTTTAACAAATTTATCAAGTTTTATTAAACCTTGATCGAACTCACTCTGATGTTGTAATTTTCTGATTGCATCATTCTTTTCAATAAAATGCACTCCAGCTCTATAAAATGGTCGTACCAACTTATTATTTCTAAAGAAAAGCCGAGCATCATATGCAGGAACAATCATATGACCATGCTCAATAATTATGTTCTTCTTTCCAGAACTAAAAACATGTTTAATTGTTTGAATATTAGAAAATAAGTTATATCTTTCATCCATAAATTCTTGTTTGTCGTGGTTTCCAAAAACATATGTTGTTTGTTTTCTCTTTAATAGCGGAAATAAGTTTGACCACTGCGAATTACAAAATGCATCAAAAGTAGTGAGATATCCGTCCCAAAAATCACCGTTAATCACAACTTGGTCAGCACTTTCAACCAATTCTGCGATATAATCAAACAACTCTGAATCAAATTTGTCTGTCAAGTGAGTATCACTAAATACCAAGATTTTCATAATGACATATTATAGAGCATTTTATGAATGATAATACAATTAAGTTACAAGCATTTTTAAGTCAAGCCGGAATTGCATCAAGACGCAAGTGCGAAACTCTAATCTCAGAAGGAAAAATCACAGTTAATGGAGAAGTTGCTCACATTGGCCAAAGAATTGATCCTACCAAAGATACTATTGTTTGTAATGGTGAAACTATTAACTCTAATGAAACAAAGCGATATTTTTTAGTTGATAAACCATTTGGTTATGTTTCAACAACTAGCGATGAAATGGGTAGAAGAAATGTTACCCAACTATTACCAAAAGAAGTAACTGAACGCTTATACCCTGTGGGCAGACTTGATATAGATAGTGAAGGCCTCATACTTCTTACTAATGACGGCGAAATCGCTCAAAAGTTGACCCACCCAAGATATGCAATTGATAAAACATATCATGTATTTACAAAAAGAAACCCGTCTTTTAATGCAATGATGCACTTAAGAAAAGGCGTAAAACTCAAAGAAGGCTATACCAACCCTGCAACTGTGGAACGCTTAAGTAATGATGATGACGGGACCTGGATTGAACTGACAATTAATGAAGGTAGAAACCATCAAGTTAAAAGAATGATGGAAAGGGTAGGATACCCTGTTGAAAAATTAGTGCGAATTAGCATGGGCCCATTACATATAGACATGCTTGAAGGTGAAACAGTTGTCGAACTTTCAAAAGAGCAGGTTGCTGAGCTCAAAAAATCATTGGAAATAAATATTCCTGGTTAATTTCAGAAATTCCTCTTATAGAATCTTGTTCTCTAAAAGCTGCATCATTTCTTGATGCCGTTGGTCAACTTCCAGCTAATGCTTTATTATATTTTAAGTTAGTTGTATTTTCTGTGGAATACTCTTAGGGATACGTTTGAGGATACCACGAGCTTCCAAGTCAAGCTTAACAGTCGTATAGTACCAAGAAATTGAGCCTTCAAAAGATTTCAATCTCTGTTCAACTTCTTTTCGTAACTCAGTAAAGGTTAGCTCTTTTTTTTCTTTTAATGCTGAAATAATAGCCTCTTTAACTTGGTCGTACTTTTCCTTATTGATGTTAACTCCTTGCAATCCCTGCGGATGCTTCGTCATGATACTTTCTTCCATAGATACTCCTTTTTATTACGTTACAACTGATTTTGTTTTCGTAATAGTAATCTTTAGCAGGTTGAATTTTAGTAAGTCTTTTCTCACTTTTGGAGGGAGCGGGTAAGGGGAATCGAACCCCTGCTAAGAGATTGGAAATCTATTGTGCTACCATTACACCATACCCGCACTATCTCTTATAGACTGTTATTTTACTGCATTTTGCAAAAATTGGCAAAAGCTATTTACTTTTTTTCCCTAAACATTCACTCGTCTTGCTTCACGTCTACTAAATTGTATGAATAAAAATCCAACATACATCAAAATCGCAGCAAAAACAAAAATCGCACTAATACTAACTCTTGAAACTAGTCCCGCGCTCAACGGCCCAACGATCTGTCCCAAAGAAATATATGACTGATTAATTCCCATCACCAAACCTTGGTCTTCTTCGTTCGTTCGCTCAGATAGAATTGCTGAGACCATTGGAGTAATGACTGCATGGAAAATCATGTAAATAAATAAAATAAACACAAACTGATAGAAATTCAAACCCATACTTAGAGCTAACAACGAGAAAAATGAACCTAAAAATGTAACCTTTACAATTTTTTCTTTTGATTTAAATTTCTGCATCAACACTTTAATTCCAGCAATTTGCATCACAACACTCATAAATCCAGCCATTGTGTAAACAAACCCAATCTGTCGAGCAGATAATCGCAACACATCTACGGAATAAGCATTAAAACCAATGATAAAACTATTAGAAACTGTCGCTGCAATCAAACTAATAACTAAAACTACTCCAATTGTTGGGTGTAGTAAGGCTTTAAAAAGAGCAGACATATTAAAAAATGGTTCGTGTTTTTGCTTCCTAACAGCACTTTTGTGCACAGATTCTTTGAGCTTAAAAAATCCAAGAACCGTAGCCAAAAAAGCCAACCCTGAAGCAAACCAAAACGGTGCTGAAAGTGAAATCTGCGAAAGTAAACCTCCAAGTGCAGGACCAACTAAAAATCCAAAACCAAATGCAGCCCCAAGCATACCAAATGCTTTTGCTCTATCTTTCCCCTTAACTTCGTCAGCAACCATTGCCTGCGCAACTGAGATATTTCCACCTGTTATTCCATCAACCATTCTCGCAGCAAAGAGCATAACAACACTAGTTGCAGAAGCAAATAAAGCCATCGCAATACTTGTGCCAAAAATACAGATTAGTAACAGCGGTTTTCTGCCAAATCTATCAGAAAGTCTTCCCAGAATAGGTGTCGAGATAAACTGGAATAAAGAATAGGTAGCAAACAAAAAACTGAGTGTTACTGGAGTTATTCCAAATTTGGAAGAGTAAGGATAGAGCAGGGGAATAATAATGCCGTAACTCAATGCGTTTGTGAGCATTATTAAGCCTAAAACTGCCAAACCTGAGTTAGTATTTTGCCTGCGTCTAAAGAAACCAAACATAGAGATTCATTATACCTACCAAAAACAGAAATGTCAGGGTATAATATTGTTCTTGGTGACTGACTAGTCATGCCGCGGTGGCGGAATTGGTAGACGCGCGAGACTTAAAATCTCGTGGTAGCGATATCGTGTGGGTTCGATTCCCACCCGCGGCACACAGAAAATTATACATTCTCTTGCTATATAACGTGAGAAAAGATATAATTTTGAAATGAACACTTTAGAAGATTTTGCCCTAACCATATGGTGGTGTGAAGGCACTAAATCTAGAAAAGATAAAAGGTGGAAAAATGCTGTTTTATACCCAGTTTAGGTCATAAATAGCGATCCAAGAATAGTTATTATTTTTATTAACTACTTAAGGAATATATTTGGAATACCATTAGAGAAAATGAAAGGTCAAATTCAAATACACGAAGGTGATAATAAAGAAGAAATAGAAAAATATTGGGAAAAGCTTACTGGAATTCCAAAAAGCCAATTTAATAAAACAATTATTAGATCAAAAGGAAATAAACCAGAAAAAAATAAAGGTACTTTCAAAGTAAGAGTGTATGATAAAAACCTCTACTTAAAATTAGAATCTTTATTAATTGAAAAACTAAAAACAATTATCGGGAAATAGCTCAGATGGCTAGAGCGCGCGGTTTGGGACCGCGAGGTCGCAGGTTCGAGCCCTGTTTTCCCGACCATATAGAACTAACCTCTTCTGAATGAAGGGGTTTTTTCTTTATATGGGTTGAATAAAGTTGGAAAAAAAATTGTCATTAGATAATTAAATTAATTAACTTTTTCATAAGTTTTGCACAACTTCGATAGTTTTCCCATTTTCTAAATCTTCCTCTACCCATTTACCCTCCAGACTAATATATCTTCTCTTTTTAACAATACCATTAACCTTTTCTTCATATGATAACGATTCAACCCCATTATCTTCACTAATCATAAATACTTGAACAAATCCTCCAATACTACTTATTCCAGAGCTTTTAATATAGTCATCACATAGATTTTTTAAAATTATTGCCTTTTCATGCAGTGTACCAAAACAAAATATTTTAGCATAATATTTTTCTAGTTCTTTTATAAATCCCTTTCCCGAACCTGCTGTACCCATATCCCAACCTCTATTAAAGATAAGCTCTCCACTGGGGAAAACTTGTCTAACCAACAATACTGATGGAGGAGGAACTATAGTATGTTTCTTATTAGAAACCTTCGTTTTGGAAAGTTTATTTTCGTATCCACCCATACTATGATATTTATTCAAGATTCTTTTTAGCTTGTTTGAATTTATCTTTGTTCCTGCTTTAAAATCTAAGCCAGCATATATAAACTCAATATTATCATTCACATTTTTTTCTTTAATATATACTTCTTGAGCATACTTTCCAATTTGAAAAACGAACTCTGATGTAGATAAATGTTGGAGAGTTTTAGCCTTTATCGTCATCTTTTCAATGATTTTCCACGTCAAAGCCACATTTGATGTAGTAAAAGCTAATAACAACTGTTTATTTAGTTGAAATATTTTCTTTAATCTATCTTCAGGATCCTTGTTTGATTTAAGATATGAAACTCTACTATCACTAAGAACAATTACTCCTTCAGGAAAAGCTGTCGCTGCAATCATTGTCATATCAATGTATAGTTTAGAACTTTTTTGATTAATTACTCATTCCCATGAGCATCTTTGCCAGTCAACGCTTTTCTTAATTTTGCTGTTTCTATCATCTGTTTCACAGCATCATCAACATTCTTACCTTAAATTACATCTGCCACAAAGTCACATCCCTCATGTACCGGGGTAAACCCACGTTTGCCTTGCATTGCGAGTTCTTGTTGTTTCTCAATACTAATATATCCAGGTTTATCTTTTGACATATTTTAGGCCTTAATTACAAACTTTTATCACTTTTAATAATAACATTATATCTCAACCAAGTTCCAACCATCGTTCTATACTGCCGACATAGATTTAAAAAAAGTACCGGAAGGTACTTTTTTTATAGAACAACTACTCAGCAACTTCAGTCTCAACTGGCACGAGCACTACGTCCCAAACGCCATCTACCCCGTCACCAGTTACCCTGTG
>CAZDWQ010000043.1:0-6459 GCA_964509285.1 uncultured Pseudomonadales bacterium
TAAGTAATAGAGACATTGAGAATACAAGTATGATAGTTATTGGTAATGCGAGTATTGGGTTCATACTCAGCCCGTGAACGGTAACGCCAATTTTTCCTTTTGTTAAGACATCTAGGATAAGTGCGTGTGATAAAAAGATTCCAAAACTAGCGCAACTGATTTTAGTAATCTTTTGTTTTATAGTGGCTGATTGAAACAAAGGATGTTTTTCAAAGAAATCTTTGAATGTGAGAAAACCTGTGAGACTTGCGGTAAGAACAAAAGCATTTGTGTATAGATAGAGAGATTCATGTAGTGATGATTGTAGTAGTGTTAGGGAGTATGTTCCGAGTGCAATTACGGCGATAGAAGTAATAAACAAAATTCTCGTTAACTGTAAGTTCCATGCTGAGATTTTTAATTTGTGAGTAAAGTAATATCCTGCAATATAGTAACCTAAATATTGTAAGAAAATTGGGAGTTGTAGTGAGATGTTAATTCCAAAAGTTTGGTTGAGTGTTGGAACAAGTGAAGCAGTTACAAACCAAAGTGTAAAAAAATAAAGGAATTCTTTTAGTTTGGCGGTTTTTGTGAATTCTCTAATAATTGGAGTCAGTAAATATAATCCGAGTATCATTGGCATGAACCAAAAACCGCCAAAATATGTAGCAGCGACTTTGCTAGCAAAGTCGCCACTCAAAATTTCACTTAGAGAAAAATTAAAGTTATATAAAAGCTGAACTGTTCCCCACACTATCCAAGGAATTAAAATTCTGGGAATACGTTTTTTTAAGAACGTTTGCAAGCTATCAGTATTGTTTAACAAAAATGCACCGCTCAACATTACAAATAATGGCACCGAAATTCTAGAAACTGAATTCAAAATATTGGCAAAGTTCCAAGCATCAACGGAAATTTTTCCTGCTAAAACTTCATCCCATGCATATAGAACTTTGGCACTACTATGAATAACTACTACCATAAAAATTGAGAGCATTTTTAACGCATCTGCCCAGAATATTCGTGTTGGTTCTTTTGTAAGTTGTCTTTTGTTCTTCATTTTACTTCACTCTCTTTAGTGCAAGTATAACACCTCATTTCAATACCATTTGTAAAGTGATACGCTTATATTAACTAAAAAGAAAGTTTTATGAAAATTTCTGACAAATATTTAAAAGGTGCAGTGCTTGGAGCAAGTGATGGTATCGTTACAACGTTTGCCGTGGTCGCTGGTGTCGTAGGAGCTGGTTTTGCCACTGAGATAATTATTGTTCTAGGAATAGCTAACATGGTTGCCGATGGTATCAGCATGGCAGTCGGGGATTTTCTTGGGGAACGCTCAATCTCTAGAATGCATAAACATACTGGCACTGCTCAAAGTGTAATTACAGAAGACGGTAAGACTGGTGTGATTACTTTTCTCTCTTTCATTACTGCTGGTTCACTTCCGCTCTTACCATATGTGGTGATGTTGTTTGGCTTAACAGTCCCTGCAAGTAAGCAATTTCTAATGTCTATAATCGCGACTCTCACAGCAATGTTTTTTGTTGGAAGTTTACGAACTTATGTTATTAAAGGGAGCTGGTGGAAAAATGGACTGGAGATGCTGTTTGTTGGTTCTCTGGCCGCGGTAGCAGCTTATACCTTGGGTGCTTTTATCGAGAGCTTTGTGAGATGAAGTACGTCAAAAAAAATCATATGATATCAAAATAGGGCTAAATTTGCCTGGTACATGGCCCAAAAATTTTGAATTTACAAATTAGCAGAGTTATTATTAGACTGCTAATTTCCTATAACTATTTATTTTAGGTTTTTTTGAGCAAGGCGTAGATTGATTTCTCCAACGGTTTGTGGGCCTTCAAAAATCATGCCTGTGATAAGTTGGATTAAATCAGCTCCTAGCTCAACTTTTGTAACAGCATCAGCACCTGTGAACACTCCGCCGGTCCCTATAATGGTGAATCTTTTACCAAAGTTTCTGCGGGTTAACTCAATCAGCTCATTTGATCTTTTCCATGTTGGTTTACCACTGAGGTTTCCTTTAACAGTCTGCCATTTTTTACGGTCATTCTCAGTTACGTCGGGGTTGCTCTTGTCCTTTGTAAGATTTCCAAAAATTACTCCGGCAACTGTATGGCTACTAATGACATTTAAAAGTTCCAGCGTTTCTTTTTTGCTTTGGTCGATTGGCATTTTCACATATATTGGTTTTGAAACATGTATTTTTTCAACGGCATCTAGTAGTGTTTTCAATCGTTGTGGCGTTGTATATGGTTCTCCGCCGAAAGTATTTGGACAGCTGATGTTTAGTTCATAATATACATGCTCTACCTTAGAGTTCTCAAAGACCTTGAATGTTTTTAATATGTCTAAAATTTGTTCAGAATCAGAATCAAAGTGTTTGTTTGTGCTTGCAATAGAGATGCCGGTTGGGATTCTAAATTTGATGCCAGCCAAATTTTCTGCAATGGCAACTGCACCTAAAGATTTGAGACCTTTGTTAACTAACAAACTTTTTGATTCTAGAAATCTACCAAGTCTTGGTTTTTTATTTCCTTCGTATGGTAAATATGTTACGGTACCGATTGTATGAAAACCCATTCCAAGGTCGGGTAAAATTCCAGTGAGTTGGCCGTTATAGTCAAATCCAGCTGCTAATCCAACTTGGTTTGGAAAAGCGATGCCATCTATAACTTTTTTATTTGCAGGGTGAGTAAATGAAAATACTACTTTTGTGATAGCACGAGTAATTCCTAGTTTGCTTAGAAGCACTCCAAAATGAGTGCATGAATTATGTGCATCTTCGGCGTCCATCAAAAAGAAAAGTGGTTTTACAAGCTTTGTGTATCCCCAATGAATGAATGTAAAGAGTAGCAATTTTGGAATGAAAGGTGATCGTTTTTCTATTTTTGCAAAATAAACAGTGCTCGTAATGAAGAGGAGTGTTGAGGCTGCTGCACTAATAACACAATATTTGCACCAAGCTCCGATAACGAATGCCATTAATGTAACCAAATAGATTGAGAAACCAAAACCAAAAGTAGTGACTAGGAACAATGCCTCAGCAGTTGTTATGTTTCTTAAAATATTTTTTTGAGAAAGTTTGAGTTTGTCAAAGAGTGTACCTAGTGGTTTTTGTATCTCAAATTCTGCTACCAATAAAAATCCTAAACTAAAGACTGTGAAGTAATAGAGCAGCCCGAGTAAGGAAAGTGGAATCGGACCAATACTAGACCACTTACTATTCAGCACTGCACCACAATCAAATCCTGGGCCGCAATCAGGAATAATCCCAGCAAATTTTTCATATGTAATAAATGAAGAGTCGGCAATACCGACAATTGAGAAAATAATAAAAAGGAGTGAGATAAAAATCTTCATATTTTGGATCCTAGCATGATGACAGCAGTATCATACACCTATTACTTTGGATATTCTAGCTTTTGTGAGTGAGAACTACGTATTGGTTTACCGTGCCTTCTTTACCATCGGCAAAGTAGGTTTTTACTAACTGGGCTTGTGCCTCTGTGATTAATTTATTTTGTTCAGTTTCGTCAGTAAAATGGCAGTATCGCAATGCTGTTTGACCCCGGTTCCAATCTAAAATATAGTCGTTATTTTCTAGGTCAGTGAAGTTGAGGCCATATTTTTTTAGCAATTCCTGCGTCTGCGAATTCTGTTCGTGTATTACTTTTTTTTGAAACCGGTCAAAATTCATGAACTGCCAAAACGAAATAACCAGAAAACCGTCTTTGGTTACTTTTGATAATAAATATTTCAGCAACTTAAGTCTGAGCTCATATGAAGGTATGTGATGAAATACACCAAAGCTTGTGACAAGTTGAAATTCTTGGTTTTGTAAAAAATCAACGTCATTTTGTAATTCAGTTACAATATCTGTTTGTTGCAAATGAAGCGCAGGAATTTTTCCTTGTAATGTTTCTTGGGCAAAATCCAAAAGCGTTTGATTTGCATCGATGCCGGTATATGAAATTTTTAGTTGTGGACATCTTTCTAGTAAAAATTGTCCAAACCTGCCATTGCCACAGCCGATATCGGCAACACGAATATCTTGAAACCTATCTAGAAGTGGTGGAATTTTTTCCCAGCCATACCAAAAGTACTGTCTACTTTCGTCAAACTCAGTGGCAACAGTATTGTAGAAGTCTGTATTTATTTGGTTTAGCTGGTTAATTATGTTTTGATCCATCTTTGGTTTTCTTTGATTTATCGAGTATAATATACCCTCTGCTCTATGAAGTACACATTTGATTATACCAAGCATACCAAAGAATTAGTGCCGCTCTTATTAAAAATTGAGCAGACTAAGAAAATTACTCATGATAAGTTTTCGCAAATTTTGCGTGCCCATCCAAAAAGTGATGGGTCAATGTTTGGTAAAGATGAAATTGTGCTGGCATACAAAGCACTTGCTGGAACACATGGTTTGTTACCACTTAATGAAGCTTTCTTGGAAACAATTCGAAAAAAACCAACTCGTACGCAGTCCGGTGTTGCACCTATTACTGTTTTGACAAAGCCGTTTCCTTGTCCGGGTAAATGTATTTTTTGCCCAAGTGATATCCGCATGCCAAAGAGTTATTTGTCTGATGAGCCCGGCGCGCAGCGTGCCGAGCGAAATTGGTTTGATCCTTACTTGCAAACATACAATCGGTTGCAGGCTTTGAGTAACATGGGTCATTCTGTGAACAAAGCTGAACTCATTATTCTTGGTGGTACTTGGTCATATTATCCAGAGAGTTATCAGATTTGGTTTATCAAAGAATGTTTTAGAGCATTAAATGAGTTTGGCGTGAGTGATGATCGTGAAAAGATTGAAAAATACTATGCGCAGCTTGAACAAAAATTATTAGAAAAATCTGCTGCTGTTTTATCCAATGTTCCAGAAAAAAACAAAGTAACTATGAAAGATTTTGAAGTTGCGGGAGAGACAGTTCGCGTATCTGGATCAACCACAAAAACATATAACCAAACAGTCTCTTCTTTATACGTTGCTCCAGAAAAACTTGGTGGTTTTGATAAATACCAATCGGCAACATGGGAAGAGTTATTTGTGCAACAAAAGAAAAATGAGACAGGCAATGTTCGTAATGTTGGTTTGGTTATTGAAACTCGTCCAGATAATATTTCAGAAGCCGAAGTAATCAGAATTAGAAAGCTTGGCTGTACGAAAGCCCAAATTGGTTTTCAAAGTTTGCAAGACGACGTGTTAGAAAAAAACAAACGTGGTCATGATGTGGCTGCAACTCGCAGAGCTGTGCGATTATTACGACAAGCTGGATTTAAAATTCATGCACACTGGATGGCTAATTTGTATGGTTCATCAGTTGAAAAAGACAAAGCTGATTACGATACGCTTTTTGACGATAAAGATTTTAGACCAGATGAGTTGAAAATTTACCCTTGTTCCTTAATTGGCAGTGCTGAGTTAATGCAGTACTACAAAAAAGGTTTGTGGCAGCCGTATTCTTATGAAGAGCTCTTAGATGTTTTATCTCATTGTTTATTGAATACTCCGGAGTATTGTCGGTTAACCAGAGTTATTCGTGATATTCCTTCTACTGATATTATAGAAGGAAACAAGCTTACTAACTTTAGACAGATTGCTGAACAAAAATTATTAAAAGCTGGGGAAAAATCAAGAGATATCCGTTCTAGAGAAATTAAAAATGTGCAATTTAATCCAGAAGACTTACGTTTAGAAAAAGTTATCTACTCTACTCCGGTAAGCACGGAACTTTTTTTACAATATGTGGTTGATGCGGACACTGTTACTACTGAAAGAAATAGTGGTAAAAAAAACGAAGCAACAAGTAAAAATTCTGCAGAAAAAAGAACAAAGATAATTGCATTTTTGCGTTTGAGTTTGCCAAAAGTTGCTAATTTTATTGCAGAGTTAAATGATGCTGCAATCATTCGTGAGATTCATGTGTATGGAAGAGTTGTTGATGTGGGAACTAAAGGAGATGAGAAGGCTCAACATTTAGGTTTAGGAACAAAATTAATTGAGCTGGCAAAAAAAATTGCGATTAAAAAAGATTTTAAAAAGTTGGCGGTTATTTCTGCAATTGGCACACGTGAGTATTACAGAAGTCGCGGATTTTATGATGGTGAGTTATACCAGTTTCAAGATTTAAACTAGAGTTTTGGTGTGTTGGCGTATGCGCAAAGAAAAACTGCTATTTGTATTATTCTGCTGATTCAGTTTTAGAATCCATCTCAAATCGTTCTTTAGTAAAGGCAATTTTTCGCTTCATTACTTCTTCAACATCAATATCTAGTTCGATGCCAAGTAAGATTAATGAACCAAGCACATCTGCAAATTCATCTTCGATATTTTGTTGAGAAAATTTTGCAATTTTTGTATTTCTTTGCAAATTCATACTGGTTAAGATTTCATCAGAAAGTTCACCGAGCTCCTCCATGATTTTCATGGTTCGTGCAAAAACTCTGTGTTCA
>CAZDWQ010000043.1:6559-8273 GCA_964509285.1 uncultured Pseudomonadales bacterium
TTGCAAATATCACAAGTCTTGCAACACAAACTTTTTTCGCCAAAGTAATTTAAAATTTGTACGGTTCTACATTTATTTAGAATAACTAGCCGTTTCATTTTTTCAAAATCTTTTATTTTTTGTGGGAACTTTTTTAAGAGTTCGTATTGTACTGTTTCATCAGCGGGACAATAAAAAGTGTAACACCATGATTGTTTTTGATCCCTCCCTGCTCTGCCGATTTCTTGATAGTAGTTTTCAATATTTCCTGGAATTTGATAATGAATCACAAAACGAATATCACTGACATCAATACCCATGCCAAAGGCATTCGTGGCTACAATTATTTTTGTATGTCTATTAGTAAAGGCAAGCTGGGTTATTTGTTTTTCTTTGTTTTCTAACCCTCCGTGATAATACTTAACGTCAAAGCCAAATTTCTGCAAAAAAAGTGTTAACTGCTCTGTTGTTTTTCTTGTAGCACAGTAAATGATGCCAACTTGATTTGTGTGTTTATTGAGCAACCTGAGTAAAACTAAGTTTTTAATTGTTTGGTTAAAACAATGGATGACTTCTACGTTAAGGTTAGTGCGTGCAAAAGATTTATAAAAAACAAATGGATTTTTCAACTGCAGTGTTGTGCAAATGTCTGTTTGAACAACTTTGTGTGCCGTTGCGGTGAATGCAACAACAGGGCAACTCGTAAAGTTGGGCATAACTTTTTTTATATGTGTAATTATTTGTTTGTACGCAGGTCTAAAAAAATCACCCCAACTACTAATGCAGTGTGCTTCATCAATTACTAGTAGTGATATTTGTAAGTTTGAAATAATTTTCTGAAATTTTTGTGAAGCAAGTCGTTCTGGAGCGATATAGACAAACTTAAATCTATTCAGTTGTAGCAATTCATACGTAGAATTTAATTGTTCCAAAGTGAGGAGACCACTAATATAGCATGCGGATATCCCCTTGCTGTTCAAAGTATCTACCTGGTCCTTCATTAAACTGATGAGTGGAGAAACAACAACTGTTACTCCTGGAAATAGAAGCCCTGGAATTTGAAAGCATAATGACTTTCCTCCTCCCGTGGGTAAAATTGCAAGGCAATCTTTTTTTTGAAGAATATTTTGAATGATTTTTAACTGGCCGTCTCTAAACTCAGAGTAGCCAAAATATTCTTGTAGAACTTTTTGTGGAGTCAGTTGTGTTGTATTCACTCAAAGAGTGTACAAAAACTATCTTACCTGAACTGTAACTTACTTAAGGTATTTCCTATTTTTCAGTTTGCTTGGTAAAAGACTCTTTCCATCTTCTGGATACATTTCATAGTCTTTTCCATAACCAGCACTTTTCATTAGTTGGGTTGGAGCATTTCGCAGCTCCATTGGAATTGGAAGGTTTCCAAAATTTTGAACATCAGCTAAAGCTGCAAAATACGCATCATATGCCGAACGATTTTTGCCACATTTGCACAAATAAGCAACGCCGTGAGCTAAATTGATTTGCGCTTCTGGATAGCCAATATTTGTAACTGCTTCAAAAACAGCATTGGCAACAACCAAGGCAGTTGGAACGGCAAGTCCTATATCTTCCGAGGCAAAAATAACCATTCTTCGTGCTATAAACTTTGGATCTTCACCCGATTCGACCATGCGCGCAAGGTAATATAGTGCAGCATCTGCATTACTTGCGCGCATTGATTTTATAAACGCGCTAATGGTGTTGTAATGCTCTT
>CAZDWQ010000044.1:0-8250 GCA_964509285.1 uncultured Pseudomonadales bacterium
ATTTTACCTCTTGTACTGAGGTGCGCGGATTCCATTGCGAACTTAAGAAACAATTAAAAATGGAAGCTTGGACTAATTACAAACCAACAGAACTTTCAGGTGGACAACAACAAAGAATAGCGATTGCTAGAGCACTAGCCAACAACCCAGAAATTATTATTGCTGATGAACCTACCGGGAACCTTGACTTTCATACTGGTCAAGAAGTGATGGAATTATTTCAAGACCTAAATATCTCTCAAGGAAAAACGATAATAATGGTTACACATGATCTTGAGTATGTGAGATATGCCAAGAGTGCAATAAGGATGCTTGATGGTTTGATTGCTGAAAAATATGATGCAAATAGTATTGAAAAACTTTTGCAAACATCGAAGCGAAAAAGAGAAGGTGCGACATGAAATTTGTAGAAAAAATTAGACCATCATTAAAAAAGTTTTTTGATTTTTTCAAAATATTTGTTTTGATCTGGATTTGGCAAACAATTACTTTCTCTTTATTGCTTTTAGTATATATTAACTATAACTTTTTACTGCACATTGCAAATAACCGTTTCTTCCCTAAAAAATTAAAAGATTTCATAATACCCAAAGTTACTGCCCTCTACAAAAAAATCGTTCTCAGTTCAACCACACAAGAAAGAACAATTAACAGAATCAACCTAATTGACCTAGCAATAAAAAATATGCTGTTTAAAAAGTCACGAGCAATGATTACTGTTGGTGGTATGGCTATAGGTATTGGTGCAATCGTATTTCTTGTTTCAATTGGGTTTGGACTCCAAGAAATGGTTATTTCTAGAGTTGCACGACTAGATGAACTCAAACAAGCTGACGTTAGTACGCAGCCCGGCAGTAAGGAAACGCTCAATGACAAAACAATCGCTTCAATCGCTGACTTTTCTGGAGTAACACAGGTACTTCCACAAATAGCGATAGTCTCTAGAATTGAATATCAGAATTCTGTCAGCGATGTAGCAGTCTATGGAGTAACTTCAGAATACTTAAAAAATTCTGCTATACAACCAACACAGGGCAAACTATTTGACTCAAATGAAGTATCAGCAAAATATACTCCAGGGAAAGTTGCTGGTGTAACACAAGATATTGCAAAAGAATATGATGACTCAGACTATGAGCTTAACCCTTCAGTTGAACTTCCCATTGAATTTACCTTTGAAGAAAAAAACTGGATAAAAATTAGGATACAGCCTTCTGGGACAAGTGAACTAGTAGGATACACAAAAAGACCTACTGGCACACAAATTGGCTACAGGGTTTGGGGCAATCCATATCCAGAAGCAAAAAATATGGAACTTACCGTCAATGAAAAAACATATAGTCCCTGGATAAAATCAGAATTTTCTATATGGTTTAAACAAAATTGTGATAGTAGCTCTCATGGTTGCATTGATGGAACATACGTTGAAGCAGTTGGAGAAGATGGAAAACAAGTAACAGTTACTGGTTATACAGCACTGACCAATGTGATCCTTATAACAACACTCGCCCCTTCGGATCCAGTTTCACAAGTATTAGGCGTTACTACTGACGAACTACTTATTGCACAAGCCAACACAGATACAAATGATGTTGAAATTGACACCACAAGTGAAGAAAATACTAACGCAGAAACGGATAGTTCTGGATGGGTTGAAATAGCTTCAGAATCGGCAGTCGCTGCTACACAACAAGTTACCAAAGTATCACTAGGCAGTGGAGCAAAAAAACAGGCAATTGCTACAAAAGCCTTACTGCAGGTACTGGGTATATCAGAGACAGAGGCAATTGGTAAAACATTTAAATCAACATTTGTTGTTGTTGGTGAACTGCTTGATAAACCAGGTGAAAAGGTGGAATCTTCTCCTGAGGAATATACAATTGTAGGTGTTGTCCCTGAAGATAAAACACCATATTACTTTGTTCCATTTATCGACTTGAGACTCATGGGTATAAACCAGTATTCGCAATTAAAAGTTGTAACAGATAGTCCTCAGCAACTGCCTCAAGTGAGAAAACAGATTGAGTCTTTAGGCTACTCCACTCGGTCAGTAGCAGACACTGTTAAACAAATTGATCAACTATTTGCTACTGCACGGGTATTATTGGCGATTTTAGGTTTCGTTGCACTTTCAATTGCGGCATTGGGCATGTTTAACACACTTACAGTTTCACTCCTTGAACGAACAAGAGAGGTTGGTCTCATGAAAGCAATGGGCATGCGATCAAATGAAGTAAGAGAATTATTCTTGACTGAGTCATTAGTAATGGGCTTTTTTTGGCGGCATATTAGGAATTATACTCGGAACTATTGGCGGTGAACTGCTTGGGGTTATTTTAAGCGCTTTTTCAATCTCAAAAGGTGTAGGTTATGTAGATATTGCCTACTTACCTATTTCATTTACCTCATTCATTTTTTTCTTGTCACTCTTTGTTGGAGTTTTTACAGGAATATACCCTGCAAAAAGAGCAACAAAAATCAGCGCACTAGATGCTCTCAGATACGAGTAGTTCTCACTTTGTTAGTGCTATCTTTAGTGCTCCAAAAACTGGTTCGCTTTGTGGAGTAATAATATGAATTTCAGGATATTTTTGTTCTAATACTTTAGAAATATTTTCTTTAATATACGGAACATTTGTAACTGCTCCTGAGAAAACTAAATCAAATTTGCTTAAAGAAAGTTTTTCTACAACTGTTGTAACCATAATCGCAATTGCAGTAACAGCCCAATCAAGTATGTCCTTAGCAACAACATCTCCTGCTTCATACGCTTGAGTACACAGTGGTGCTAATTCCGCAACCTCTATTTTTGTTAGTGGGGGATGATACACAACATTTTTCAGATCATTAATTGATGCAATTCTAAAATGCGAACATACCAATTCTTCCAAAATACTCTTGCGTGATCGACCGTCAAAACTTTTGACTGCTTCACGCAACACGTGTCTGCCTATCTCGTATCCAGATCCTTGATCCGCAAGTAAATAATCCATACCTGAAACTTTTGCAGTTTGACCTTGACTATTTCTTCCTAAACAAATACTTCCCGTACCTGCAATAAGTATAATCGCATCAGCACTCTCAGTTCCGTTCTGTAAAGCAATAAAACCATCATTCATTAAAATAAATTTATCTATTTTATAATGCGCAATTGCTTGACTAAAAACTGTGTATGCTTCGTCATATTCTTTTTGCGAATCTAACCCAGCAAGACCCATTACTAACGTTGGAAATCCAGACTGTTCACTTTCTGGAAGTGTTTCAACTGCCTGTCGAATAGATTCAATTAAATTAAAACTAGCAGCACCTACAGATGTCGAAGTGAGATTTGTTGGACCAGCTAGCCCTCTCCCTACAACAGCTCCAGATTCATCTGCACAAATTGCGTCGGTTTTTGTGCCTCCACCATCAACTGCTAAAAAATATTTTGACATAGTAAACTTACTTTCCAAATTTAGAGTTCGTGAACTGGAGTATTAATTCCTGCAGCTTCTAGTTCCAAATCTTTCTTTTTTTTCAAATATAGCAATACTGTTTGAATATATACCGCGTGGCTCCATACCAATGGGGTTGCAGATAAAGATTCGCCAGTATATGGGTTCAACTGTTCAGCCAAAACTCCAGATGGATAAATAAAAGCACACACCCAATCAAAGGTTTGGAGTGCAAAATCTAGTTCAACTTGCGTTACCTGCTTTTGTGAAAGTTTTCTTTGGGCTTCCCACAAAGTAGTGATAAACCAAGGGTTGGATTTATCTGTTGACCTAAAATAATTATCTTTCTCATATCTAATAATTCCACCCAATTTTTCTGGACTGCTCAATCTTTGCAACATTTGTTGGTGCGAACTGATGAATAATGGGTCATCCTGAGGGATCATGTCAAAATACCAAAGCCCAAATAAAGAACTGGCGTCAACAATCTCTTCTCGCACCACTTTTCCATTTATAAAGTTGGCAACCCGCACGAATGATTGTAGCTCCGGACTATATAAATAATTGATTGCAGCCTGTTTAATTTTTTTGGCAGCGTCCTTGAACTCACGCATGTGATTTCGTTTATCAAGCAACTCAGAAAACTTTGCCGCTGCCATCAAACCACCATACACACAAGCACAGGTATAAGTAGAAACACCAATTTTTTCTTCCCACAAATCATATGAAGGCAGCGGCAATCCTGTTTCTGCATCAGTAAAGTTGATTAAAAATCGGGCAATTTTTTCTATCAGAGGCTTGTACAAAGTCTCAATAAACTCCAAATCTTTTGTTCTCTCGTAATGGTTCCATAGTGCATGAATCACTGCCGCACTTTCATCTTCCTGAATTGGTAACTGCAAAATTTTGTCTTTAAGCCACTCACGTTGCGAAGTAGTCGAATGCCAGGTTGATCCTAATGCTTTGTCAGGTCTAAATCTATGATGTAGATATCCATCAGGATGCAATACATCTTTACAGAATAAGAAAAAAGACCTGGTAATCTCACTGTACCCAGCCTGATCAAGTGATTCCACAATAAAGGCCGCGTCCCGCGGCCACATATATGAATAGTCATCTTTACCATACTCAATCATTTCACTATCAGCAGAAGCAATCACACTCCCACCGACATCAAAATGAGAACGCAATACAAATAGTGAAGTATCGAACAATTTTTTATGCTCTTTTTTCAGAATTTTTGTCTCTTCAGAACGAGTAGAAAGCCAAGCAGTCCAGTAACTTTCTGTAGAATGGAGCATTCCTTCTGGTGTTTTTCGCAGCACCATATCATTTAACTCATAGGCTTCTTCTAAAGACTTCCCAGCAGTAATCCAGTAATAAATCCTTGTTTTTTTCTTGTTCTCACAAGAAGTACAAAAACGGACCACAGAATCTACACTCCCATGTTCAACAGCATTTTTGCTCAAACTACCATCTTCAGCATCCTTAAAAGAACCTTCTTTACCCTCAAACTGATATGCTCCAACAGTATAGTCATCAATTGAACTTCCTTGTTCAGTCCTGCCATTCACAATAAAAACACGTCTGCCTTTGTAGTGCACAACTGCGTTATGGGTTGGATCAAAAAATGCCGTATTTCGTTTTTTTGTTTCACTAATATGGAAAACTTGATGAAAGAAAACTTGCACATCAATAAACTGCTCACTATGGTTATACACATCAACTTGGCGCAAAAACACATTTGACTCGTTATACACACTATCTTCCATGACAATAGAAACTTGTAGCTTTTCACTCTTACAAACTAAATATCCAACCATTGTTTCTGGCTTATACCCAAGTGTGATAACCCAAGAACCATCATCAAGCCAAGAAAATTGTTCATTCACTCGGATCCCAATTCTATGTTTATGACCAGCAACATGATTTTCTAGACCCACATACGGAAAATAAAAGTCCCGCACAAAACCAAACTTGTCTAAACAAACTAATAAAGATCCATTTCCTAAAGTCAATGCACGTGCCATATATCTAGTTTAAAGCATTCTTTCTTGCAAGTCAGCTAAGACTATTGCATATCTCCTGTACGCTTCATACGGTGACTCATACGGGCTAAAATATGCATGGACATCACCATCTGCCGCCCACTTGGTACACATGTAGTAAAAGTGGTCACTGGTTTGGAGTTTTCGCCAATCTGCCAACAACTCTTTATTTTTTTGAGCCACTATTTTCTCTTCGAGAGCATACAATTTTTGAATCGTGTCTTTTTGCAATTCGTTATCTACCCATGCAGTTAAGTCGCGATCAACATCTGCCCAAGAAATTGGTTCGGGAACGTCGTAAATCGGTAGTTCCTTTTGCTTTGCATTTTTATACTGATCAATCGCTTGGCTTGGAGTTATAAATGCAACCTTCTCTGTCTTCAAAATTTTTGTAACAAATGCCCTAAAAAATTCAAAAATTCCGGTATCTTCCCATTGGTGTTCACCAAAAGTCTCAAAGTCCATAAATAAATTAATGATTTCATCATGACGATAAGAATGTAACCAATCTAAATAAGTATCTGCTGTTAATGGGTAAGAAACCCAAGATTTTTCTGAGAATCGAAACGCAATATCATCAGATAGTTGCGCATGTTTTAACAAAAGTGGTAAGTGTTTTTTTGTTTTGCCAAAAAATAGTTGCGTTCTTGCTTCTCCTTGTAGGTAACGATCAACCGCCTCAGTGAGACAGCCTTTGTATCCCATATCCTCGACTAACTGACCAATATCATTTGAGTAAATCAACTCAGTATTTCTAAATACCTGAGGTGTCACAACAAACAATTTTTTGACTAATTGTTCATGAGCAGTTACTTGATACCTAAATTCCTGGGGAGAGTAGAGGCTCGCTAAAGAATGGTGATACGTTTCTGCCAAAACCTCAACCTGCCCTGTTGCTACCAATTTCTGTAACAATGCAACCACTTTTGGTGCATATTCCAAAGCCTGTTCTAAAAACACGCCTGTTGCAGAAAATGAAAATGAAAAATTTCGGTGTGCTCTAGCCAGCTCTAGAAGTAACGTAAGCATTGGAATATATGATTTGTGCGCAACTTTTTGGAAAATTTTACGATTCTGTTCTTCTTGCCGTACAAAGTATTCTTTTTCTAACCCAATATCAAAAACAGAAACGTTCGCGAGTCTATATGGCTGGTGTAATTCAAAATAGAGACAAACGTTTGCCATACATTCCTTTATTTACGAAAACCCAAAAATGCTTTTTTATATATATCTTTCACTTGCTGTGCGCTTGAAACCCAAGTTCTTTTTGATAAATCAGATAGCTGACCCTTTGTCTGGAGTTTAGCTTTTTCTTGATCGGTAACTAACCCAACAATCGCATCTGCCATCTTTTCAATATCCCAGAAATCCAAAGCAATGCCATGAGGAAGAACTTCACTTACCCCAGCATTTTTAGAAACTATCACCGGTGTGTGACGCTGCGCTGCTTCTAAAGCAACTAAACCAAATGGCTCTGAAATTGAAGGCATGACAAACACGTCAGCTCTATCCAAAAGTTTCTTTCTCTGTTCATCGCGTACAAATCCGCTAAAAACAACTGAAGCTGACAAACCATCATGTGCAGTTTTAAGCAAAAGCTCATGATACATGTCCCCATGACCTGCAACTACAAATAATGCTTCCGGAATTTTTTGCAGGACAGCTCTGGCTAAATCTAAGAAATAGGTAGTTCCTTTTTGAATTGTTAATCTACCCATGAAAACTATGACAGGACGGGCAGGGGCAAAGTGGTGTTTGCCTGGATCAGCTGGTGCAGATAAATCAGAAATTCCATTATGTACCACAGAAATTTTGTTGGGATCAACCCCATATTTTTGTTCAAGTAAGCGTTTTGTGTAATAACTCACCGCGATGACATGGTCTGCTTGATTTAAGCCAGCGTGTTCAATGGCCTTAATATATTGATTGCCTTCAGATAGTCCAGAGCGGTCATACTCAGTTGAATGAACATGGGTAATAAGAGGTTTACCTGTTTGTTTTCTTAACTCCTGTCCTGCTGGAAATGACATCCAGTCATGAGCATGAATTACTTCAAAATCAATTTTTTTATCTACCGCTACTGTACTTACTACTTCTGCATATTCAGTGACTTCTTTCTCTAATTGAGTATTAGAGAGTTTTCTGAGTTTTCCTAGGTCAAAAGAATATCCGGTATTTTCACTCGTGTTGAGTTCTTGCTGAGGAAGTAAAAAGTCGGCAGTATATGCAAAAAATGGTGGTTCACACAGTATGTGCGTACAAGTTCTACCCGACTGCAAACAGTGGCATCCAAGCTTTTTCCAGTTTGGATGAACGCAGTTGTGTATTGTCATGTGGTCAACCGGATCGCTAACCGTGTATGGCAAAGAAAAATGAATATTAGTGTTTTCTTTAGCAAGTGCTATGGTAAGACCTTCGCAGGCAACACCAAGGCCACCACTATTATGTGGAGGGTATTCCCAGCCGATCATGAAAACTTTGTTACATTGTTGCGACATTTTTAGTTATTTTGCGGATGGTTTTTTGTTTTTTGCAACTTCTTTTTTATAGCCATGTATTAGGCTTTTTTTCATACACCAAAAACAAACACCGTTCGCGTGCCTCATTTACCAGTGTACCGTATTTTTGCCTTCACTTTCAATATCAGTTTAATGATTACAACCCTGCTTAATTACGTATTTATTACATATTGTATTTGAGCCAAATTGATATATAACCTACATTCGCGTTGGAATCCGCGCACCAATAGTTAATAATTCTTTTTCAAA
>CAZDWQ010000045.1:0-8052 GCA_964509285.1 uncultured Pseudomonadales bacterium
TGTCGGAGAGACAGGACTCGAACCTGCGACCTCGTCGTTCCGAACGACGCGCGCTAGCCATCTGCGCTACTCTCCGTATTCAAGAAATATATTCTATCAAAAAAAAAGATTGTTTGAACAACAACGATATTCCAATTTACTCAGGCCACTCTAAAACTGCTCTCATATTCAACGTATTTTCTGAATTAGCAGTATTTACTCTATACATTCCCACTAAGTTCCAAATCTGCACCTGTTCATCAGAAACGCCATGTTGTTTATAATAGTCTAAATATTTTTTTCGAAATTCTTCGTTAATATGTTTTACCGATTCAGCGTTTAAGAATGTCTCAATCGTGCATGGTATTCCTAGCTTATCTTGAATAAACGCAACAAACTCGGCATACGCGTTGTTAACAACTAAATCAGAGTTAGCAGAGCCATCAAAAAAATGGCCATCAATATAATAATTGTATGAATTTCTTCCTAGATTTGTATCGCGCAAGTACTTTTGCTGAGAAAATAACTCCAAAAACGCGCGCAAATTACCAGTTGAGACAGCTGCATTCACTTCTTCTGGAGAATCAATTTCTGCAACTTTTAAATATCCGCTATTATATAGTTGCGCCACAACTACTTCATACTGATGAGCCTGAAAAAACTCTTCCTGAATTAACTCATTCAAAGCTCCCGGTCTTGATTCTTTATACTCCGGGGCAACCAAAAACTGACGAAGAGAAATTGTTTTGAAATGAACTTTTTGATCACCGGTAACTGACATCACAGTTGTTCCCCAACTGCCTTTTCTCACTGTGTCCAAATAATAATCAACGTCTGAACCAACCAACATTTGGTAGTTTTCCAAATATTCTTCTGCTTCTTCCTGGGAAAATTCGGGGTGAAATACTTTCAAAATTTGCAATAACGATTGTTTTGATTCATCTGTATACTGCAATTTGATATACCGATTTTTTTCTCCATCAACAGTAATTCCAGATTCACCTATGCCAGTTTCATTGACTAAAAACTGCCCAACAATAGTTTCTGGCAGATCAGTTACTAGTTCGTTGGTTTTAACTCCCAAAACTTCTGGGTCTTCTTCATCTTTTTCTTCAACTTGTCCTTTTCCATTTTGGTGAGCGGTTGCTTGTGGGGTTTTTATACCATTTTTGATTGGCAATAGTACTAATCCAAGTGCAATAAAATTGAAAAATTTTTTCAAAAAATCTGGCATTATCAATCATTATACAGTAGAAACTGTCGGGTTGACTGGACTCGAACCAGCGACCTCACGTACCCCATACGTACACTCTAGCCATCTGAGCTACAACCCGTTTTAATCTGACACAATTTTACCTCAACTATGCTAGTATGGAACTTGCAATTTATAAATAACAATCGTATGAAAAACAAAATTCCAACAACAGTCTTCTCTGGCTTCTTAGGTTCAGGCAAAACAACTATCATTTCAAATCTCATTGACACCTTACAAAAAAATGGTGAGCAAGTGGTGTATATCAAAAACGAAATTGGCGACACAGACATAGATTCAAAAATTCTCGAGGGCAAAGGCATTAAAACAAAAGAACTGCTCAATGGTTGTATTTGTTGTACTTTGGTTGGACCCTTTATTTCTTCAATTACTGAAGTCGTTGAAACTTTTCATCCAGACAGAGTAATTATAGAAGCATCTGGAGCCGCAGACCCCAGCGCCCTGGCTCTTATGATTTCTTCTCACCCGCTTCTTGAACGAGATGGCGTTGTTGGCATCATCGACGTTCTTAATTTTGACGGCTACAAAGACTTAACCATCACTGCTCAAAACCAAACCAAATTCACAGATCTACTCATTTTTAATAAAATTGAACTAGCCGATTTACAGCAAAAAAAAGCAGTCGTTGGGTATGTACGTGAACTCAATACTCACTCACCAATAGTTGAAGCACCAAAAGGGATCGTAGACCAAAAAGTTGTGTTTGGTCTGAATACAAATGAACTAGAAAAACTCCTTGCTCAGAATAACCAAACTCATAGTGATCATGTTCATACAGATGAAATTGGAGCATTCACTATATATTTAAACCAAACCACAACACTCTCAAAACTCGAAAACTTTTTGCAAAAACTCCCTAAGAATATTTTTAGAACCAAAGGCTTCGTGACAACCAATCAGAAAGAAATTTTTATTTTTAATACTGTTGGCAACCGAACAACTTTTGCTCAAGCACCAGAGAATTTTAAAACCGGAAAAGAAACTGGAATTTTGATTTTTATTGGCTATCACGCAGATGAAAGTGAAGCAGAAGTTACAAAAACCGCACAGCAATTACTCAACTAGTTATATTTACTGAAATAAAAATGATTCTAGTTCTCTTAGTTTTTCCGGATTATTTTTAATTCTCAATAAATGTAGCGCTAGTTCCTTATCCCTAAATTCGTCGCTATGGATCACTTCTAAAAATTCTGCCCAAGTAGCATACTCTACTCTAATTTTTTCTCCTGCATCAAGTTTAAGTGGGGCAGTCTGCTCACAGTTTCTTGCCACAAACATATACACCGGCCACTCAACTTTGGTCACTGGTTGAACCGAATACCAAAACTCCATATCTTGAGTTATATACCCTGTTTCTTCAAGAAGCTCTCGATGTGCAGAAGCAATAATTTCTTCACCTGCGTCAACAATTCCGCCAACTAAGCTTATAAATTGCTGAATTCCTGGTTGTTCCTGAACTGTCAAAATTATCTTTTTATCTTTGGTAAAAGCAAAAATTCCAACTGAAGAATTCCTACTCACTTTCTCAAACGTTTGAATAGTACCGTCAAACATTTTTTGTTCCCACTGCCAAACACTAAAAAGTACTCCCTGAAACACTTTTTTAGCATGCTGTGGAATTGGCTGAGTTGACTTTGGATACTCCATATATACTGGATGTTTCGAATATTATTTATTGACTTTTTTTTCAAGAACTTTTTGTGACATGGATGGTGAATTACGTTCTTTCAAATATTCATAGATCATTGGAACAACTGACATACCAACAATTCCTAAAATTGCTATTGAGAAATTTTCCTTAACTATTGGAACATTCCCGAAGAAGTATCCAAGACCCATAAATAGTGCCACCCAAACAAAACCGCCCACTATGTTAAAAAAGAAAAATTTTGAGTAGTCCATTTTACCAACACCAGCAACGAATGGTGCAAAAGTACGAACTATCGGCACGAAACGAGCCAAAATAATAGTTTTACCACCATATTTTTTATAAAAAGCCTCAGTTTTATCTATATGCTCTTGATTAATAAAGGTAATCTTTGGATTATCAACAAGTTTTTGGCCAAAGACGTTACCAATCCAATAGTTCACTGAATCTCCAAGGACTGCTGCTGCCCAAAGCAAGAAAAAGAGTGCCGCAAAGTGCAAAGAACCAAGCACTGCAAAAGTACCACCAGCAAAAAGCAAAGAGTCACCAGGAAGAAATGGGAAAATCACTAATCCTGTTTCTGCAAAAACAATTCCAAAAAAAATCAAGTAAGTAAGTGGACCATATGCTGAGATGATTTCTGCAATATGTTTGTCTAAATGAATTATGAAACTAAGCATGTATGTAAGAACTTCCATATTAAATCTTTCTCAAATAGTACCTTTTATCTTAAAATAGTATCATACGTAACTGGTCAAAACCAGTATCCTATTCTGGAGCGTACTCAACATCGTTCTCATTGATTCTGCGCACCCAGTTGCCACTTTTTTGTTCTTCAACAACATGAGCTATGCTTCCTGCAACACGAGCCAAGCCAAAAATTGCATTACCAGCAATTGGATCTATTTTCAATGTTAGTAGCAACGCTGCAATCGCACCATCAATATTCAGCACTAATTTTTTGTTGAGTTTTTGTTCTAAACTGTGTTCTAGCTGTTTTGCAATGTTCATATATTCAATAGCAAGTTCTTCTTTTCTCGCCATCTCAAACAATACTTTTGCACGAGGATCAACAGTTTTGTATTTTGGATGACCAAAACCAGGAATTCTTTTTTTCTCTAATCGATATGAATCTATTAATCGCTCACAAGCAGCTTCAATGTCATCTCCATCTTCATTGACCTTCTTAAAGACTTGCATTGCGCCGGTAATGGCACCACCGTGGTATGGACCAAGTGCTAACAAAGAACTTGCCATACAAGTTAAGATATTATTTCCGGAAGAAGCAACGACTCTCGGAACAAAGCCACTTGCTGGGTTAATTCCATGATCAATAGAAGCTACCAAGATTGCGTTCAAAATCTTTTTCTCATTCTTTTTTGGTTTTTTGCCTGTGATAGATAAAAATAAGGTGCTTACGAAATCAGCTTCAGAAACTAGATCCAACAAAGGTTGATTTCGTAACATCAAACCTTTAGTTGTCTGACCACTAATTGCTGTAACGAATTTTAAATCATTTGACATTTTTAAGTAACTCCACTATATCTTCTGGGTTGTCGGCAATCAAGGCTCCAACTTTTTCTAAAGCTGCAACCTTGCCCGTTCTGGTACCAAATTTTTTACTGACAATTGCTCCTGCATGACCAAAAGCTACTCCCGATGGTAGATTTTCCGCAAATTTTCCAGAGATAAAAGCGACTACTGGCTTAGTAAATTTTGTATCTGCAATTTTTTGGGCGAAGTCTTCTTCATAACTACCACCAATTTCTCCAATTAACACCACTGCCCAAGTTTCAGTATCCCCGGCAATCAAATCAAGTAGATCAGCATAGGTAGTACAAGATATTTTATCGCCACCCAAGCCTACAACTGTGCTCAAAGCCACTCCAGCATGAGAAAGCATATTGGCGATAGTCAGCGACATTCCTCCACTTTTTGTAAGTACCACAACACCACCTTTTTCTTTGCCAATCTTTACTTCACTTGAAAATGGAGCAAGCAATAACTCATCTCTGCCACCACCAAATGATCCCATCACTGATTTACCAGGGCTCATTGCACCCACAGAACTTGGACCTAAAATAGTAATTTTTTTTTCAAGCTGACGTGACTTTTCTTCTGCTAATTCCAAAATTTCAACAGTATCTTTTGTTGGTACGTTTTCGGCAATAATATGAATAAGTGAAATTCCAGCCATAATAGCTTCTTTAGCGGCATTTAAAACAAATCGTGGTGGAGCATAAATTGAAGTCGCATTAATTTCTGGATGCTTCTCTAATGCTTGCGCAACAGTTGCATACACAGGAATTGGAGCAACTGCTGTGCCATTTTTATCAATCAATCCTGAAACAGTTTGTCCACCTTTTCCTGGAGTCACTCCAACAATTACAGTAGCTCCTAATGCAACCATTCCTGTAACAGCCCGCAGGCCTTCTTTACCAGTAATACCTTGAATCAAATACTTTGTTGTTTCATTAATTAGAATTGCCATAGTTATAGTCCTGGATCAAACATCTGTTTTAATTCGCGAGCCGTTTTAACAATCGAGAAATCTGGCCCAAATAATTTTAGTTGAATTTTTTTACCAGATTGTTTCTCTTTTTCTGATAATCGTTCTGTTACCATCTGAAAAGCTTCTTGCCATCTTGGACCACCACGACGAATCAAAACTTTAAAATTATCTGGTAAATCAGCCACAACCAAACCATCAATAACTCCACTGAGTGTCTCGTAGATGTCCGTGAAATTTGCATTACTCCCCACAACATAGAGCGCATCTAAATGGGGAAGAGACAAAACCAATTTTGTTAATGCAAACACTTTTTCTTTAGTAGGATTGCCAGAATATTCGGTATAATTTGCCGGGCGTAGACCTTCGGCCATCAGCGCATCCATTGCCAGTGTTGAGGCACCACCTCCTGATGCCATGACTCCAATATTTCCCCCACGAAACTCAAAAAAACTCTCTCCCGCCACTCCTTTTGTATCAGACCTACTAATCTCGCGAGCTTTTTTTTCAACGGCTGTTGGTGGCTGAGCTATTTGAGATCTTTCAGAGTAAGTATCCCATTCTGGATGCCTAAATTTGGCTGTATCTTCAAGCTCAATTTTTGCATCAAGACATACAAATCCACTCTCTGTTCTAACTAATGGGTTTACTTCTAACAAACTAGCATCATTTGTCGTAAATACTGTAAAAAGATTTTGCAAGACAGGTAGTAATTCTGGATATTCAGGAAACTCCGTTAACCCATTTTTGAGTGAAATTTGGGACAAACTCAAAGAGTCGCCACGGTCATCCATACCAGTGCCCCCTGATTTACTAAACTGAATAACTGAGGTTCTTGTTGCTGTACTATATGAAAAACTCACATAGAATTGTTCTGAAAAAACAACGGATTCTTCAATCAGCACATGCGAAATCTTTTGGCCATATTGGTCAACCTGAGCAAATAGTTCAGAAACTTTTACCTCAAGCTGAGCTATATCGGAAACCTTAGTAATTAAACCTTGCAACTCTCTATTACCGTGCAAAACCTGGGCCTTTAAGTACACTGGAAACTGCAAACTTTTGGCTGTATTGAGTCCGCTAGTAGTTACGCCATTCTGCACTAAAATACTCTTTGGAATAGACAAACCAACTGATTGTAATAACTGTTTGCCTTCAAATTCTTTTAGAATCATATCAACCTTGTTGGGTAAAACGTCGTATTAATTCTTCGATTGCTTGTGAATTTAAAATATTGTTTAGAACTGGAACATAGTCAACAGATTTGATTACTTGGAATAAGCCAGCTAAAACTAGTCCAAAAACAAAAGTTGCTCCAATAGCACTCCCAAGCCCTCTTACCACTACAACTGAAAAATTTCTCTTGTAGGAATTTTGTAGTTTAATCTGTTTTGTTAACTCTTGGATTTTATCCTCTAACTCGTTGTTTGTCATAGAGTTAAGTATACAACAAGTTGCTAGACTCTTCTCATTAAACCGCCGGTGCCAGCATTACTCATCTGAGTTCTTTGAGTTCTTGCTATACTTCCATTTTGTTTTGACTTATATGAATTGATTGCAGGTTCATAAAAACCATTAAATAAAACACCGTAGGCTTCATCACTATCTCTTACTTTATCAAATCTTTTAATTAAATCACAGGCTTCTTTTTCAGGTAATGAGGCCAAGTAACTGTTCAAAACTCCTGCCATATCTGCCCTGTTCTCAAAATGAGCTAAAGCAGGAGTATAGATTCTGTAATAATATATAATTCTCGATTCAGCCCCTGGAGCTTTCATCTCTCTAAAAATACTCAACAACTCATGTCTAGGAAGCTTTCTAACATATTTTTCTATTGCTAGTGCAACCAAGTTATCCCAAGCATACATACCTCTATTTTCTGCTTTAACATTACCGCCTAACATTTTCAGTGGAAATCTCCACCTTCGTTTTATAGCGGTTATAGTTGCATTAATAGCTGCAATTTGTAGATGAGCATCATGATCAGAATTCCAGTAGACTTCTCTATTTTCCAACCTATCAGACCTCCATTTTCTCATTACTTCGTCATACATATGTTTATAATCAAGTTTTGCACCTTTGGCGCCTATACTGACATTTTTATAGTATTCATATAGTCCTGGAAAATCTTGGTTTATCTTTGCTTTAATTCTCTCTGGAAGTAGATCAAATTTGCCCGCAAGAATTAAGTGTACAAAATATGTATCTGGGTGAATTGGGTCCCACACCATACCAACCGCCTGTTTTCTACCGTCTTTCGGATAACCAACATGATGCTCTTCACATAAACAAACAGCATTAAACGGAGAATCGGGACGCATATTGTTAACTCGAAAAGAATAACCCTGAGGAATTACATGGTGAACCTCAACATTGTATTTAGTTTTGTTACTACAACCAGGGAATTGGCATCTACCTTTGTCGCGTTTTTTTATAGCTTCAACTTGATTCTTATTAAAGGCAAAAAGAGAAATGTAATAGAGAAGCGCTAATGCTCCGGTTATTGTAAGTGCTTCCTTTATGGGAAGCCCGCGCTTCTTCTCAATATCCATAACAATACCATTTCTATGTAATTGAGGGCAGGTATAACAATAGATCTACTGCATAATTAATATTTTTACTAGATGTGCTAATCTAGTAGTG
>CAZDWQ010000046.1:0-7780 GCA_964509285.1 uncultured Pseudomonadales bacterium
TCTTGCGTTTCTAATACATAGACTATGGGGTATTATCGGGCATTCACCTGGAGCCTTTTTTCATGAAGGTGGTTTTTATAAACACGAAGTAACGGATGAACTCCTTGCCGGACTTGAAAAACTCATACAGTTTAGAATTCATCCAGATACACAAATTCTTTACAAATACCTTTCACCTTCTGGGTATATTAACGCTAACAAACAATAAAAAAACCCAATCTGAATTTAGATTGGGCTTTTATTTTTCAAAAGTAAAAAATACTATTTATATATCACACTCGTATCAGTTTCTACATCTAATTCAGCTTCTAAACCTGAAAAGTCTTCTTCTTCGATAAGTGTCTGATCAATCTCAGATTCTATTGTTTCAACTGAATCATCTTCAGAAACTTCTGTGAAAGTTGCATCGTTTCCCGTAACTGATCCTGATTTTTTCATCAAATCAGAGTCTTGCTCTTTTCCTGGAAAGAATGTACATCCTGTAAGTAAGAGTGTGATTACTACAAACAAACCAATGTTTGTTAAAACTTTAGTAGTATTTGTCATGCTTATTCCTTTCCTTCCCTGATAGCTTCTTTTTTATCTTCTCTAACCTCAGATTTACCCTCGGAAACAGCTGCTCTAATTTCTTTTGCAACTTCTTTGTATGCTTTTAAGACTTCTCTGAATGGATTTTTTAATTCCTTAACTTGAGAAATCACTTTTCCCAGACCTTCTTTTGAAGTAATGTCTGAAGCTGCAATAACATCAATGAGTGCAAGCGCATCTTTATATGCTTTTTCTAGAGCTGCATCTGCGACATCAAGTTTTGCTTGTGCTGCCGCCATATCTAAGCCTTCTTCTTTGAGTTTTACAATCCTTGTTTGGAGTTTTTCTGAAAGCTGGGAAAGTCTACTGTAATACTTACCAACTTTTTCTGTGAGAACTTCAACGAATTTTGCAAGTTTTTCAGCTCTTCTTGCTTCGCGTTCAGCCTTTTCTTCTGCAAGCTTTGCAGCTCTTTTTTCTTCACGCTCAGCTTTTTGTTCTGCACGTCTTTCTTCTCTCTCTTCTTGAGATTCAGCTTTTCGTTTTTCAATTTCGGCTGCTTTTTTCTCACGCATTTCTGCTTTATATGTTTCGATCTGTTCTAGAGTTTTTGTAGTTGTACCCTCTGCGTATACTGCTGTTGTTACAGTAAGTGTGAGCACAGCCAACAGTAAACCAATTGTTACCTTTAATTTTTTCATACCTGGAAATATCCTTTCGGACGTTAGTAATTACTACTGTATGTGGTATTTATACCATATTTATATGGAAAAATGAAACTACCGAATCAGTAGTATCTTGTTATGTTGAACGGACTGATCAATTAGCTGTCTCAATTGCGCGACTAAATCACCTTGTGCAACGTTTCTGGTATCAATAACAATTAACGTTTGATCTGCCCTAGCGTGTAGATCATTGTGATTCCCACCGATAATGTTCCGAGCAATTCTAACGTTCCAATTAACTAGTGTAGTTAGTAGCAAATCAATCTCAACTCGATCTAAACCGTTGTTGCTTCCACGTCTAGGCTTCGCAATAAATTCTTGAATTTTTTCTACTGGTAAAGAAACCTGGAATGGTAAAGCGTTCACTGCCATCAGTTGTCGACGCTTTTTTTCATCAATGACGGCATCATCACCATGTAAATCAACTAAGATTGTAAGTGACTTATGGTTAGGCATTTCTTTATATATTTCTTGCTTACCAAGACTAACTTGTCCAAGCTCTCGTAAAGCCTGATCTTCCATATCATGAATACCGGTAACTTGCTGAATTGCCCCATGAACAGCTCCACATGCACCACAATGCTCATGCACTTCCTTACCTTTAGAATCTGAACTATCTTGAAGTCTTTCATCGATACACTGTAAACCATCAAGTGAACCTCTTAAAAATCGGTAAAAATCTCCCATAAGCTGTAAACCAGCAATTGAAAAGGTAATCCCCGCAATAGAAATTTCACCATTGCTTGAGGCTTTTTGTATATCTTTCCAAATTTGAGAATCTTCTTTACCAAACAACGTTGTTAAACCACCACCAGCTGTAAACGCAATTTCACCCGTCATATCTTGTAGCCATTCTCCTGGTTTTTTTGCGATGACATCCCATTGTTCATAGACTTGTTTCACTAACTCTGTACCTGGAAAACTATCATAACTATCTCTCACAGTTTCATGAGCTGCAGCAGGTGTTCTTATCATAAAAAATCTTTCAATTTTATAGCTAATTATAAGAAAACGTGTATTTTAACACAAGAGAGAAGATTTATTCAATAACTGGAGCTTCACCAACATATTCAACAGTTGGTTCTTCACCAGAAGAAACGTAAACTGTAAAAATTGGTTTCCCTTTACTTGAGCCCAAGAGGCCTAGAGTTGCATTGGTTTGCTTTTCAGAAGCTTTTACCAGGTCTTCATATAAAACTTCTTTTCCTTGTTCTACTAAAAACATAGCAAGTTTTTTCAATAAATCCATGTGTCTCACTTTATCATAGATAAAAAACTGAACATCGTTTTCCTGATCCCAAGGTTTGATCGTATAATCTGTACTTGTGACAACTAAAATTGCCTGTTCTGCATGCTCTCTGTCAAGAATGACGAGTTCCATGTTCTCGCGTTCATTTTGAGCTTTTCTGGCTAACTCAAGTAATGCTTGAACATTTTCACCAACAACTCCGTAGTGAACACCTTTTCCAATTGCCGCATTGCAATGACCACAACCAACAATTACTCCATGATGACCCTCATGTTTATCGGTATGCCAACAATAAGGATTTCCATCTTTTGAAACAAATTGATAAACTAAGTTAAACGCGTCGTCTGGAGAAAACCCTAATTCTAGTAATGCCATTGAAATACCTAAATGTCCCCCTGGAAATGCAATTGCACCAACTGCTTCTTCACCTCTGTATCCACCATCAACACACTTCGCATGAATTGAATCCGCAACTACACGCATTTTTTTAACATGAGAAATAATTATATCTTTTAATTTATCTAAATCTTGCATATTTACCCTACTATAAATAATACCCACCAAGGCTCATGATTATAAACCAAATGAAGCAACTGCGAAAGAGAAATTATTTGACAAGATTATTTTACAGAAGCTGCAAAACCCATTTTTTCTAAAACAGCAGCATTTTTCTTAGCGATTTCTTCACCAAGTTCACCCTGTGCTTCAAAAACGATCTTGAGATCATCTTTATTAACGAGTTTTTTATAGAATGCAACTTGAGCTTCAATTATCTTTTTAGCAACTTCAAAATTAACAGCATGTACCCAATCAGCACTAATCAAAAAACAACCTAAGTTGTATGTTTGCTCACCGCCACCAAGGGTAAAACAAATTTTATTTGCAATGTGAACGCCTTTTGGACGAACCATGTGAGCCTTAATTTCATGCTTTAACTGTCTTGGATCGGTAAATGGAATAAAGCCTGAATAGAGTAATTTTTCTTTATCAGCTAAAGCTTCAATATGTTGCTGAGTGCTTGCAGTAACTTGTTCCCAGTTTGAGAGTTCAAGATTACTTTTCATCCAGTCACATTCTTCAGAAGCAGCAATTCTCAAATCTTTGTCTAAAAGAGATTTAAGAGCAGAAATAACTTCGCTGAATCCTTCAAGTCTGAAACCGGCACCGGCAAAACCGAGTCTAGTTCCTTCGTTAACTTGAACGCCTTCATCTCCACAGGTGATTACGTATGCCATATGTCTCCTTTTTAGGCTAGCTGAAAATAATTGGAAACTTTGAGCGCTATTAAAAATTCAGAAAGTGCCTCACTTTGACAAATTTCTTCGTTTGAATAGAGCGTAGTTTCATGTTTTTTCGGTAAACCTAAGGGTATTATACCACAAAAACAGCGAAAATGCTTGGTTTAGCTACAAAAAAGCCCCGGCGCGCTTCTGGAAATTTTCCAGAAAGCTGCCGAGGCCTTCCCATTTACAGTTTTTTATTATTCCGCTGCAGAATCATCTGCATCATCTTGCAAAACCATTGACTGAATTGCTCCTAAGTAATTGTTCATGTCTTGTTCGACCTTTTCCCAATCACCATTTGCTTCACGGATTGCATTAAAAAGTAAATCCATATCGATGAGTAATTGATCATCGGTTACAATCATTCGTTGTTTTGCCATAAAAACCTTTCTTTTAGTTTTGCGCCTTCGCTTTCAGCTCCGGCGCTATAAACAGTATAGCGTACTTACGTACTTTTCGTTCTTATTTATAACCAAGTGGGACTTCAGTCAAAACAAGACTTAAACTCATACGTCTTTGATCTGGGTCGACACTCTCAACGTTGACAGTAATATGATCGCCTTTTTTCAAGTTATGACCTTCTTCAAGCTTGCTTGAATGAATCAAACCATCAATTCCTTTTTCAACGTTTACAAACACACCAAATGGTTCGACTCTTGAGACAACGCCTTCAACAGTAGTTCCAACCTGGTATTTATCTACAATAACTTTCCATGGATCATCACTGAGTTGTTTGATAGAAAGGTTAAGTTTTCCGGTTTTTTCATCAATACCCAGAACTCTTACTTTAATTCTATCTCCAACAGAGTGGAATTCTTTTGGATGCGTTACTTTTTCCCATGAGATTTCTGAAATGTGCACTAAGCCTTCAACGTGACCTTTGGTACCGTCTTCAACAGGTACTTCAACAGTAACGAATAGGCCAAAATGCATAACACCAGAAACAACACCTTCGTAAATTGCACCAGTTTCTACGCTATCAAGAGCTTCAGCTTTGTTTGCCAACTCTTCTGCTTCAGAAACGTGTCTTTCAGAGAAGATAAGTCTGTTTTTCTCTTTATCAACTTCAATGACTCTAACTTTAATAGTTTCGCCTTTGAGTTTTGAGAATGTACCAACCAAATCTTTTCCAAATTGACTTGATGGAACAAAACCTCTGGTGCCATTAACAACAACGATAAGTCCACCTTTGTTAACTTCCAAACCTTTGGCTTCCAAAATTGTTTCTTTTTCGAATGCTTCGGTGAAGTAATCCCATCTGGAATCAGTTGCAGCTTTTCGTAAGGACAATGAAACCTGTCCTTGTTCGTTTTCTGTAGAAACAACGACTGCTTCAATTTTGCTGCCAACTTTTAAGTCAGAAACATAATCGGTAGAAGATTCGAATTCTTTATCTGCAACAATACCTTCGGTTTTTGCGCCGATATCGAGAGTCAAAGATTTTTTACCAATAGAGGTAATGATGCCTTCAACAGTATCTCCTTTTTTAAGAATAACCATTTTCTTTTGAGCCGAAGCTAAAAGATCAGCCATGGTCATTGGCTTTTTTGTTTTTGTATCTGTGTCAGATGCCATAAACTTTATTTCCCCTTTCATGAGAGTCGAAAGCCAATTGTATCATACTTATCCAATAATTCCAGAGAAAAAAGAGAAACTCCTACTAGAAAAGCAATCCTTTCTCTTGCTAAGATCGATACTGAAGATCTCTTTCTATAGTTGTTTTATAGTTGTAGCTTTCAAAGTATGACAAAGTATGATAATTTGGAATCTGTCAATTAAATAGACTAAAGAATATGAAACTAAAACTCCCCCAAATTTCAGATATAAAAAATAAGACTGTGCTTGTTCGTGTCGACTACAATGTGCCCTTAAAAAAAGATGCTGCCGGTATTTTACAGGTTGCTAACGACGAAAGAATCACTGCTTCACTAGAAACTATCAATTTTTTAATTAAGCATGACGCTAAAGTTGTTCTCATTTCTCACCTCGGAAGACCTGAATCTGCAAAAGACTTGAAATATAGTTTGCTCCCAGTCGCCGAGTACATGAAAAACAAATTGAAACTACCGGTTGTTTTTTCTAAAGAATGTATTGGAAAAAACGCTCAAAAAGAGGTGTTTTTGGCTAAAAAAGGTGAAATCGTACTATTAGAGAATATCCGTTTTCATGCGGGAGAAGAACAGAACGATGCTGACTTTGCCAAAGAGCTGGCTAAGCTCGCGGATGTCTATATTAATGAAGCATTTTCTACCTCTCATCGTGCTCATGCATCAATAGTAGGCATTGCAAAACATTTACCAAGTTTTGCGGGTTTTGCCCTTGAAAAAGAAGTTTCTACTTTTACAGAAATGATGGAAAACCCCAAGAAACCTCTCATTATCATTCTGGGTGGTGCTAAGATTTCTGACAAAGTTGGGGCAATAGAACATTTAGCAAAAATTGCTGATATTGTGTTGGTTGGTGGCGCGGTTGCCAATAGCTTTTTAAAAGCAGATGGCCTTGAAGTCTATAAATCCTTTATCGAAGACGCACCAGCAGACCTGAAGAAGAAAAATATTAACTACACTGATGTTGCCTGCTCTCTGCTCGAAGAACATAAAAATGAGAAAATGCTTATTAATGGGTATATTCCCTTACCAAAGATTGTCTATCCAATTGATGTAGTAGCTGGGCATTCATTAGAAGAAACAAACAAAAACAAAACTGAGATTATCGATCTTACCAAAGAAAATGTCCGTCATGACAAAAATTTGTTGTACTTAGATATTGGACCAAACACAATTAAACTCTACCAAGAAATCATTTCTTATGCCAAAACTGTCTTTTGGAATGGGCCGATGGGTGTTTGGGAAAATCCAATCCTAGCTCAAGGAAGTAAAAAAATTGCCACTAGTGTTGCTCTCAACACTGGCCTCTCAATTATTGGTGGTGGTGATACCATTTCTTGTATTACTCACTTTGGGCTTGAAAAACAATATGGATACGTCTCTGCAGCTGGCGGGGCAGCTCTTGACTTTTTAAGTGGTAAAAAATTGTCAGGACTTGTACTTCTAACAGTTGAAGCTGAATAACTAATACTGTTAGTACTTCATAGTGGCCACAAAAATCCACTCCAAAAATCAGTCACTCTTAGAAAAACTCATAATAATTCAGAACTGAGCATCTCTTAAAAAATGTCTCAGAGCTCTCATAATTCCCTATTGACGCATCTCTGAAAAATCAAGTATTATTTCAAGAGGGAACTTTTTGTATGTTTTTTTTATTGAGCAATTTAAAGTAATAAAATTGAAATGATTAACACAACACAAAATCTAGAATTAGATAAAACCATCAATAACTCAATGAATCAAATCACGGTTGCAACTGCTACTACTAATAAAACCGAAGTTCCTTCTGTTAATATAGACATAGGCTCAGACGCCGCAAAACCAAAAAAGAAAAATAATGTAGAATTGATCTTAGGAGTTATCTTTCTATTGCTTATTTTAGTTGGTTCCGGAGTTGGATTATATTTGTCACAAAAGAATACTGAAATCAGAAAACAAGCGGCTGGAATTGGTGACACCATTACTGTTACAGAAGCCCATCAAACACAATGTATTACATCATGTACAAACTATAACGGAAATCGAGATTATTGCGGTGGGAGTGGCCAACCAACTTGTGGAGAGTATTGCAATAGTAATGCTGGTGTGTTTGTACGACATTATACCTGTGATGAAGTTATGCCTGGTGGTACTGGCTGTAATGAAAATGGTGTAACTGTTTGTTCTTTTGGTTGTACCGGTGAAACTTTTGGTTTTGATCAAAATCAACAGTGTGGAACTCAACAGATTGATTTGGGTTGTGCTGATCCACATATGACTTATGGTTCGAATATTGCTTTCATTTCATATTTTGGACCCAATTCTTGCGATGAGCTACCTACTCCTCCTCCAAGTACTCCTCCTCCAAGTACTCCTCCTCCAAGTACTCCTCCTCCAAGTACTCCTCCT
>CAZDWQ010000046.1:7880-8021 GCA_964509285.1 uncultured Pseudomonadales bacterium
CCAGTAGCGTGTAATGAGGTGTGTGTCAGTGATAGCCAATGTCCTGCTGGAACACTTTGTCTGAATACCTATAATTTCAATGCTCCATTTACTGATGTTACTGCCAATGTCAGCAATGTTGGTAGTGGCACTATTACAAGC
>CAZDWQ010000047.1:0-7626 GCA_964509285.1 uncultured Pseudomonadales bacterium
TCCACTACTAGATTAGCACATCTAGTAAAAATATTAATTATGCAGTAGATCTAATGTATTTATCTATAATAAAGGACGGTGAGCTTGCAGGATACGTATATTCTCCGTTTCGAATGTATGACTTAATGGCAAAGATGTTTAGTCCAGAAGATTTAAAAAACCTTAGTTTCAAAATTTACGATGCTGGTGAATCAGATGTTTTGAGTGAAGCAAACTTACTTTTTGACTCAGAAAAGGCATTAGGTTTGAGCTCTGAAGAAAAAAAGAAAAACTACAAGTGGTTAGGTAAATCTTCAATGTACTTATACAATAGCAAGTGGATAATTGAGTTTTTTGCTGCGGAAGATACACCTTTATATACTGATAACACAGCTCTTTCTAATGCAATTCTTACTTTTGGTGCAATTATTACAGTGCTCTTGCTAGTATTTTTTACGTTGACAATGATTGGTCAGTTTAATAGTCAAAGTTATGCAAATAAGTTAGTCACTAACTTTGAAGATCAAAAAAATGAGCTATTCCAATCAATTCAAAGTTTGAAAACTGAAAAATTAAAGTTTCTAGAAGCTCAGAAAATCGCTGAAATTGGAAATTTTGAAGAAGACATTATTTCAGGGAAAGTAGTTTGGTCAAAGCAGATGTATGTTTTACATAACATGCCATATAGTAGTGATCCAGTACAACTTCACAATTATATTAGCTTAGTTCCATCTACTTATAAAAAACAGTTTAGTAAAGATTTGGATGGTTTATTGAGATCAGAAGAACTCTTTGAATTTACTTTTCCAACTGCTAATGTAGAGAATATAGTTAGATGGATTACTATAAAAGGGTTTACAGTTTTTGATGCTGGCAAGCCAACTAAAGTAGTTGGAATAGCTCAAGATGTTACTAAACGAAGGAAGATTGAGGCTTCGTATACTGAATTTGTCAATCTTATTTCTGAAAAATTGCAGCAACCAGTGGACTCTATTAAAAGTTTATTGGAAGCATTTTTATCTGGGAAAATTGACAATTTAGATCAACGGGAGTATAGGACAGTAATAGACATTGAAACTATTACTGAGGATGTATCAGGGATCATAAATCGTTTATCAAGCATTGTGAAGCTTGAATCAGGTGAGTTGACTACTCAGCTGAAGCTATTTCATCCGAAGGATTTAGTTCGGTTGGTTGTCAGTAATCTTAATAAAAGAATTAAAGAAAAGAGTATCGGTATATCCGTTGAGATAAGTGACAGAGTTGTCCCATTCGTCAGTGATGTTCAACTGTTGAATGAGGTTCTGTCAATATTGCTTTCAAATGCAATTAAGTATAGCTCTCATTTAGCAAGTGTATTAATTAAAGTTGATGCTAGTGTTGAAAGTACCACTTTTGCAATTACAGACACTGGTGGTGGAATTCCTGAAACAGAGAAGAAACTTATTTTTGAAAAGTCAGCAGCTGCTAAAGCCAAATCAGACCAAAATGGGACAGGTTTGAGTTTGTACTATGCTAAGAAAGTCACTGAAATTTTAGGTGGAAATATTATTCTTGATAGTGTAGTTGGCAAAGGTACAACAATAACTGTTGTTTTGCCAAAGAGAACTGTCTAAATTTTATGGGGATTTATTTAGCTCTGACTGAATAAAGTTCTGTGTTTCTTCCCAGTTATTCATTCCGGCTTTTGGGATGATAGTATATGCTCCCGCATTTGATTTGGAGTTTTCCAAAACGTTTTCTGTGCTCAAAGTTATGCTAATCACATTCATATCGATTGCTGTTGAAAGTTTTGGAGCTAACGTTGCAATGCTATCAATGTTTAAATCAGTATCTGTGAGTGCGATCATAGTTTTAAAGAACTCAGGAATTTTTTGCAAAGCTTTGAGGGTAAAAAGTTTTTCACGAATAGCAAGGAGCACTTCTTGTTGTCGTTTGCTTCTAGAAAAGTCACCACCGGCGGAGCCGTGGCGCGAGCGGACATACGCGAGCGCATCTCCCCCCTCCATGTGATGTTTCCCAACAGAGTAAGAGATATGTTTGTAACGACACTCAAACTGGCTCTCTAGTTCAAAACCAGAAAGTGTATTTATAAGGTCGGCAACTTCTTCTGGAGTTTTACCACAAGTTTCAAGTTCTTTTCCCTGAATTGGATACCATTTGTCATCAAGAACTTCTGATACTTCAACTTCTAAGCCATCTAGAATTCCACCGATGGCTACTTGAAAACCAACAAAATCAACAGAAATAAAAGCATCTATTGGAATGCCCGTAACAGTGGTGGCCATTTGTTTAGCGATCTGTGCTCCGGAATGAATTGGGTCTTTGCTATTGCCTAAGCTAAAAGCAGTATTAATTTTTCCAGTTGTGTCATCAGGGAGTGAAACAAATAAATCACGAGGAATAGAAATGAATGCTACTGTTTTCTTTTCAAAGTCAAACTGTACAATTTGGATTACATCACTTAAAAACCCACCTTGATGTCCTGCGCCACCATATCCAAGTAGCAATACTGCTAAAGTATTTTTATTTTCTAAGTTTGGAATTGGGGTAAAAACTACATCTTGGACAGCGAGTACTTGTGGTTGAGTATCCCCTATATTTTTTTCAGTTTTATTTGAAGCGTATACATATGTTGCAACAGCTGATGTTACTGTTACTACAAGTGCGAAAAGTATGAGTAGTTTTTTTTTATCCACAATACCGTGTATTGTAACTTCAGCTCTTTCTCAGGTAAAGCGTTATAATAGGATCAAGATGAAAATATTGTTGGTAGAAGATGATCACAGGATTTCATCCGTAGTGAGAAAAGGCCTTGAACAAGAAGGCTTTATTGTTGATGTTGCTTTCAATGGTGAGGCAGGGCTAGAAATGGCGTTGAGCAATGGTTTTGACGTGGTAGTACTTGATTTAATGTTGCCTCTTATGGATGGTATGGAAGTTTGTAAAAACCTGCGATCTCAGAACAATCAGACTCCTATTTTGATGCTGACTGCAAAGTCTGAGGTGTCGGACAAAGTAACTGGCTTAACAAATGGGGCAGATGACTATTTATCAAAACCATTTGCATTTGAAGAACTATTAGCAAGAATCAAGGCTCTTTCTAGAAGATCTCGAAAGCAACAAGTTGAAGTCATTACAGTGAAAGATTTAGTGTTAAACACGAAAACATTTGAAGTCAAAAGAGCCGGTCACCTAATTGAGCTTTCAAAAAAGGAATTTCTATTACTTGAATACTTGTTGCAAAATAAAAATAAAACCTTAGGAAAAGAGCAAATAATAAATAAGGTTTGGGAGTTTGATACTACTATATTGCCTAATACCGTTGAAGTGTATATCGGATACTTAAGAAATAAAATTGATAAACCATTTAAAAAATCAGGGTTACTTATACAAACAGTACGAGGTTTTGGGTATAAAATAGTTGATAGGTAATGTTACTATGAACGTTTTTGCACTCACGAGAATTAAACTAACGATTTGGTATGTAACAGCAATCATGACTGTGAGTGTGATGTTTAGTTTAGTTATTTTTTCTGGGGTCTCCCGTAATATTGAACAAAGTTTTATACGGGCGGAGAATAGATTAAGGGCACTGCCCAACTCAGAACTTGGACAGCAACTGTTACGACAAGCTACAAACGAAGCCCAACCTCAAAATTTACACCAACTTTTTTTAGACGAACTTTATGAATCAAAACAAAGGGTTGTATATAACCTTTTATTTGCGAATGGTTTTATTTTACTAGTAAGTATTTTGGCCAGTTATATGTTGGCTGGCAAGACTTTAGAACCAATAGAAGATGTATTACTGGAGCAAAAAAGGTTTATTGCAGATGCTTCACATGAACTCAGGACTCCCCTCACAAGTTTGAAAACTGCAATAGAAGTTTCGCTGCGTGATAAAACATTAGGTGTACCAGCCAAAAAAATTCTCACAGGTAATCTAGAAGATGTAGATGCATTGAAAGAACTTATTGATAGCTTATTACAGTTAGCAAGTCAAGAAAACAAAACAGTAGTAAAACAAATGGTTGATATTCATGAGGTTATGAGTAGAGTTGTTAAAACAATGCAACCTTTGGCAGAACAGAAAGAGGTTAAAATTATTTCAAAGTTGAAACATCAGCAAATTCTAGCCTCAGAAACCGGTTTAGTACAGCTTTTTACTATTCTACTTGATAATGCGATTAAATACACAAATCCCAAAGGTAAAGTTAAAGTTGATGTCATTCCAAACAAAAAATCAATTTGTATTAAGGTGACGGATACTGGAATAGGTATTAACAAGAAGTATTTGCCATATATTTTTGACAGATTTTATAGAATTGACTCAAGTAGAACACATAGTCAAAAGCCAGGGTTTGGGTTAGGTCTTTCTGTCGCTAAGCAGGTTATCTTAAATCACAAAGGAAGTATTCTTGTTTATAGTGAAATTGGAAAAGGTACGACTTTTAGTGTGACTCTCCCCCTTTAAAATTTACAAAATTTTGTTTTTAAGTTTATTCTCAGTTTTGTTGTTTATACTCATTTTTAGTAGCAAATAATTAGTATAAATGAGTTAAGGAAAGAATTGGTATGAATAAAAAGTTACACCAAACTTCAAAGAGATATATTTTGTTGCCTATTGCAATGCTGGGTTTAGTTGCAGTTTTGGCTTGGTCTGCGACAGACAAAGTTTCTGCATTTAATGAGCAGAACAGGCATGGTGATTTTGCAGCAGTTATTGCACAAAAATTTGGTTTAGATCAATCTGCCGTTGAAGAGACTATAGAAGAATTTCATCAGCAAGAAATGGAGCTGAGACACCAAGAGATGGAATCGAGAATGGAAGAACGGTTGCAGAGAGCAGTTTCTGAAAGAAACTTAACTGAGACGCAAATGCAGGCAATTCTAGAAAAACATGATGAAATGTATGAGCGTATGCAAGAGTTACATGAACAGGATTTATCACCAGAAGATATGAGAGAGATGCGTGCTGATATCCGTGAAGAAGTGCAAACATGGGCTGAGGAGCAAGGGATAGATTTTGAAGCTTTTATGCACATGGGAAGACAAGGAAGACACATGCGTGACTAGTATAAATTAGCGTACCGTATACATGCAGCTTGCGGGTAGAAAAATCTGCAAGCTGCATTTTTATTACTTGAAAGTTTTGACTGATTTATCGTATACTTTTTCTGATATCTAAACAAAAAAGTTTAGCTTAGAAAGTGTCTCATGAATAAAGATCAATCAGTGATGAATTTAAAGGTCGAAGATACAGTTGTTGTGAATGTAGCCGAGAAGAATGTGCTGATAGTCTCTTTTTTAGAAGCTATTTATGATGATGAGAAAAACACAGTCCAAGCACAAGCTGGTGTAGATAAGTGTTACTCAATAATCGAAGAAAAAAAATTGCCTACTCCGGTGAGTATTATTGTTGATTTACGTCCACTAGGTAACAATAGCCATATTTCTCCGAAAGCAAGAGGTGTATATATGAAGTTTGTCTCTGATCCCCGAGTTGGGAAAGTTGCAGTTCTGGGTTCTTCTGATGCACAAGTTTCAATTGCCAACTTTGTTTTATCGCTCAATAGCGAGATGGGCAAGAAACTCTCTTGGTTTTCCAATGAATCTGAAGCAAAATATTGGATACTACAGTAGTTTGTAGTATCCTTGAGTCGTGCTTAAAAAACTTCAAATTCCAGAATACAGATATTTTATTTTCTTGTTTCTAGTATGTTTAGTTTTGTATGTCGCTGGGGTCTTGAGGGTACAGAGCATCTTTTGGGGTGATAGTTTGTATTATTATGCATATACTCGTTCAATTGTTGTAGATCGTGATATTGATTTTACCAATGAGGCATTTGATTCTAATCTTGGTTTTCCTAATCCAGCTGAGATTTCACAAAAGACTGGAAGAATAACTAACAAATTTTCTCCGGGGACTGCAGTAGCTTGGATTCCAGGGATGGTTTTTGGACAAATAGTTGCTTTTTTGGGCAATTTAGTTGTTGGGTATGATTTTTTCGTGGCTGATGGATCTGGAATTTTGCCGCAATTTTTTGTAAGTGTTACAGCTGTATTTTATAGCATATTAGGATTATGGTTTGTGTATAAAATCTTGCGGGAGTTATTCAATAAAAAGATAGCCTCACTCTCTATAATTCTTTTATTTTTAACGACCCCAATTTTTTATTACACTGCGATGGATCCTGTTAATTCGCACTCCATTTCCTTTTTGCTTTCATCAGTTTTGTTATATCAATTTTTACAAATTTTAAAGTCACAGATAACTTGGCAGAAGGTAATCCCAATGGGAATTACTGCTGGATTTTTAATTTTAGTGAGGAATCAAGATCTAGTAGTAGTATTACCTGTTTTTATTGCGTTATTAATTGCCAAAAAAGAACCAATACTTGCAAAATTAAATTGGTTGACACTCTTTGGTGGCAGTGCATTCTTTATCTTTAGTGCACAACTATATACAACAGTAACTTTGTTCGGTGTATTAGGAAGTCCGTACATTATAAGAGGAGAAACATTCAGTTGGTTAAGGCCAGACCTTATCCGAGTTTTATTTACCTTAGAGAATGGCTTATTTTTTTTCTCCCCACTACTATTTTTTGCGACACTATTTTTAGTTACAGCCGCTTTTAAAAAGCAAAAGAAGAGTGCGGGAAACTCACTTATTGTTATTGCAGTAGCATCATTTTTACTGCAACTCTATATAGTAGCAAGTTGGGCGCCAGAAATTATTGGTGGTCCATATGGTTCAAGAATGTTTATCAGTATTTTGCCACAGCTCAGTATTGGAATTGCGCTGCTAGTCCAATTTTTAATAGAGCGTTATGCTGATAAAAAGTTCTGGTTCGTCTTTATCTTACTGGTAGCCGTATTTTTCATGAATATGTTGGCCCAAACTTTTTGGATGCTATATAGATTTTAGCCACCTTGACTTCAATCTTAAAAAGTTCTTTAATGGATGTATATGCAAGATTCTCTAAATATGAACTCAACCCCTAGCGAAAAAGACTGCTGCAACAAACCTGAAGGGTGTGGTAACTGCATGAAAGGTGGAATGCCCATGAAAAAAGAATTACTTTCATTTATCACATTGTTTTTGGTTGGGGTGACCACTGTATTAGCGGTGCTTTTGGTTACTGAGAAACGAGCAAATTTATCGGGTCAAACCGCACAACCAAGTGAAACTGCCCAAGTATCTATTACAAAATACGAGATGCCTGCGCTTAAATCTGTTCGTGAAGTTATCGAACTACCAGACCCAAAGCTCAAGGGAGCTATGTCTCTTGAAACTGCAATTCAAAACAGAAGAAGTAGGAGATTTTTCTCTGCTGAGCCTGTAACTATGCAGGAATTGTCTCAGGTTCTATGGTCTGCTCAGGGAATGACCGATGAAGCAGGTCACCGAGCTGCTCCATCAGCACGAAGTGCTTATCCATTTTCAGTTTATGTTGTTGTAAGAAATGTCCAAGGAGTTGATGCTGGGTTATACCTTTACAATACTAAAGATCATACTTTGGGAAGTTTGGGTTTAGCTAATGCAGGCGAAAAATTGATAGCAGCAGGAGTTCAAGAGAATTCTCAAAAATCTCCAGTTGTCTTAGCACTTGTTGCTGCTCCTGCAGTAATGCAAGCAATTGC
>CAZDWQ010000048.1:0-7621 GCA_964509285.1 uncultured Pseudomonadales bacterium
GTTATATTTCTTGTGGTGCCTCTGGCTTTGCGCTAGAAAGTACTCGAGAATATTGTTCTTTAACAACTCGTTATAGTATTCAATTAGGATAGGAACCTATCTTTGTAAGAATGCCGTGTGGTGCGATCAATAGGGGAAATGGATTGTGTTTTATTTATATTACTTTTCTGTTTCTCATATTGATCGCACCTACTGGTTGCTTTTACAGAGCTAGTGGGTGAAAAGTTTAACTAAGTTAAGCCAAGCCATTTAAAAAGGCTGGCAAACATATAAGGTGATGTCATGTTAACGCAAAAGAATATTCTCCCTTTCCTGTTTTTGACTTTTTTCGTTTTTGGCTTGGTGGCCTGTGGAAGTGGGGGTGACCCCACCGGGGGAACAACCCCGGTTGCCACGATTGCGCCAGCCCCTCCTCCGGAGGCCCCCACGGCTCCGGCCTCGTCGGTGCAGAGCACCCCAGTGATGGTAACCAGCCCTGGGCTGACCCCGCAACCGGTTGGCCATTCCGGCCCCCCGTCGGTAACCCCGGCGGCCACGGAGACGATGACCGTCACCCTGACGGTCCCGCTTCCCACCCCCTCGGGCACGCCTACGGCGGCCCCCTAACTCCTTTCCTAAAATTGAACATAACGGGTTGTCATGTCCCGTCGGCCTTTAAAGCCGGCGGGACATAACCCTACATTTTCTTCATGGTTGACTTTAATTTTTACAGACTTTGGTTCATACTACTTGTATATGTCAAAGTTTCTGAAAAGCTTTCTTTTTAGTTTTTTTACAATTTTCGTTTTTCTATTTTTTCAAAATTCACAAGTTTTTGCAGTCGCTTCAATTCAGGAGCCACTCCAAGAATTTTTGCCAGAAGCAGTTACCTCGTTTTACTCAAGAATTACGATCAATCAAAATACCTCTCTGACAATAACTGAGCAAATTGACTACACAACTACATTTGATAAGCACGGGATATATCGTTACATCCCAATTAGTTACAATAAAGATGGTCAAAAAGAGATTTTGCAGGTTTTTGATGTTTCTGTAACTGATCAAAATGGCGTTTCAATCCCTTTTTCTAGAACTTCAGACGGTAAGTTTGTGACACTTAAAATTGGAGACCCAGATACTACATTTACAGGAGAAAAATCCTATGTTATTGAGTACACGGTAGAACGAGGTATCAATCAATTTTCAGATCATAATGAGTTATATTGGGATATTACCGGCGAGGGTTGGCAATTTCCAGTGTTAGAGAGTTCAGCCACTGTTACTTCTCAGTTTGCAGATATTCAGGAGGCCGAGTGTTTGAGTGGCGTAGTTGGTGGCGATGATGGCTTATGCAATTTCGAGTTAGGCAAAAATCAGGCTACATTTGAGTATGCCCAGCCCATTAATTATGGCGACAACATGACAGTTGTTTTACGACTTCCAAAAGAAAGTCAGTTGCAGTTTCCAACTCAAACAGAGTTGTTATTGTTGTGGGTAAAACATAATTGGCCACTTTTTTTGCTCCCACTTCCACTATTGCTAGTATTTGTGTGGTGGTTTAAAAAAGGCCGTGATATTGAGTTTATTTCTCAAAATGTGTTTGATCTCGATCAGGAGAAACCAGCTAAATTACGTTCAGTACTACAATTCAAAGCCCGCGAACCAATGGTCTATGAACCGCTCAAGAGCTTAACTCCAGGAGAAGCTGGCTCAGTCTTAGATGAAAAAGTTGATGTTCAAGATATAGTCGCAGAAATTTTAGAGTTGGCAAGAAAAAAGTATTTAAAAATAACAGTAACCGAGAAAAAAGTTTTGTTTAGCACAACAAGAGAGTATGAGTTTACGAAACTGAAAAATAGTGCGGAAAAGACTGATCTCTCTGAAGTTCAAAACTATTTGTTTGCGGAAATCTTCAAAACAGGAGATGTAGTGAAACTTTCTAGCTTGAAAGGCAAGTTTTATACTGTAATAGCAGAAGCTAAATCGAAGATTGATGCTACTTTGGTACAGAAAAATGTGTACACAGACAACCCAATGAAAGTACGAGCTATCGGAATGGTGGTTTTCATTGTTTTAATTGGGGGAGTTTTTGGTGTTCTTAGTTCTACTTTACTGCCACTTGGAATTGTCTGGCCAGTATTTATTTTAGCTTTACAATTTCCATTTGGATTGCTGTTGACATACAACTTAACTCAAAAAACCGCTGTTGGGACAAATCTTTGGCTTCAAGCTCGAGGGCTGCGAGCAACGATTAAACGAGGTGCATGGCGTGAAAAAATCAAAGAGAAAAATCTGTTCATCGAAGAAATCTTGCCATACGCAGTTGCTCTTGGAGTAGTTGACCAATTAGCAAAGGATATGGAAGAACTCAAATTGCAGCCACCACAATACATGAATTCAGCGCACTTAAACGCCTGGACAATGTCACAATTTGTGGGTGGATTTAGCAAAGAAGTCGGTAGTTCATTGGCATATAACCCATCTTCATCAGGTTCAAGTGGTGGATCTGGATTCTCTGGAGGTTCCTCTGGAGGAGGCGGAGGTGGTGGAGGCGGGGGTAGTTGGTAACAACCAAAGACTATTGTATCACCCAATTATAATCGGCACTATCAATTTTATTAGAGTTATGCTATACTAATCACTAGTTTTGAACAGTAGAAATCTAGGACTTAAGTCCAACTTATCCTCCATTAGGTATTTTTTGTTCTTAACTGAGTAATAAGCTCAGTTTTCTGAGTGTAGTTGTTTATCGCAAGATAAACATGAATAGGAGTGGAATGCAAGACGCACCACAAGCAAACCCAAAGAAATTGTTCGTTGGGAACCTTTCGTTTGATACAACGAAAGACACAGTAGTAAATTTGTTCTCCGAGTACGGCAAGATTGAAGATGCTGCACTTATCACAGACAGAATGTCTGGTCGTTCTAAAGGTATTGCCTTTATCACTTTCGACACTGAAGAAAGTGCAAAAGCTGCAATGGAAGCTTTAAACGGTTATGAACTCGATGGAAGAGAAATCATTGTTAACGTCGCAAGACCAAAAACACCAAGAGAAGATCATGGTGGATATAACAATGACAGACGTGGCGGCAACAGTCGTGGTGGCTTCAGTGGTGGTAGACCAAATAGATATTAATCTATAAAACTATTGAAAATAAAAAAAACCCTCGAGAAATCGGGGGTTTTTATTTTCATATCAGGAAATACAGTATAGTTGTAGAAAACCACTAATGTGGTGTTAGCAGTATCAGGGGAGGATGTCATTACTTGCTTTGGATATGTTAATGGATTTTACATACTTTCATTTAATCACCAGAATATTATATTCATAACCCAAACTTTTTTATTTGAGCTATAAAGTTCATATTGATAAACAATATTAATACTGATAAACTTTTTTTATTATGAAACAAACAATTACAAAAAATAAAAGTTTAGATGAAGTTCACTCAAGTATTTCAATTCCTAAAACGCTTTCTAAGCTACGCAAGTTTTTAGCATTTGTTGGTCCTGGATATTTAGTTTCGGTTGGATACATGGATCCTGGTAACTGGGCAACTGATATAGCGGGAGGCTCACAGTTTGGATATAGACTTTTAATAGTAGTCATTCTTTCTAATTTAATGGCGATGGTGTTGCAACACCTTTCTTTGAAGTTGGGAATCGCTACAGGAAGAGATTTAGCTCAGGCTTGCCGAGATAAGTTTGGCAAAAGAACTACTATATTTTTATGGTTATTTGCTGAAGTTGCAATTATTGCTTGTGACTTAGCTGAAGTGATTGGTTCTGCAATTGCGTTAGAGTTACTTTTTGGTTTACCGATTTTGCTTGGAGTATTATTAACTTCTTTTGATACTTTAATTTTGTTGCTGATTCAAAAAAGAGGACAAAGGTCACTCGAATTTTTGATAACTAGTTTAGTGGCACTTATTTTTGGTAGTTTTGCACTCGAACTATTTTGGTCACATCCGAGTTTGGTCACAATGTTTGAACATATCAAACTTTCAAAAGAAATTTTTTCAAATCAAGAGATGCTCTATATTAGTATTGGAATTCTGGGTGCAACAGTGATGCCTCATAACCTGTATTTACATTCAGCTATTGTGCAGACCAGGAACTTTAGTAGAACAATTAAGGGAAAAGCAGAGGCAATATTTTATTCAACCTGGGATTCAACATTGGCTTTATTAGCAGCCTCAGGAGTAAATGCCGCAATCCTTATAATGTCTGCAGCAGTTTTTTATACAAATGGAATTCATGAGATTGCAGAGATTCAAGATGCTCATAAACTTTTAGCACCAATTCTAGGAAATACGTTTGCGCCAGTAGTATTTGCGTTTGCATTACTAGCATCTGGGCATAGTTCAACAATTACTGGAACACTTGCTGGGCAAATAGTGATGGAAGGCTTTATTGATATTAAACTCAAGCCTTGGCAAAGACGTTTAGTTACTCGGTTAATTGCAATAATTCCTGCAATTGCCGTAATCTTAATATATGGTGAAAATGGTTTGGGGCAATTGTTAGTCTTCAGTCAAGTTGTGCTGAGCTTACAATTACCGTTTGCAGTAATACCTTTGGTTTGGTTTACTTCTAGTAAAAAGATTATGAAATCATTTGCAAACTCTAAAAAATTGGCATGGATATCTGGGACTATTGCTACTGTTATTACTGTTTTCAATTTGATCCTCATTGGACAGGTCTTTAATCTGATATAGAATAGCGATATAAATGATAGTACAGACAAAACAGCATGAAGACTATTTGGAACGGATTTTAGAAATTCTACAAGAAAAAGGAAGTGTTCGATCTGTTGAGGTTGCTGAACGGTTAGGGGTAAGTAAAGGGTCGGTTTCACAAATGATTCAGAGGTTAGAGGTTGAAGGTTATTTACTCAGAGAAAAATACCGAGGTTTTTCATTAACTGCAAAAGGTAAAGCAACTGCGCAGAAAATTCAGCGGCGACATTTAGTGTTATCTGAGTTTCTAACATTGATTGGTGTACCACTAACAACTCAAGAAAAAGACATTGAAGGTTTAGAGCATTCAGTGAGTAGTGATACTTTAGATGCGTTGGAGAAATTGATAAGATATTTACAGAAAAAAGGATATAAAAAAAATGGCATTTAGAGAGACAATTCAAAGAGAGTTGTGGTAGTGTATGCAATGGTAAATTATTTGGTCTATTGAATAAACCAAAGCAAATCACAATTGAGGCTTACGATCTAACTGATAAAAAATTGACGAGTTGCAGGCAGAATTGCAGAAAATTTCAATAACAAAATCGTCTGGTTAGCTGCACAGGGTTACTATGACGGCAGATGATATGGTTCAAGAAATCGGTATTGACGATCAAAAACGCGAAGATATTAAGAATTTGTTGCATGATACAGTTGATAAGTTAAAAATTAAATTGAGAAACGAAATTTTAAAGTGAGCCGCATTCAGAATAACCTCATTTTGTCTAGTGCTGCAGAAGATACTTTAGATGAATATTTTCCTGACTTTCACTTTGAAGAAAGATCGACGATATCAAATGTGGATGTTATTAGGGTTGATATTGATTGAGGAGATATGGTTATTGTTAAACTCGAAACATCTGCTGATGGATCTCCGATTTCATATGATTTAACTTTAGTCAAAGGTTTTGGTTCAGTTTGAAGTCGCAATGAAGCTGGAAAGCTTATGCAGAAAATTAGTGATGCTAGTGAAGGTGAGATGACTGTTTTTGATGGTACAGTATTGTTGTTAACTACAGCATCTCAGACAGGTGATTCAGATAGAAATGTGGTAGTTTTACCATTGAAAGATCTGACAAAGCACAGGCAGGAGAAGGTACTTTTTGGTTTCAGACATGGGATGCTGAGTAGTCTTGATAAATTCTTTTAATGTTTTTTTATCTCCACTTTTTTTGTCCACCCAAACACATCTTCCTCAATTCCATACTGAATATTAGTTAAAGTTGCATAGAGTTGTTTTGTAATTTTTCCAGCAACACCTGTATTAACAGTATATTCTTTGTTTTTATATCCAAACTGCTTCACGGGAGCAATGACAGCAGCAGTTCCACAAACGAAAGATTCAGTAATACTGCCATTTTTAATATCTGCCAACATATCACGCAAGCTTATTTTACGTTCCGCAACTTTTAGCCCAAGTTTTTTTCCTAACTTCAAAATTGAGTCACGAGTAATTCCATTCAAAATACTTCCTGAGAGTGCTGGAGTGACAATAGTATCGCTGTCGTATATAAAGCAGATATTCATAGCTCCAACTTCTTCAATATATTCGCCAGTTTGACCATCAAGCCAAAGTACTTGAGAATACCCTTTTTTGATTGCTTCACTAGCAGCAATCAAACTAGCAGCATAATTACCTCCGGTTTTTGCTTCACCTGTTCCACCAATGACTGCTCTACGGTATTTTGGTTCTACCAAAACTTTTATTGGAATAAAACCACTATGAAAATATGAGCCAGCAAGAGAGGCAATAATATAATGTAAATAAGATTCACTTTCATGAACACCTAATGCAGGCTCAGTAGCAATCATTGTTGGTCGAATGTACAAAGAAGTGTTTGGTTGTGCTGGTACATTTGCATGTTCTAATGCAACAAATGTTTCTACTGCTTGTGTGTGATCGGCGACAGAAATTTGCGGCATAGCCATGCGTTCTGCTGATTTATTAAATCTAACCATATTATCTGTATGTCGAAATAAGTTGATGTGACGATCAGGTCTTCTATACGCTTTCAGTCCTTCAAAAATTTCTTGACCATAGTGAAAAACAGAAGTTTCTGGACCAAGTTTTGGCCAGAGTTGATTCCAATGACCGATTTCTGCGCCATGCCAACCAGTCTCTTTTGTAAATTTTTGTAAAAACATTCTTGGAGTAAAAATGGTGCCAAATTTTACCTTATTTAAGTCTTTAGGGAGTATCATGGTTTCTAAATGTTGGTTTGGGTTGTTTTTAATTCTCATCATCCGATTATACCAATAATACTAAACATATTCACTAGTACGAATGGTATAAAAGGAAATGCTTGAAGTCAGCAATAATTAAATCTATTTTCACCAATCTTTTTTTTGTCATAGGCTTGATTTTATTGGTTGTGGGTTTTATTAAGAGCACAACAACTATGGTTCATTCTATAGTTTTTGACTAATATCAGTTTGATGAGTGTCAACAAGTTTTGTATACGTCATGACATACCAAACAGGTTAACGATATGATTTATCCATTGCAATCGGGGCAGATAAAACGGACATGTTACTCGCTATCGGCCAGCTGAAAGAGGAAATTTTCCTGGTGAAACTGGCTCTCAACGAATCCCACACTGGCGAATTTGAAATGGAATTGATGCTGACCTATGCTAAAACTTTCTTTAGTCGGATTGCCTGACTATGGCACGATGCACCAATTAAACAGAAGGTTCAAATGCAAAGGGTGCTATTCCCTGAAGGAATTGTGTATTCTTATAATGATGGTTTTTCAAACACCAAATTACGACCTTATATCAGCCTTTTATGGGAGACTAAGTCGTCTCCCTCTATCAATGTGAGCCAAACGGGTCTGGAACCGTTTGATCCCATAACCACTGTATTTTGAGTGTATCACTTCAAGGCTAAACGAGACAAATGA
>CAZDWQ010000049.1:0-7349 GCA_964509285.1 uncultured Pseudomonadales bacterium
CCTTTCTGCGGTATTCTACCGCATTAAGTGGTGCACTTCGTTTGCGAACTCATCATATAAATTGCTACTATTAACAAAAAAAAGATCCATTTACGGATCTTTTTTATATTGTGACCCCACGGGGAGTCGGACCCCGCTTACCAGGATGAAAACCTGATGTCCTAACCGATAGACGATGGGGCCATTACTATGGCCAAGTTATATTTTCAAAGTGCTCTATTTGTGGCTCATCATGAGCAGACTGCAAATAGGTTATGGCTATAATATCAAATCTGTAGTCTAGATTGCAATGATTTGATTTTATATATTGTCTTGCTACAAAGTTCATGCTTTGTACTTTTTTATTTGTAACAGTAACTTCAGGATTTCCAAAATTGCTATTTTTTCTTGTCTTCACCTCAATAAACACCAGTTCATTACTTTTTTCATCAAGTGTTATGATGTCTATTTCGTTATTCGTAACTCTGAGATTTGTTGCCAGTATTTTGTAATTTCGAAGGAGTAAATACTCACAAGCAGTTCGCTCACCCAGAGCTCCCAGAGAAAAATTATTCAGCTTTTTCTGTTTTGCTGTTAGTATCTTTTTCTTTAATTCTGGTTGCTGATTTACCAAGTCTTTCACGGAGGAAGTATAACTTAGCTCTTCTGACATTACCCTTACGTTTGACTTCGATGTCCTTGATTTGTGGCATATTGATTGGGTAGATTTTTTCTACGCCAATACTGTTTGAACCAATTTTACGAACGGTAAATGATTTACCGTTATCTCTGTTTTTAATTGCAATAACTATACCTTCAAAAATTTGAATTCTAGTCTTATCGTTTTCGGTAATTTCTTGGTGAATTTTAACAGTGTCACCAACAGCAATTTTTTTGTCTTTGTAGTCTAAGTATTGTGCCATTTTTGTTATTCCTTTAGTATGTTACGTCAAGCCATGTTACAAGGTTTACTATTTTACTCGATAATAGCCGTTTTTGCAATTGGATAATTATTCTGCATCTAGTCTTTTTAATTACTTATTTGATTGGTTAATCGTTGCCTGTAAATACTCAACAAAAATTGGATGTGGTTTGAGTGGCATTGATTTGTATTCAGGGTGTGCTTGAGTAGCTAAGAAGAATGGATGTACTTCTTGTGGTAGTTCAATCATTTCTACAAAGAAATCATCAGGAGAGGTACCAGAAATAATGAATCCAGCATCTTCGAGAGGTTTTCTGTAGTCATTATTAAACTCAAATCTATGTCTATGCCTCTCTGAAATTAAATTTTTTCTCTCATCTTTGAATGCATGGTGTTTCTTGTAAATTTTATATGCTAGTGTACCAGGTTTAAGAATACAATCATAAGCACCAAGACGCATACTTGCGCCTTCACCTTTAATTGTTTGGTATTTTTCTTCAAATGGAATGTCGTGAATAATTGGGTATGGAGTATTTGGATTGACTTCTACGGTATTTGCGTCTTTGAGCCCCACAACATTACGAGCATATTCAACACTTGCGAGTTGCATGCCGTAACACAAACCGAGATATGGAATTTTGTTCTCACGGGCATAGGTAATTGCAGCAATTTTGCCTTCAACACCGCGCTCGCCCCAACCAATTGGAACAATAATTCCATCAGCAGCTTTCATCATTTTGAGTGCTGCAGGTTCTTTTGTTTCTAGGTCAGTTGCTTTTATGAATAGAATTTCCATATTTGCATCTGTATGTAGTGCTGCAAATTTAAGTGATTCAAGCAAAGAAACGTATGAATCGGTAAGTTCATAATCGCCAGTTGAAAGATATTTCGCAATAATTGCAATTTTAACTGAGTGTTTTTTTTCTGATTTCAATTTTTTTAAGAAATCATTCCATTCAGAAAGGTTTTGTTTTTTTTCTGGAAGATGTAGTTTTCGCAACACTTTTCCATCAAAATCTTGTTCTGCTAAAATTGGAGGTACTTCGTATACACTGTCGCAATCAGGATTACTAATAACATCTTCTTTGCTCATGTTGCAAAAGAAAGCGACTTTTTCTTTGCGTTTATCATCGATTGGTAGTTCACCTCTACCGACGATAAAGTCAGGTTGAATTCCCATTGAGTTTAACGTTGCGACTGAGAGTTGGGTTGGTTTTGATTTTAGTTCGTTGATGTGTGAAGGGTTTGGAAAATAGGTAACATGAATATGTAAAGTATCTTCAGGGCTCTGCATTTTCATAATACGATACGCTTCATAATAAATGACGTTTTGGTATTCACCGGCTGTACCACCAAGTTCTACTAAGCAAATATCATAGCCCTCGCCGGCTTTTTTAATTCTTCTGATTGCTTCTTGGGGGATGTATAACCATGCATCAACGGTTGCGCCGCCATATGCTAAGTTTTTTGTATTTTCAATTACGGTTGAGTAAATTTGTCCTAGAGTGGCGAAATTTTTCTGGCCAACTTCTTCACCTAAAAATCGTTCATATGAGCCGAGATCTAAATCTGCTTCAAGACCATCTTCACACAAAAAAACGTCGCCATGTTCGATAGGATTAATGTTTCCTGAATCAATATTGAGATAATTTTCACACTTAATATTGGTAACACTATATCCGCGATTCTTTAAGAGTAGTCCCAAAGAAGCTGCGGTAATACCTTTACCGAGTCCAGAAAGAACGCCTCCAGAGACGAAAACGAATTTTGTGTTGTGGGAATGTCTGATTTTGTTGATTAAATTACCATGAATGCTCATGGAATTGTATTATACCCTAATTGTTTTTAGATTGCAAAATGAAATGATTTGTTATTTCAACAACTCCGCAATTTTACCCTCAAGCTCTTTTGTCCAGTTAACTCCATATGGTAGCAGCATTTTTTGAGGCTTGGCACCATTTGGAATCAAGATAAGCACACTTTGAGATCCTGGTTGTGCTTTTAATAATTTTCCCAGTTCTTGTAAAGTTTCTTGTGTTGTTTTTCTAGGTACAAAAATTTCTTTATGCAAATCTGAACCTTCATGATTCAGCTGTGTTGCAGATGGTGCACTCACTTTTTCTACCAGCAATTGCAACTCTTCATCGCGTTCATCAACTTTGGCTCGAACCAACACAACACTGTCATCGTGGATCAGCTCTTGAGCGTCTTCATACGCCTTTGGAAAAATGACGACATCAATGGCACCAGTGTCATCTTCAAGCTTGGCAAATGCCATTGGTTGCTGTTTTTGTTTGGTTAAAATTGTGCGAACGTTGGAAAGAATTCCCCCAAATTTAAAGATTTTTTCTTTATGAATGGTTGCATCTAGATCCCCGATTTCTTTATCAGCACTTTTTGAAACAGCTTTGAGTTGGTGCGCCATTGGATGATCAGTTAAATAGAGACCAAGCAATTCTTTTTCAAACGAGAGCAATTCTTGTCTTGGGTATTCAGGGAGTTCTGGAAAAGAATCTTTAAGTGTTTCAACTGTTGTAGAAACGTTTCCAAACAAAGAGTCTTGACCTTCAACATCTGATTGCAGTTGCCCTGCAGTTTGGCGAATTGATTCGAGGTTTTCAAGCATGCTTGCTCTATTACCAAACTTGTCCATCACACCAACTTTAATCAGAGTTTCGAGTGTAGTTTTGTTGACTTTTCTACTATCAGTTTTGTGAATAAATTGAGTGAGAGAAGTAAATTCTTTTTCTTGCTTTCTGGTTTCTAAAATATTTTCAATTGCTTTAATACCGATATGTTTGATCGCAGTAAAGCCAAAGCGGATTGCCAAGCCTTGTAATGAATCTTTGTCTTGTTCAATAATAAAATCATCGTCAGAATGATTGATGTCTGGTGGGTAAATTTTAATACCCATTTTTTTTGAGGTTTCTATGGCTTGCGCGATTTTGCTGTCACGGTTTACAGAGGTAGACCCTGATTCGACACTCATTAACGCAGTCATGTATTCAACAGGGAAATTAGCTTTTAGGTACGCAGTTTGGTAGGCAATCATAGCGTAACTTGCAGCGTGGGCTTTATTGAATCCATAGTTTGCAAATGCCTCAATAAAGCCCCACACTTTTGAAGCAACAGCTTTTTTGTAGCCCTTTTCTACCGATTGATCTATAAAGCGTTTTTTGTTTTCGTCCAACAATTTTTTCTTTTTCTTACCGATAGCACGGCGTAAAATATCTGCTTCACCTAAACTGTAACCGGCCATGACATTAGCAATTTGTAGAATCTGCTCTTGGTAGACCATGACTCCATAGGTTTCTTGAAGCACGGGTATTAGCGTGTCATCTGGATATTGTATTGATTTTGGATCATGTTTGCCTTCAATGAAGGTAGGAATAAGATCCATAGGGCCAGGGCGGTATAAGGCAACCATAGCAGTAATATCGGAGAATAAGTTGGGTTTAAGGGTTCTGGCCACTCGGCGCATACCTGCAGATTCAAGTTGAAATACGCCAAACGTATCGCCACTAGAAAGCAGATCAAACGTTTTTTTATCATCAAGTGGCAGGGCGTCCATATCAAGAGTCACGTGTTTGTTTTCTTTAATAAGCCGAAGGGCGGTATTGATAATCGTCAAGTTTCTTAGGCCCAAAAAGTCAAATTTTAATAATCCGATTGCATTGTCATCGACATTACAGTCAAGGGCGTACATATCAAATTGAGTGATTGTTTTACCAGATTTGCTATCTTTTTGAATCGCAACATAATCAGGCAGTGGTTTATCGGTGATAATAATTGCCGCTGCATGCACAGAAGAATGGCGGATGCTTCCCTCCACTTTCATGGCGAGATCTATTAATTTTTTGAATTTTGGTTGTTTGTAGTATTCTGCAAGTTCTGGAACTTCCGCAATTGCTTTTTTGAGTGACGTTTTTTTGCCGGGATCATTTGGAATTAACTTGGCAATTTTGTCTGGATCCTCATACGGATATCCCAACACACGGCCAATATCACGAATGGCAACTCTGGCTTCCATTTTTCCAAAGGTAATCACGTGGCCCACATGGTCATCGCCATATTTTTCTGAAACATATTTAATAACCTGGTCACGTTTAGTGTCTGCAAAATCAAGGTCAATATCTGGAGGGGTTGGACGTTGTGGGTTGAGGAACCGCTCAAAGGCGAGTCCGTGTAAAAGCGGGTCAATAGTAGTAATACCGATAGAAAAAGAGACTAATGAACCAGCAGCAGAACCTCTTCCTGGTCCAACAGTTATATCGTGAGCTTTTGCCCAGTTCACAAAGTCTTGTGTAATCAAAAAGTAGGCTGAGTAGCCTTTATCGCTGATAATTTTGAGTTCATAGTTGATACGGTCTTCAATTTCTGGAGTTATTTTTCCAAGTTTTTTTTCTGCACCTGCAAATGCCATTTTTTTGAGCATAGAGTCAAGGGTTTCACCTTTTGGAACGGCGTATTCAGGGAAGATCAATTGACCAGTTGGAATAGTAATATCGCATTTTTCAGCAATTTTGACGGTATTTTCAATAGCATCAGGGTAGTCTTTGAAGAGTTCAATCATTTCTTCACTGGAACGCAAGTAAAAGTCTGGAGAGTCCATCATGGTCATGCGTTTTTTGTCAGAAATGAGTCGACGGGTCTGCACACACAAAAGGGCATCTTGTGCAATTGCGTCATCAAGGTGCACGTAGTGAACGTCGTTTGTAGCGACCAGTTCAATATCGAGTTTGCGGGCAATAGCAACTTGTTTTTTTGTGAGTTCACCAAGTTCTTTTATCTGCGGATGAATCTGGATCTCAACATAAAAATCGTTGCCAAACTCTTTTTTATACTTGGCAAATAATGCCTCTGCTTCATCTTGTTTGCCGTCACGAAGGAGCTTATTGAACAAACTACTCATACAACCACTAGTAACAATAATGCCTTCTTTGTTTGCAAAGAGCGTTTCTTCGTCGATACGAGGTTTGTATGAAAAGCCTTCAAAGTTGGCAGTGGTGACCATTTTATTGATATTTTGGTAGCCTTTGTAACTTTTCGCTAAAACAGTGAGGTGAAATTGGTCTGCCCCCATTTTTGTTTGTTTATCTAATCTGGAGTTTTTGGCTATATAAAGTTCAACACCGATAATTGGTTTGATTCCAGCAAATTTACAGGCGTTGTAGAAGTGTAGTGCGCCATACATTGCCCCATGATCAGTGATTGCCAGAGCATGTTGCCCATGATCTCGGGCAGTCTGCATCAGATCAGGAAGTTTACTGAGGCCATCTAACAGCGAATATTCTGTGTGAACGTGCAAATGGACAAATTTGCCTTTTGGAACTGGAGGTTGCTGGACGTTGTCTGCCATATCTAGTAGATATAGTAGCATATTGTTTGAGGATTTGCCTGAAAAGTTGGATGTTCCTCTATATTATTGGAGGAATTCCAGTTCTTTAGGTAAATCCCAAAGAGTATTTGAGATTTGCGATTTTTATTCGGTTGTTAAGGTTCTTTTTTGCCTTTAGCTATTTGATAACTAAAGGTAGGAAGAGTTGGTTTTCCAACTCGTTCCATATTCCACTCCAGCTACAAATTGTGCCACCACCAGAAGTCATATTGTGAGCGACGGTTACGTATGGAGTTTGAGTAGTTTCGGGTTGGTATGGGGGGAGAACTGCAAGCCCGGTTATCCGTACTTGTTGGCCACCAACACCAGTTTGGCATTCCAGTTGGGTTGTTTGGCCATTTGCCCAAGTTTGGCAATTTTCTACCCCAGCAAAAGTTGGGTTTGGGACCCATGTCCCAGAACATTGACCTTGGGGATTGCATCCCCAAGTATTTCCAATAAAGATAAGATTGTGTCCCTCTTGGAGGTCCACAATAATCTCAACTTCGGCGTTGCGGGTTACTGTTCCACCTTCGGGGATTTCAATCCCCGTCTGAAAAACGGCAATCCCAGCAACTTCTGGTTGATTTTCTACGCCAGCAAAAAAAACTTGGTTATTTTCAGATGACGTAATGACGCCATTTGAAATTGACCAGTTGGGTTGGATAGGGTCAGCTTGGGCGTCTTTGCCCAAAACTAACATAATGCCTGTTAAGGCTGCGGCTAGCAACAAACCAACAATGATTCGAATGATTGTTTTTTTCATTCTGTTTCCACCTCGAAATTTTTTTCCGACACTGTTCGAATATGGTACACGGACATCTCAGCACCGAACAAAAACTGAGAGCCGTCCGGATAGTATGCTATCTCTAAAGAGCTATCCGGGTTCTTAGTGACAAAAAATATCACCACGAACCCAGATAGTTCTTAATTTACTCTTTGGGATGTTAATGTGCTTGAAAGAAATGGGTTAACCTGTATGTCAGCAATTGACAGTGGTCGACTACAAATCTTATCGATGAGTTCGCAAACGAAGTGCACCACTTAATGCGGTAGAATACCGCAGAAAGG
>CAZDWQ010000050.1:0-1136 GCA_964509285.1 uncultured Pseudomonadales bacterium
GCTGCTCTAAGCTATTTTGACATTCAATCAATGCTTTCATAGCAGAACTCATTTTCAACAAATAACTTCCTGCTGTTTCAAGCGAGATCGTGTTTGATTCCTTAGGATAGTAGTGAAATACCTGGTTTCTACAAATAAGCCAAGTGTCCCACAACTCTCTGGCGATTTCTGTTCCACACATCTTGGAAAGATCGTCATAGAGCCAGTACTCATCTCTAGAGCGTTCGTGGACATCTGGATTTAAAGCTTTCCCAATTCTAAACCTTCTTCCTTCATACGAATTTCTGTCAATCAAGTGTAGCTCAAAGAACCTTTGTTTTAAAAAACCTTCAAAAGCTTTCGCCATCGCAAAAACAACAAATGAATAATCTATCAACTTTTGGTCTGGCAAAGATGACTCTCGTTCGTATAACTCAACTGAAGCCTGAACCAACTGCTGTTGTTCATCATTTAAAGCTCGTATCCACTCACTTTGTAAAATATGTCTCATACACTGGCAATTATACCTTATCTTGTATATAATTTGGTCCATAATACATGAAAAAAAAGGAACTCACAAACCAGCTCCATTCTTTGTTTTTAGGAAGTTTAGAAAAAGCAAAAAATTTCCCCTTTGTCCAAGCAATAAAGAAACATCACGAAGAAATTGGAAAATCAAAAAAAAGAAAAGCAATTTTCTACTCAATTTGTGCTTTATTATTCGCCTTCATAATTGGCTCAATCTTTTTGCTCAAAGATCTTCCCTCTCCAAGAAGACTTACGCATAAAGATAATTACGCCGTCAGTACCCAGATTTTTGACAGAAATGGCAAACTATTGTATGAAATTTTTGCAGACGAGAACCGTATTCCTGTGGAAATTGGATCATTGCCTGAATATGTCTCGGAAGCTTCAGTTGCGATTGAAGACAAAAATTTCTACAACCACTTTGGATTTGACGTTTTTGGAATTGTCAGAGCAATAAAATCAAATATTACTGGCGGAAGACTCGAGGGTGGCTCAACTATTACCCAACAGCTTGTCAAAAATGGCTTACTCACCAACGAAAAATCAATCAAAAGAAAAGTAAAAGAAGGTATCCTAGCTATATTTACTGAGGCACTCTACTCAAAAGAAGAAATCTTAGAAATGTACCT
>CAZDWQ010000050.1:1236-7261 GCA_964509285.1 uncultured Pseudomonadales bacterium
TTACATAATACAGCTCAAGCATCACTTTCGGCAGAAATTAATAACCTCACTAGATACCGCGTAGGCAATGGCGCTGCTTTAATCGTAAAACCAAACACCGGTGAAATTTTAAGTATGATTGGCTCAAAGGATTACTTTAATGCAACCGATGAAGGTCAAGTTAATGTCACTCTCGCCCAGAGACAGCCTGGTTCATCTATTAAACCAATTATGTATGCAACTGCGTTTCAAAGAGGTGATCTCAATCCTGGAAGTATGCTCATTGATACTCACACTTGCTTCACTGCTCCAGGACAACCACAATACTGTCCAAAAAATTACGACGGAAGTTTTAAAGGGCCAGTAACCATTCGTTCTGCGCTGGGAAATTCTCTGAACATTCCGGCAGTAAAAGGCTTGCGAATTATTGGTGTTCCAGAATTTATGGCACAGGCAACTCAAATGGGGATTACCTCATGGACTGATCCTTCAAGGTACGGTTTATCACTCACTTTAGGTGGTGGTGAGGTTCGCATGATTGATTTAGTGCAAACATTTAGCGTAATTGCAAATATGGGAGTAAAAGCCCCACTCACTCCTATTTTGAAAATTGAGGACTATCAAGGAAACTTAATCGAAGAAACAAATATCGAACAAAGAAAAAAAGATTTAGCACTGCTCACAGAATTTGATGCTGAAAAATCATTAGGAGAATTAACAAGAATTTTGGACAAAGGCCCTGCATATATGACAGCTGACATTATGCAAGATAATACTGCTCGCGTCCAAGCCTTTGGTGCAAGATCAGAACTGGTTATTCCAGGAAAACAAGTTAGTGTCAAAACAGGTACTACTAATGACCTCAAAGATAACTGGACTGTGGGCTTCACCCCAGAATATTTAGTCATGACTTGGGTTGGCAATAACGACTCAACTCCAATGAATCGCAACATCGTTTCTGGTGTGACTGGAGCTGCTCCAATTTTCAACGACATTATGCGTTTCATACTAAAAGACAAAACATACGACTGGTACCAAAAACCTGAAGATGTTATTAGAACTGGTGTTTGTCCAAGTGGTTTCCCTCCAGCAAAAAACGGTAAACCATGCGGAGTCACTTCTACTGATTTATATTGGGAGGGAAGTAAACCAACTAACTCATCTGTTATCACTCAGGATTTTTGGATTGACCCAAGAACTGGAGTACCACCGAAATTTGGAGAATCTATTGAAGGCCTAGTCCTTGAAAACCACACTTTCTACACAGATCCACTAACAAAAATGTACTGCGCTAACTGCAACCGACCTGTCACCCCAGAAGGAAAAACTGTGTACGAACTGCAGGTAGTGCCACACGATTATATTTTAGAATCAAGTACATCGGTCAAAAATGAATAGTTCAAAAAAAATATTTTTAAAAGAAGTCAGAAACTTTGCCCACAAAACAACTTCTCTAAAAAAAGAATCAAACTGGTTTGCAACAAAAAAAGCAAAACTAAAACTTGCGGTGTTATTTTTGGTGACTTTTGTTACAACTTTATCTCTCAGCGTTTGGCTGAACTGGGAAGTGCCCATCATTTCTCCCATAAATTCACTTACAACTTTTAGTTTTTTGAATGAACCACATGCGATGAAGAATAATAAGAAAATTATTTATGGATTTTTGCCGTACTGGAATATTGATAAAGTTACTTTACAAGATGAACTGACCCACTTGGGGTATTTTTCGCTCACGCTAGATGGTAATGGTAAGTTTATTGAGTCGTATGATGACGGTGAGCTTGATATGGGTCTACGTCGGCTCAACTCCGAAACTTTTCTTGATATTGGTAATACACTAATAGATAAAAATAAGCATGTAGAAATTGTCGTCTCTCAATTCAATCATGGCGATATTGTAGCTTTTTTAGGATCAAAACAAGCACAGGAAAATTTCTATGTTTCTTTAGATAACGTTCTGTTAGCCTACCCAATTAACGGCGTAAATATTGATATTGAAACTTCTGGAGAAACGAATGAAACTTTGCGAAAAAACATGACTTCATTTATTAAAGATCTCCGCGAACACTTACAAAAAAAATATTCACACGTGCAACTGAGTATTGATATGTATGCTGGTGCAGCAGAAAATATGCAAATTTGGGATGTGAAAGAAATTGCTCCGTACGTTGATTACATTATTGTTATGGCCTATGATTTTCACAGGAGCTCTTCTCAAAAAGCTGGTCCTGTTGCCCCACTATTTGGCGATACCGCTAACTGGGAAGAAAGTATTAATCTCTACTTTCAATCATTTCTACAACAGGCACCGAGAGAAAAAATTGTATTAGGAATTCCATTTTATGGCTACGAATGGCAAACAACTTCAAGAGACGCAAAATCCCATACTTTTCCTGACACTGGAGCAACTGCTAGTTACTCACGTGTTCTAGAACTACTAGAGCGAAAAGATGAGTTGAAAGTACAAGAGCATTGGAATGAAATGGCGCTCTCTCCATATATTTCATATGTTGAAGATGGAGAAATTTATGTGGTGTACTACGAAAATAGTCGCTCAATTTCTTACAAGTTAGATTATGTCAATCAACTTGATCTAGGCGGAATTGCCATATGGGCATTGGGGTATGAAGGTGAATCTCGAGAACTTTGGGACGTGTTACAACGAAAAATAAATATTAAAACTGAATAAGTATTTATTAATAATTCAAAATATATCTAATTGCACCCATTTCTCAAGTATGTTAGTATCCAAAACTAGCATGGTCACGTATTTTTTAGCCCACCATAGATTAAGGAATCACACTCAATCAAAACTCAAAGCTCGATTGTTGCATTTTGCCATCAAAAAAAGGCTGCAGAATCGCCAGAAAATAAAAAATTCACTAAAAAACAAACAAGGGGGAAATCGGACTAAAATAAAAAAAACGTCACGATGGGAGCGATTCTTTCTCTTGCAACTTATCCAAGATGTTGCTATTTCATTTAAACTTACTTTTCAGTTTCACAAAGTGTTTATTTTATTCTCGTTTGCAATTAGCTTGATACTTTTTGGCGGAACATATTGGCTGAATGATCTTATTTTCAAGAATTTGCCACAAGCCACAGATCTCACCGAACAACACGTATCTACAAAAATTTTGGACAGGAATGGTGAAATTTTGTTTCGAATTTATGAAGACGAAAATCGTACCATTTTGCCACTCTCAGAAATCCCTCATGCTGCAGTTGCTGCAACGATTGCAATAGAAGACAAAGACTTTTTTGTTCACCACGGTTTTTCTATTAGCGGAATTGTCAGAGCCGGAATTTCTAATTTTCAAGGAAAAAGTTTGCAGGGTGGCTCAACAATTACCCAACAATTAGTTAAAAATCGTTTGCTCACTTCTGAGCGAACTTTTGCTAGAAAAGTTCGCGAACTACTGCTCTCATTGTTAGTTGAAATTCAGTACTCAAAAGAAGAAATTTTAGAAATGTACCTCAACCAAGTTTCATATGGCGGAAATGCCTATGGTATTGAAGAAGCTTCGCAAAAGTTTTTTGGGAAAAGTGCACGCGAACTTACCTTAGCAGAAAGCGCATTGCTCGCAGGACTCCCACAATCTCCTTCAACATATACCCCATTTGGATCAAACCCAGAATTGGCCTACACCAGACAAGAAGAAGTGTTACGAAGAATGGTAGAAGACGGCTACATTAGCCGAGAACAAGCTGAGCAAGCAAAAAAAGAACCACTCATTTTTAACGAGAATAAAATTGATATCAAAGCCCCACACTTCGTGATGTATGTTAAAAAATTATTAGCCAAACAGTTCGGGGAAGAATTACTTAACACCGGCGGGTTAGAAGTAAGAACAACGCTCGATCTTTCAATGCAACAAGAAGCAGAAAAAATTGTGAGTAGTGAGATCGCTACATTAAACAGACTGAACATTCATAACGGTGCCGCCATGGTTACCAACCCAAACACTGGAGAAATTTTAAGTATGGTTGGTGGCGTTGATTACTTCGACTTTGCGCAAGATGGGCAAGTGAATGTGACCCAACGACCACGCCAACCAGGCAGTTCTATCAAACCAATTACCTATGCCCTTGCACTAGAAACTGGCAAAACTACTCAAAGTATCATTGAGGACTCCCCAGTTACTTACCATACACTTGGATCAAAACCATATTCACCAAAAAACTATGATGGCAAATTCCATGGCAAAGTCACCCTCAAAGAAGCCCTTGGATCTTCATATAATGTACCAGCGGTAAAAACACTCGCAGAAGTAGGCATTACGAATATGATTGATCTTGCTGAAAAAATGGGAATTAGTACTTGGAAAGACCGTTCAAGGTTTGGCCTTTCACTCACACTTGGTGGAGGTGAAGTAACCATGTCAGATATGACAGAAGTGTATGGTACTTTTGCGAATATGGGGAAACACATCCCACTCAGTCCAATTCTAGAAATTAAAGACTACAATGGCACTATTTTTTATCAAAATCATTGTGCACTAGAAAACTCTGACTGTGACGGAGAACGAGTTATCAAACCAGAAACAGCATACTTAATTACCAATATTCTGTCTGATAATGTAGCAAGAACTCCTGCATTTGGACCATTTTCAACCCTGACTATTCCCAACCAAGAAGTTGCAGTTAAAACTGGCACGACAAATAATCTACGGGATAACTGGACTATTGGCTATACCACAAATCGGTTAGTTGCTGTCTGGGTAGGAAATAATGACAACACTCCAATGAGTTATGTTGCTTCAGGAATCACTGGTGCGTCACCAATATGGAACAAACTCATGAGAACGCAATTAAGCGAAGAACAACCACACCAGTTTGTGCTTCCGGAAAATATTGTTGAAACACAAATCTGCAAAAAACAACCATATACAGCCTGTGAAGTATGCCCTGCCTCACAATTGAGCACCGAATTTTTTACTACTGGATCTGAACAACCCTTTAGTTGTGAATTTGCCAAACAAAGAATAAAAACAAAACCAACCGTAAGTCCTGCTATTCCAAATGGCACGACCAATAGCGAAACGGGTAAAAGAGGCCAAATCGTCCCTGCAATAAATACAGAACGTTAATTTTTACTCAAAAATTTAACTAGTAATGAAATAATAATTGTAAGAATAAGCAAAATAGGTGCAATTAACTTTTCAGTTTTTTCTTGACTCTTTTTTCGCTCTTTATCTTCTTTCTTTTCTAATCGTTCCTGCTTTTTTTGTTCTTTTTCGTCCTCAACTTCTTGAGTTCTCTTAATAAGCTCTTGAGTACTCATTGTTGGATTGCTTAAAATATCGTGATTTTTCTTTGACATAATCGCCTTAAAACTGCATCATCACTTGTGCTTTTGAAACGATCATCTCAACCACTTGCCGAATGGTTAAATCAGAAGTATCAAGAATCCAAGCTTCTGGAACAATTTTAAGTGGATCGACCTCTCTAGTCATATCCAAATTATCACGTTCTTTGAGGTCAATAAAAACCTCGTTAAAGCTCACATCATTTCCACGCATTTGTAGTTGTAAATGTCGTCTATTTGCACGCACAAAATCCTTGCCAGTGAGGTAAATTTTGAGTTGTGCATCTGGAAGTACACGGTAGGTAATATCTCGGCCTTCCATGACAACGTGCTGAGAACTTGCAATTAGTTGCTGTTTCTCTACCAGTATCTCACGGACTTCCTTAATTTGTGCAACTTTTGAAGCACCATTACCTACTGCTTCTGTTCTGATTTTCCACGAAACATCTTCGCCATTCAAAAGAACCGTTGTCAGACGACCATCAGATTCTTCTTTTGTTGGGTTATGCATTTGAATATCAGTTTGTTTTAAAATAGCAACAAGTCCTTGAACATCAGTGTATTCAATAGTGTGCTGCAACGCCAAAAAAGCAGTCACCCGATACATCGCCCCCGTATCAACATACAAAAAGTTGAGACGTTCAGCCACTAACCGAGAAACAGTACCCTTGCCTGCGGCAACAGGACCATCAATCGCTATCTGGAAAAAGCTTGGCTTTGACATACAACTCGTATTCT
>CAZDWQ010000051.1:0-7062 GCA_964509285.1 uncultured Pseudomonadales bacterium
GCTTCCCTGTCACGGAAGAGATCGTCGGTTCGAATCCGATCGGGCTCGCAAGAACGGATTTTTTATCTGTATCTTCTTAAATCTGATATCTTGTAGCCGAGTTTTCTATATATTAACCGAATTTGTGTACCATATTCTCTATATAGTTTTCTAATTTCTTCTCTGCTGTACTCTCTAAGAATTATTTGCCATAAGCCATTTGTTGTTGCAATGTTATCAGCTTCGCTGAGTCCTGTTTCATTAGCTCTACCGATAAAGCTTGCATGGTGTTTGAATTCACAAGCTGTACAGTATGCTTTGAGCTTTATAGGGTTATTGTAGTTTGTGTTGCGGGTATGATCCATGTGTGCAACAGTTAGTTTTTTTGTATTTTTACCACAACCTTCACATTGTGCATTTGCTCTTTCTCTAACTTCTTTTCTAACCCCGCGCGAAGCTGACCCGAAAGCTATTTTAGAAAGAATGTAGAAATTGAAAAAAAACAACAAGTTGAGGGATACTATTTGGAATTTATTTGATTCTTTAGTGTTATTTGCCACTAAAGAGACATTGTATAACAAATTTTTTGTTAAGTTAGCTACTGATTTTTTGTATTTATAGATTTTTGGTTAGGTCAACTTGTTATTTTATATAATTAGTTGTCTGCAGTTGGAACAACAAATATCTATTCTATCGTATAAAATTTTTATAGTGCCGTTTTGTTTTTTTTCTTCAATCTCTAGGCTACCTTGAGCATTTCTGCTAACATGTACGCAAGCTCTAACTCTACAATTTTCATTTGCACAATCGGCTCTGATTACATGAGAGAGTGTGGTATTAAGTGGTGCAACAATAAATCTTGCTGTTTTGAAATGCTTAGGAAGTGCATTTTGAAAGTCAGCAATAAGTTTAATTACAGAAGGATTTTTTTCAATATCCTGATTATTTAATAGTGATAGATATTCTTTTCTCATATACTGTAATCCTAATACGTTTGGTATGTTAAAATCAACAGTATTGCCGAAGTAGCTCAGTTGGTAGAGCACTGGTATCGTAAACCATAGGTCGTGGGTTCGACTCCCACCTTCGGCTCTCTAGTTGCATCAAGTTTCTCATCTACTGTATACTAATAGGTACCTATGTCCAGAATTAACCGTTTGAGTAGAAGAAGAACTGTTGATGCAGTTTCAGATTATTCAGGAGTCCCTTCCAGAAAAGTGAGACGTGAAAAAAAGAAAGTTATGTCGCAATCGATACTGATGATCGGTGTGGCGATAATTCTCTTTTTTACCTTTATTTTTGTAATTATTCCTGGTTTTTTTAATTTTGTGACTAATTTTTTGGATTCTTCTACTCCATTTCAAGAAACCGATGAGATTGCTCCTCAAATACCAATACTTTCTGCCCCAATTAGTGCAACTAACAGTGCTCAACTTAAGTTAACAGGATACGGTGAGCCAGAAAGTTTTGTAGTTGTGGTTTTTAATGGTTCTAAAGAAGAAAAAATTACTGTTAATAAGGATGGTTCGTTCGAAGTTCCGCTTACTCTCACAGAAGGCGAAAATAAGATCAGTGCGTATAGTATCGATAAAGCAGAAAATGAATCGAGTGTGACAAAAGAATATAGTACTCTTTTTGACGCTAAAGCCCCAACTATTGAAATCGTTGAACCAAAAGATGGTACAAGTTTTCAGTCTCGTGCTAACCAATCAATTACAATCAACGGAAAAACCGACGAAAATGAGACAGGCACCAAAATTTATATTAACGAGAAGTTAGTATTTCCAAAACCAGACGGAACTTTTAGTTATGTATACAGACTGAATGAAGGTGAAAATAAAGTAGAGGTTCGTGCTCAGGATAAAGCAGGTAACTCAAATAAAGTTGAAGTTACTTACTCATTTAGTTTATAAGATTTGTGTTGAACTGAGACAATTCCACCAAGTAAAATTAATAAAACAAACGGTTGTAGTAGTGAATTACTGAACTGTGTGTGGCCTAACAGAGAAACAAATCCTGCAAATAAATATGTGTCTTTAGTTCTCAATTTTTTTGCCCAATCGAAAAGTAGGGTTACAAATAATAGCAATCCGAATACTCCTGTCGAGAGAAGCACTGTTATAAATATATTATCTGGAACTCTTGAGTGACTTGGAATAATCTGGTTAGTTTTGTTTTGTTGATAGTTGAGGCTATTTTTTTCTGAGAATGGTCCGTTTCCAATCAAGATGGTTTGAGGAGTGAGTTTAGTAAGTTGTTGTGTAAATGCAGTGGTTCTGGCTGTAATTGTTGAAGTTCTAAATAAATTAACTCCTTCTCCATATGGTTTTGGAGCCAAAATAACTAAAACAACAATGAATGCCAAGCCGGTGAGTATTTTTTTAACGGGTATTTCAGTAATTTTTATATTCAGTAATACGATTATAAGAAGACTCATTACTAGAGCAAGATAACTTGCTCTAGAAAAAGTTAAAATAATTCCCCAGATGAAGAAAAGAGAAAGCGCAATTTTTACAATAGATTTTTGCAAGTACTTACTTGAGAGTCCAATGAGTAACGTGAGTAGAAAAATAATACCGGTGAATCCAGGGTCAAAGTATGTGCCAATTAATCTGGCATAGTGGTCATCCCAACCAAAAATTGATAAGAATCTTGTGTCTTTTATAAAAATAAATTGCAAAAAGCCTAAAAACAAACCAATTAATCCTACGGAAAAAAATTGAAATTTTAAATATTCAGCATTATATTTATTATTCTTTATTAAAAATAATAAAGAAAATCCAAAAATAATATATATAAATAATCTTAATAAATATAATACTGAAATATAATCACCAGTATTTAAAATATTAATTACCAGAGAAAATATAGTTAAGCCAATAAATAATTGTAGTTTTTTTTCTTTTTTTAAATAATCAATGATAATATTTTTAAATCTAATAAAATTTGTGAAAAGAACGTGAAAAATAAAGAAAATAATAAGCGCATCATGAAAATAAAGAGAAACTGTTGAATTTAATTGTTGGAGTTCGATTCTTTGCAGCTGCCCTAAACTTAATAGACCAACTAAAACCCAAAGTAATATTTTTCTAAAGTTTTTCATAGTAAAAAACACGTACAAAAAAGGAATGTAAGCTCATCATAACAGCATATACTAATCCTCGGTATCCATCTAAAAAGCCTAATTTAATAACATAATTTAAAACAAACTTTGCCACAGGAAACACACACATTTGAATAGTATTTTCTGTTTGAGTGTATGTTCTATTTTTACTTTCAATATATGAATATTTTGTTACTTTTTCTAAAAATTCTTTAACTGAAGTGTGTGAAAAGTGTGAAATCGTGAAATTTGCAGTACCTAGTTTGCCGTCATATTCTACAACTTCATGCACAGCTCTGGCAAATTTTCCTTTATTTGTTTTGAATAATCTAGTAAGCCAGAGATTTCCAGTTTCACCATATTGTAATGGTTTGTCTAAGAAGTAGTCTATTCGTCTGATGCTTACTGCATCATAAAAATTTTGTTCAATAATTGTTTTTATTTCATTACTTGCATCAGCTGAAAGAACTTCGTCACTATCTAAAAATAAAACCCAAGGTGTCTGTATTGAAGCTAAGGCTTTATTTCTCACTTGTGAAAAATCAGAAATTTTTTCTGTGTGAGAGAGCATTTTGAATGAGTATTTTTTTGCAAGATCTGCCCAGTTGTTATTACTAGTATTATCAACAATGAATACGTTGTCGGTAAACTGAGCAGATTTTAGTGCTGCTTCAAATCTTGCATCACTACGGTTAGTTAAAATGACAATACTGAGTGTGTCAATTTTCATTTTGTCCCCCCACTAAAAAGAGCGGTATATGTTTTAAAAAATAGTATTGGTATTGTTATGAAACGACTGACGACAAGAGCAATTCCAGCCCCAGCAATTCCAAAATGTTGCGGTAAAGTGAGAAGCAAGGCAACTAAGAAAATGACAGTTATGCTCAAATGGAGGTTTATGGCAGAGTATTTTTTTTGTGCAAAAAAGAGTGAGTAGAAAATTGTAGTTATACTTTGCAGTATTCCTGCTAAAACAAAGAGATAGAGGTGTGGTGCAAGACCTAACCACTGCGAGCCCAAAACTATGGAGATAATGAACTCTGGAGCGACAAGCAACGGTATTGAGAGACAAGAAATCAGTATTGTTGTAACAACAAGTGATTTAACGAATGCTTGCCTGATTCTAGGTCTGTCGTCAGTGATTTTTGTAAATATTGGTAAGATGCTATGGTGAGCAGATTTTGCAAAATCATAATTAGTTTTGTGTCCCAAACTGTATGCATTGTGATATAAGCCTAAAGAGTAGGTTCCAATACTTTTTCCGAGTAAAAAATCGTCAACATTCTCGTTTATGTACGAAAGTGCGGCAGAAATACTCAACCCTTTTGCATTAGCAAAAATTACTTTTGCTCGATTTGAAATATAGTGAAAAGTTGGTTTTTCAGGGAAAATAATAAAACTGAGTAAAACCTCAAAAATTCCTGCAGCTAGCAAACCAAAAATGAGTGCTATCACAGATCTAAAGAAGTATGCAAATAAGATTGCTGCGCAGGCTTCAAACAAGACGATTGAAAGTTTAAAAGCGCTATCTTTAAAGAATTCTAGATTTTTGTGATACAGAACAATGCTTGGGTTAATAAAACCTTTAATAACTGGAACAAGAGCTGCAATGGCAATCAGCATTGTGAGAGAGCTCTCATTATAAAACTTACTCATGAGTATCCCCATAACAACCATAAGTATGCCGATAGCAAAACCTCTAATAATGGCAATAGTCCAGGCGGTATCAATAAAATAGCTAATGGAACGTTTCGACTGAATAATTGTTAAATTTACGCCAGTTTCTGTGGTGGCTTCTGCAATTCCGAGAGTAATAGCTATTAGGGCAAATAGTCCAAAATCGTTTGGGGATAAAATGCGGGCAATGAACATTGTTTTAATGAGGACAATTCCCATTGAAGCAATGCGTAGCACTGTTTGCCAACTAAAACCAGAAATTGTATTTTTGGTGTAACCCATTCTTCTATTATCCACGTTTAGGGCTTGAAACTCCAGTCCTGAAACGGCATAATCTTGAGTATGCATAGAGTGTTAAAATCAGTGAGTAGTTTGTTTTTAGATATCGCAGAAACGGTAACCATTGGGGCATCATTTTTTTTGATAGTTTATTTGTTTTTTATGCAACCTCATCAAGTAAATGGGCGCTCTATGTTTCCAACATTTAATTCTGGTGACTATTTATTAACTAACAAAGTGAGTTACCGAGTTGGAGATCCTAAAATGGGTGACGTTGTGGTATTCCATGCCCCTGAGCAAGCTAATTGTCCCACTGGAACAGGGTGTGACTTTATTAAGCGTATTATAGCTGTACCTGGTGATACCATTGCTTTACATGACAACCAATATTATGTGAATGGTGTTGCAATTACTGAGTCATACATTCCAGATGACTTCAAATCACTTCCTGGCAAATTTATTGAAGGCCGTACCGTAACTATGGGTCCAGATGAATACTTTGTTTCTGGAGATAACCGTGAGTACTCAAGTGATTCTCGCGTTTGGGGGCCAATCAGCAAATCAGCTATTGTTGGAAAAGCATTCTTAAGATATTGGCCAGTAAATGGTATGGGTTGGGTCGAAGAAGTGAGTTACTAATAACTTTAAGATTCCGATTGTTTTTTAATCGAGTTTACAAAATTCATGATTTTTTCTAAACCATCTTGTGTTTCTTCTGGATCACCTTTTAAAATGAAGCTCACTTGAGTTGATTGAGTAGTGCGCTTCAGTTTTAATTTAGATCTTGCGCCAAGATAATTTTTAACTCTTTCTTCCCAATCTTTTACCTGTTTATCATCTATTTGGTATACGACTGCTTTTGGCCTGAAGACTCTTGTTTGGCCAGTTCTTGTCTTTGCGATACGTGCGAGTTCCTCTGCTCTTCTGACGGATGCGTTTTCCTTAAGAATTTGTTTATAGACTTCAATCATTGTTTTGACGTCTTCTATTCCAGAAATAGCCCGAGCATGACCCTCAGAAATTTGTTTTCCAAGTAGTCCATCTTTAATTGCATCAGGAAGTTGTAAAAGTTTTATCGAATTACTAATAAAGGAAACTGATTTTCCAACTCGCTCTGCTACTTCGCCAACGCCAAGGTTAAATTCTTGTTGCAGTTTAAAGAATGCTTGAGCTCTTTCAATTGGAGTGAGATTAACTCTTTGTAAGTTTTCGATGATTGCCATCTCGAGCATGCCTTTTGGCGTAGTTTCCTTAATGATTGTAGGAACTTCTGTTAAGCCAGCGATTTTTGCAGCTCTCCAACGACGTTCACCTGCAATAATTTGATATCCTGCTGGAGTGTGTGCCACGACAATAGGTTCTAAAATACCATGTATTCTAATTGATTTAACAAGGTCCTCTAATTCTTCATTATTAATTTTTTCTCTGGGTTGAAACGGGTTTGCTTCAAGGATCTTAATATCAAGGTTTTGAACTGTTTGGTTTTGCATACCAAAAGTATAGCAGAGATTGTGTAAAAGGCACTGTGAAAAGTGAAGTGGTTTGAAAGAGAAATAAAACAAAAAAGCTCCCATTTCTGAGAGCTTTTACAATTTAATTTCAATTAATTATTTTTTCACAACGTTTGCAACAGTCTTGCCAAATCTTTTTGAAAATTCTACAACACCTTCAATCATTGCGAAAATAGTGTGGTCACTGCCGAGTCCAACACCTTTACCTGGTTTGTATTTTTCACCTCTTTGTTTGAGGATAATGTTACCAACGATAACTGTTTCACCTGCGTATTTCTTAATACCCAATCTTTTACCGTGGCGTTTGCCTTGTTTGTGTTGTGCGACTTTTCCACCTGCTTTAACGTGTGACATGTTTTATTTTTCCTTATCCTCTTTATTGAATTTAAATCTGTATATTTGTCTTTGAACAATTGCTTGTGGGCGACTATATAGTACAGGTCTAGACAATGTAGTGTACCCAAAAGTTGCCAATTTGTCAATCAACGAGTCGAGATTGTAGACGATTTCTTT
>CAZDWQ010000052.1:0-6927 GCA_964509285.1 uncultured Pseudomonadales bacterium
TTGAAAAAGAATTATTAACTATTGGTGCGCGGATTCCAACGCGAATGTAGGTTTAATAAGTTCTAAAGCCCTTTCATATGCTGCCTCTTTATCCATGCCAAGCAAGGTCATAGGAAATGCAACATTTTCAAGTACTGTCATTGATCTAATCCAATTTGGCTGTTGGTAGACCATACCAATATGTTTTTTTCTGAAATCAGATCTGTAGTCCTCTGATGTGTTGTCATAGATGTTTTCACCCAAAAAAATTATAGTTCCTGTATTGGGTGCTTCAAGACCAAGAATTATGTGAAGTAAGGTAGATTTTCCACACCCTGATGGACCAACAATGACAACAAAATCACCCAAGTTAACTGATGCATCAATTCCTTTCAGCACAGGTACTGTTTGTTGTCCCACTAAAAAAGACTTTGTGATACTATTAACTTGTATTAAGGTTTCAGACATAAGGTATATTTATTATAGATGAAAGAACGTTATGGACAAAATGCAAACTATACTAGTAGTTGAAGATGATCAATTTTTATCTGCTGCTTATAAACAGGCTTTTTCAAAACTTGGAGCTACCATTGTAGTTCTCTATGATGGTTCTGCAGTTGTTGAACAGGCAGCAAAGTTGCAACCTGCAGTAATTCTGCTTGACATACTTTTGCCTATCAAAGATGGTTTTACCATATTATCAGAGCTCAAACAGCTTGAGAGTACAAAAAAAATTCCAGTTATTGTTGCTTCTAATCTGGGACAAAAAGAAGAGATTGCAAAAGGGAAGTCATTGGGTGCTGAAGATTACATAGTAAAAAGTGAGACTTCTCTTGCTAAAATAGTGACACTTGTTCAGCAACACCTATAGCACTTAGAGTGAGTTTAAAGTGATGAGGCCAATTTCTCCGGCAACTGGTTTACCTTTGATTGGCAGTGAAAATGTTACTTGTGTACCACCGTTTAGTTTGCTGTTAAGTGCAATTGTGCCTCCCATTATATCTATCAAAAGTTTTACTAGATACAATCCAAGTCCACTACCTTGAGTATCCATTTTTACTGCATTGCTTGCCCTATAAAAACGACTAAATATTTTTGGAAACTCTAGCTCTGGTATCCCAATTCCTGTATCAGAAATAACACAATAAATAGAATCTTTCTTTTGTGTTATTTCACATGTAATAGTACCTTTTTCTGGTGTGTATTTAATAGCGTTTGAAAAAAGGTTGATATAGATTTCGTGTAGTAGCTCTGTGTCTACAAAAATATTTTTTACATCTGTGTAGTTATTTATAATAAGTTTCTGCTTTTTGCTATCTATAAATGGAACAATTTCATTTTTTAAGTTTACGATAAAATTAGATAGTGGTACTTCTTCAACAAGCACAGTAAGACGTCCGTTTTCTACCCTGCTTAAGTTGAGCAGCCTTTTAACGAGCAGAATCATCCGCATAACATTTTGTTCCAAAGCGTTCATAAGTTCTTTATTTTCATCAGAAAGTATAGTTGTTGTGTGTTGTTTAAATAACTCGATTGACCAACGCATAGCAGTAAGTGGTGTTCTCATTTGGTGTGATGCTAGTGAAACAAATTCTGATTTTAGCCGCTCTCTTGCTTTTCTTTGTGAGATATCTTTGCAAATGCCAACATAGTAGCTAATCTTGTCATGGTCTGAAACTGGGAATACTGAAATCTGTGCAGCATACAGTGATCCATCTTTCCTTTTGTTGATAATGTGTTCAGTGCTATATGGTGTACCAGAAGTGAGATGTTGCCAAAGTTGTGAGTAAGTTTTCATTTTTGTTAAACCACTTTTAAGTATATTTGGATTTTTTCCTCTAACTTCTCTGAGAGTGTAACCGTTGAGTAACTCCCATGCTGGGTTGACATATTCAATATTACCTTCTTTGTCGGTGATAATTATTGCATCAGTTGCTGACATGACTGCTTTTGATAATTTATTGTTTGTTTCAGTTTGCTCATCATATTTGTCGATTAGCTTTGAAAGTAGTTGTAGCTCAGATCCTTTATTTTGCCTATATGTCATGCTTTCTGTATCTACTGATTTGAGTTTTCTCAGTAACCCATTAACTGGCACTATGAAAAACTGGTGAATGAGAAAGAGACAAAGAATTGTTGCTACAGACACTGAAAACATACTTCCATAAAATTGTTTATTAATTAAGTTAGTAAGTAAACTGAGTGAAGTGTCATAGAATAGTGCTTCAACTTGTGCTACAGGTGCAGAGTCATAGCCAGGTAAAGTGTATATAATCGTGTCTCCGTATTTTTGGTCCAAGGAGTTACTATTGTATGGATTAATAGATATTTGTGCTTGCAGAAGGCCTTGAAGTTTTTGCGTGATTGTTTGGTCAAGTTCAACAGCAATAATGATGTAGCCAAAAAACTCACTACTTACTTTTTTTTCTGAATGGTATTGAATTTTTCCCACTTGGAAAGCAAAAGTTTTTCCCTCAGTATCGTTTGCAAAAAAAGTACTTACTTGTTCATCAGAAGCGCCAATGTTTTGCAACTGTTTGAAAGTTATTGGTAAATTCTTTGAGGTTATCATGCTTGAGCTTTGTGTGGTGTAGTCATGAAAAAGTAGTTCACCAGTATTTGTGAATACCCAAGCTGCATCCGAGTTGTAAATTTGTAATGGACCAAAAAACTCTGTTTCAATCCAAGGAATGTCTTTTTTTTGTACGGCAATTGCCATATCATCCCAAAGACTATAATCTTTCACAAACTGCTTCTGGGTTTGAAAAAGTACTGAAACGGCTTCTTTTACTTGGTTTTTGCTATCTTCAGTGTGCTCTTTTTTGGCCTTATTTATTGTAGTATTAGCACTTTGATTAGTGAAATAAAAGCCTACAACAATTGCAAAAACACTAATAAGTAGAATCAACAAAAATTTATAAATAAGTTTCATAGGTTATAAACCACCTAAAAAGCCAAATGCCTGTTGTAAGTTACCTATTACGAGATCTAGTGCGTTGTCTGTTGCCTTTGGAGTAATTGTTACGGTGTCTATTGATTCTGTAACGTTGCTTACAGAGTCTTTTGATATTGCCCGCAGGTGGTAGACTTTTGATGGACTTAAGCCAGTCATAAGCACTACATGATTCAGTGTTAAATTACTGTCTTCTTGTGTTTTTTGTGTATATGTTGTGCCAGTACCTTCAGCATATTCAACTTGTGCAGTTGTAGGTTCATCAGTATTCCAGGATATAACCAGTTGTGCGAGAGGTTGATTAGAGTCTGAAGTTGTTTGTACACTTCCTGTTACCTTTAAGTTACTTATGAGTGCAGGACGTGTATCTGTTGCTGTAGTTATTTTCTGAGCATCTGAACTTGCTTCATTTCCGTTTTTATCTCTGCCTTTAACAATAATTGTATACGGTGTATTAGCTTCTAAGTTTCTAATAATTAGTTTGTGAGTATTGTTCTGTAAGGTTACATTCACTTCATCTTTTATTTTGCTTGGTTCTGCAGTTGGATAGTATGTCACTATACTTGAAGTTGCTGTGTTAGTTTTCCAAGTAACTAAGATGGTTGGTTTTGCTGTATTTTTCACTTGCTGAATTCTTACAGTACTTATTTTGGGTCTAGGCAATGTTTCAAATGAAAGAATCGTACCTTCATATTCGTCATTTTCAGAGTCTAGTGCATTAATTTTATAGTAGTATTTTTGTCCATCTTCAAGTTCGTCTATTTGTACAGTGTAAGTAGTGTCTGCAGTTGAAGTTGAGGTTGTTTTTATTCCACCAAATGCGGTTGTTTTACCATAGTACACTTTTACTTTTGAAGATCCACTCGTAGAAAATTGTAAAATTACTGAGTCAAGGCCACTTGAAAGTATAGAAACATCTTTAATGGTCGGTGCTGGACTTGTTGTAAAGGATTTTTCATCAGAACTGCCAGTGTTGCCGTCCTCATCAGTCCACTTTACTTTGTAGTAGTATGTAGTGCCAGGACTTAAGTTATCCAAATCAATTTCGTGATCGGTAGTTTGTGTAGAGTTTGATGGTTCTGAGCTAAAATAGCTTCCTGCTGAAGTGCCATATTGTACTTTTGAATCTGCGGCACGATCTGTTGCCCAGGAAATAGTAGCTTTCTTTGTAGTAATTCCACTCACAGTTGGATCACTCGAAAGTGCAGGCGCAGTTGTGTATTTACCTGTTGGTGTAGTTGTCACTTCAGGCGAGTAAGCACCACAGTTATTTGTATTATCACAAGCTCTGATTTTGTAATAATAAACGGTTTGGTTCAAACCAGTATCAACATATGCTATTCCAGTTGTCGAAGCAATTTTTGTATAACTTACCGCATCTGTAGAACGATATATTTCATAGGACGAGACACCAGAACCAACATCGGCTGGTGATTCCCAAGAAACTGCAAGTTTCCAAGATGAGGTACTTTTTACAGAAACATCAGCAATGTCAGCATTGAGTGGAATTCCTGGTGCGGTGGTATTTGCTGTAAAAGATACAGATGAATATGCTCCATAGTTGATCGCACCACCAGAGGAGTCAGGATTTTTAGCAACAACATAAAAAATATTAATGCCTGTTTGAGTAGCGTAACTGCTTGCCGAAAGTGCAGTTGCACCTGCACTAGTGAAGCTACATGTATTTTCTGAGGGTAGTGTATTGATTGTGTAACAGTAAGTAAGGTCTGAAGCATCACCCGAAAAACTGCTCGGAGATTGCCATGAAAATGCAAACGAGTTATCAGTGTTTGTTTGTGGATTTACAGCAACATTTTGTGGTGTTGATGGACCCTCACCGGCAAAGTAGTAGGAAGCTTGTAGTGCACTGCTTGTATTTCCTGCAGTGTCAACTGTTCTGAGGTAAAATGTGTTGGCTTCATCTGATTGGTATGCAGCACCGGCGAGAGTTACAGACGTATCTGTTGTTATTGTTGACCAGTCGGCTAGAGATCCCGATGGTGTTGCAGTCTTATATTGGTATCCTGCAAGCTCTGAGCCTGTGTCAGTGCCGGCAGACCAACTAAAAGTAAATGAATTAGTTGCAGCATAACCGGTAGGGCTCACAGTAATTGTTGGTGGATTATTTGGTCCTGTGTTATCAAATTTATATGTAAACGGAGCCCAAGTTGTACTCGAAACATTTCCTGCCAAGTCTTTTGTTTTAATTCTCAGGTAGTAGGTTGAACCGCTGCTTAGTGATGAACCAGTAAAGGTTGTGGGATGTTGTAGTGTGCCTGCGGTCACTGGGTCAGCTGTATTATCTGTACCGAAGTAGACATAATAACCATCTATACCTGCACCTGTGCCATCATCTGCTCCAGACCAAGAAAAGTATGGAGCTGTATGTGCATACCAAGTGTTTGTTGTGATGCTTGAACCTCCAGATTGAGAAAGTGCCGTAATTGCGCTTGGGTTTGATGGAGCTGTTGTATCAGATTCAGCACCTAACTCGACTTCGTTGAGTATAGCTTGGTCGTTTCCATTTGTGTACAGTATTGCTTGCCATAATAGACCACCACTCCCCACAGTAAACTCTGGCAAAGCAGCTGATATTTCACTAGCTGTATTAGTTTGGCTTGTCGAACTTGAGGTAACCCAGTTACTCCCATTATAGTATTGCCAAGTTGTCCCTGCATTTGCAGAGAGCCTGTAGGTAATTTCTGAGGAACCTGTGACAGTTTCTGAAGTAGTAAATGACGAAAACTCTTTTACCTGAGAGGTGTATACAGCACTGTTGGGTTGTACTGTCTGAGCACTACTGGTGTATGCTGTTGTATTGAATTCGGTTCGATCCGTATTTGAAATTCTGATTTCATCAAGGTAACCTGCAAGATATCCTGAAGATCTGCCAGTTTCCCTACCTCCATATCCCACTCCAATTAAGAGTGGCTGTGTTGTATCTGGCATCGTAACAGAAGCTGCTAGTGAGTTATCAAGTGTTCCGTTAATAAAGAGCTTCATTGTTGCACCATCGTAGGTTGCAGCAACGTGTCGCCAGTCTGTGTTAAAGCTATTTGTAGTTGATCTCAGGACCCTGTTATTACCATAGCTCCAAACTGCGGCATCTGTATTTTGTGTATTACCAATACCTGCATAAAGTTTGCCATTAAAGGCAACCATTGTTATTACTTCTTCTATTGCATTTGTCCAACCGGAGTTCATCGAGTCACCACTAACTTGTGACCATGTGTTGCCGTTCCACCTCCAAATTTCACCTTCTCCAGTACCATTCCCTAAACCCGCATATAAGTTTCCATTGTAGACAACCATTGTTCTGACTCTTTCATATGTTCCACTAGTCCATCCGCTATTTAAGTCATCTCCACCAATTTTAGTCCAGGTTGAACCATCATATGTCCATACTTCAGCATCTCCCGTTCCGGTTCCAAGCCCAGCAACAAGTTGTTGGTTATAGGTAGTAAGAGAATCTATCTGCTCAAAGTTAACAGCATCCCAACTTGAGTTAGTATTGTCACCACCAACTTTACTCCAAGTTGAACCACTCCACTTCCATATTTCTGCTTCACCAGCAGTTGATCCTAAGCCTGCATACAGGTTTCCTTGGAAACTTGCAAGTCTGGTAACTCTGTCATAGTTTGTTGTCCATCCAGAATTAGTAGAGTCACCACCAATTTTAGCCCATGTAGATCCGTTATATGACCATACCTCTGCATCATTTGCTGTATTTCCGAGTCCAACGTATAGTGTATTGTTAACTGCTGCAAAGGAAGAAATTTCTTCGTAAGCACCAACAGTTGTCCAACTAGAGTTAAGGCCGTCACCACCAACTTGAGACCATGTAGAACCGTTCCATTTCCAAACTTCAGCTTCACCAGAGTTAATTCCTAGTCCTACATAGAGATTTCCGCCATATGAAGCCATATCGAAGATTGCCTCATATGTGTTTTTGGTCCAACTGTTATTGTATCCTTGACCACCAACTAAAGTAACGT
>CAZDWQ010000053.1:0-6744 GCA_964509285.1 uncultured Pseudomonadales bacterium
CTACTAGATTAGCACATCTAGTAAAAATATTAATTATGCAGTAGATCTATTGAATCTTCGAGAAAGAACTATCACCGTTATATACTTCTTGTAACAATAAGATATCAGCATCTTCTTTCTGTAAGAAATCAACGATCTCGTCAAAAAAAATTCCGCCAATCCAAATATTTAAACAAATAACTTTTAGTTTCATTCTAAATAAACTCTTCTTATTCCAGCAGAAATTGCTTTTTCCTTTACCAGTTTGATTAGACCAATTTCGCCAGTATGTGTTACGTGTGGACCACCACAAAACTCTTTTGAAATCCAATCTTTACCTTGCACTGTTCCAGTTGGATTTTCACCAATAGTATACACAGTAACTTGTTCCGGATACTTCTCGACAAAAAATGCGATTGCTCCAGAATCAAGTGCTTTTTGTTTTTCTAGCGTTTGCACAGTTACAGGTAAGTCTTGCTTGATCCACTCATTAATTTGGTCCTCAACTGCCTGTTTTTGTTCAGAAGTTACTGCATCAGGGTGAGAAAAATCAAAACGCAACCGTTCTGCCGTAATATTCGAGCCTTTCTGTTGCACGTGAGTTCCTAAAATTTTTCGTAAAGCAGCGTGAAGCAAGTGAGTTGCGGTGTGATATTTTGTAGTTTGTTCACTACTATCTTGTAAACCACCTTTGAATTTTCCTGCAGAAGCGGTTCTTGACTGATCAGCATGAGTTTTTTTTGCGGCTTCAAATTCTTCCCATGAAACGTCTTGGCCTTTTTCTTTTGCAATTTCTTGACTCAGTTCAAATGGAAATCCATACGTTTCATACAGCTTAAACGCAACTTCACCTGTTAATTTCTCAATTTTTTCTACTTCTCGCAAACCCTTTTGCAAAGTACTTGCAAACTTTTTCTCTTCAACCGCTAATCCTTGTGAAATTTTCTCGATATTTTGTAACACTTCAGGGTATGACTGTGCGTAAATCTGTGCGATCACTTTTGCAAGTTCAGCAATAAATGGTTGTTCAATCCCAATCATCTTTGCGTATCTAATTGCTCTACGGACTAGTCTTCTTGCAAAGTATCCTTGTTCTTTATTTGAAGGGTAGACGCCATCACTTGCGAGCATAGTTGCAGCTCTCATATGGTCAGCAATAACTCTAAATGAGTGTTTGGACCCATCATCAGAATACTTTTTGCCAGATATTTTTTCTAAGAAAGAAATAATTGGTTCAAAAATTTGAGTTAGAAATACGTCATCAGTACCTTGTTTAACAGTCAAAATACGTTCAAAACCACCACCAAAGTCAACATTTTTTTGTGCTAATTCTTTGAAACTACCATCAGCTTGTTTCTGGTACTGCATAAACACCGAGTTACCGATTTCTAAAAATCTACCACAATCGCAATTTACATGACATGGTTCATTTTTAAATGCTGAGTTTTCATGCATTTTTCTCTCAGCGCCGAAATCATAAAACATCTCACTATCTGGACCACCCGGCTCACCTTCAGGCATATTTGCAGGCACGCCAGCTCGAGACCACCAATTTTTCTTTTCATCATAATAGAAAATCCGGCCACCTTGCATGCCATCTCTCTCTGAAAAATCAACGTCTTTTGCATCGATACCAACCCCAGCAAATAACTCTTTCCAAATAGCCACAGATTCTGTATCTTTCCCAATTTCCAATTGTTCATTCCCTCTAAAAACTGTTACAAACAGTCTGTTCGGGTCAAGACCAATCTCTTTTGTGAGAAACTCAAAAAACCAAGATAGTTGTTCTTTTTTGAAGTAATCACCTAAAGACCAGTTCCCCAGCATCTCAAAAAATGTGGTGTGACGGTTGTCACCAACTTCTTCTATATCTTGTGATCGAAAACACCTTTGACTATCAACAATCCGTGTGCCCTCAGGATGTTTTGCACCAAGGAGATATTCAATCATTGGTTGCATACCAGAACCAGTAAATAAAGTGGTTGGGTCATTTTCTGGCACTAATGCAGAAGAAGGAATAATCGTATGTCCTTGCTTCTTAAAAAATTCTAAATATTTTGATCTCAGTTGATCTGCTTGCATTTCTTTTTTCCTTTTTGAAGCACAAAAAAACTCACTCCAAAATTACCTATTACTAAGTACAAGGACGTGAGTATACGTGGTACCACCTTGCTTTTTTGCATCTGTTTCTAGTTGCAAACTCGCCTGCTTATTTTTTGGTAGTTCAAAAATATAAGCAATTCACTTTTTACGGCTGAAATCCGGACTTGCTCATCGCAGTCTGCTCACTTGACGGCCAGAATAATTTTCTAAATCTTGCTCACACCAACCGCAAGTTCTCTCAAATTAGAAATATATATTCTTCTTCCAAGATCAAAGCATTTATTATTTGTTAACTACATCTTGTATTTTACTGTACGGCTTACCGTATTGTCAAATTAATACTACCAAATAGGGCCATTTTTACAGTACAATTAGATTTAGTCATGACTGATACAAACAACTTACAGAGTGAAATCAATACACTCCTCACTCCAAGTGGTGGGGTTGCTGCATCGGAAACGCCTCAACAAGCTCAAGTTGTTCCCGTAGAACAAATTCAAGTTACTCAACCAAATGTGATTAATGACGTAAGACCAGCTGTTGATGCTCCCCAGTTTTCACCAATAGTGCCACAAATACAAAGCCAGCCAAATTCATACTCAACAACAATTCAAGAAACTGCAAATAAGCAGTTTAACTCTTTTCTCTTGATTGGCGGAGTGTGTTTAGTTGCCGGAATTGTAGTTCTATTTGTTTTTAGAAAAACTATTTTCGGACCACTTACCTATTCAGATTGTCTTGAAATTGAAACAAGCACTAAAGTTCTACTTGAACCTAAGTACTGCGTCACACCAGAAGGAGAAATCTTTTTTGAAAATAAGAAAGATGCTCCTCCAGAGAACCTCGGACCTGAAGCAACTATGGATCCAAACAACCCTCCCGAAACAATCTTGCCAGGAGTTTAGTCTATAGAAACCAAAATCTAGATACCTTTGAATAATTTTTTCTTACGCTTCACAGTTTTCTTTTTACTAGTCTTTTTCTGTGAATCTGCCTCAGGAACCAAGTCACCTAAAAACTCACTTATTTTCCCACGAACGGCTGTAATGTAATCAAAAACATCTAACTCATTTTCTGAAAGTTTTCCTTCAGCTATTAATGATTCGCGTAATTCGTGCCAACGGTCAGCAAATTTTTCACGTATCTCTTTGCCCTCTTTAGTTTGAGAAAGAAAGTACCCAACTGCTCCGGCTAAAAAACCAACAACCAAGCCAGAAGGAAAAGATCCTTGGTCTGTCTTTGGTTCTGCATTATTTTCTGACATTATTTTTTATTCTTTGAGCTACCTTTTCCTAAGTAAGAAGTGAAAGCCTCAAACATTTGCATTCCTGTCTTTAAACCTGACAAAGCTCCACCTAAGTTTTGGAATGGACTAATAATGTTTTGAACCTTATCTTCCACCATTTCTAAAGTGTTGTTAACTTTTCGTAAAGTACGTCTCACTTCTGTAAGAACTAAAATCATTTGAATTCCAACAACACTCAAGACTACTGTCAAAATAACTAAGACTACTGAAAAAACAATTGGTACTATATCCATAAAATCCTTTTTTTTATTCTATTCCATAATAACTCATTAGAACTGCACTGTCACACTTCGCTCAACCGTACTTACTTTTCCTCTACGATCTTTTGCCTGAATCACAAACAAAGAAATACCTTCATTTGGAACTAAAACTTCAGTTTTAAAAGTTCCGTCTTGTTGCAATGCAACTGGTTGATCATTGATAGTGATAATTGCATCTGGCAAAGTCTCGCCTTCAACAATAACTTTTGAAGAAACAATTGCTTGTTCTTTTGGCTGGAATACTTCGAGTTTTGGTGGCTTGGTTAGGTTATACCACTGAAACCCAACATAGCCAAACAAACTAGCAAATACTGCGACAAGCATAATTAAGAAAGCTGTAACCGAACTTTTTCTTGCCCTTTTTTTCAAAACTGGCTTAATAAATTCTCTGGGAACTAATCTTCCCGCGCTTTCTTTAAAATCTCTTCTTAAAAGTGCTAGGAGTGGTTTGTGATCAAACCCAAACACGTGAGCATAGGTTTTTATGTACCCTTTTACAAACGTTGTGGCTGGTAATTCATCAAACCGGTTTTCTTCTAGGGCTTCTAAATAAACAACACGAATTCTAGTCTTTTTTGATAAGTCTTCTAAACGTAAACGATGCTTAATTCTTTCGTCTTTGAGAGTTTCACCAATTGTCTTAGTTCTCATAGTTAAAAATCTCAGTCAGTTAGGTAATTATGATTACTGTAATTTTTGGCGAACTAGTACAGAAACTCTAGTTCCGTCAGCTTTACCAGCAACTTCTTTCATGACTGCACCAATAAGTTTGCCCATATTTTTATCTTCTGCGGCAGCAACAACTTTGGTAACAATTGCTTCAAGTTCTGCATCGGAAAGCTGGGTAGGAAGATATGTTTCCATTACAGCAATTTTTTGTTCTTCTTCTGCAACAATATCTTCTCTGCCAGCATTTTTAAACTCGACAACTGCATCTCTCATTTTCTTGACTTGAGAAGCAATTATTTTTTGGGAACCGGCATCATCTTGAGGTCCGTTATCAATCTCAAAATTTTTAATTTCTGATCGTAAAAATCTGATCACACCAAGCTTGAGCGTGTTTTTGTCACGCATTGCTTGCTTCATATCTTCCATTAGTTGTTCTTGTAAAGTCATAGTTCCCTCTCTGTTTACAGGTTTGATTATAGCATGTATCAAGAAATAACGGGATAAAAAAATCCCCAAGACTTTCATCCTGGGGATCCTTAATTTATTTGCTACTAATTTTAGTCAGCTGAGAATAATCTGTCAGTGTAATCCCAAAATGCATCGTTGCCTTTGAGTTTAAACACACATTCTGCAGCTTCTGCAGCTTTTTGAGCACTTGGATGGAATGAAAGTGGGTAGTGTCTGTAAACAGCTGCCACATCATTTTTGTACTCTTCTAAGACTTGTGTAAGAGTTGGGTGAAATCTCTCACAAAATGGACACTCATAGTCTGAGTATTCTACTAAAACAATTTTTGCACCTTTTTTACCTCTGTAATTATCTTGGTCTGTAACTGCAGGAGTATTAGCAACAACAGCTGCTAAGGTTGGATCAATTGCGCCACCGTTCACATATTTGTCAATCATTGGTTTGACTTGATCGTATGGTAAAGCACCACCGATTAACTCAGCTGGTTTACCATTAACAAAAATAACTGTTCCTGGGGTTCCACTGACACCACCGGCTTGACCACCAGCCATTTGATCGGTAATTTTTTGTGCCATTTCGCCAGAATCAATACATTTTTGAATATCTGCTTCCTTAACTTTTGCAACAGCAACAGCCTTAGCAACAAGTGCTGGAACTGTTAAGTTACGAGCTGCAGCAGGAGCTGCGCCACCTGCAGCGGTTGGAGCTGCTGCGGCACCACCACCACCAGTTCCACTTCCGTATGAACCACCTTTTAGTAATTTGTTTTCGGTCCATAATGAACCTACAAAGAATCCGCCCATAAAAAATGCGACCATTAAGATGATCAATACAAAATTTTCTTGGACAAAGTTCTTAAAGCTCTGAAATGAGTATGGACTCTCAGAAGCTGCTTGAGACTTTGACATCTTTATTCCCTTTCTTGGTATAAAATATATATCCCTAATCTTCATACACTTTTATAAAAAAAACAAGTACTATTTATTGTAGTAATAAGGAATATACTAAAGGAATATGAAAACAAAACCTAGATCTTTGTCCCCATATGAAAAAAATCAACTAAGAAAGTTTGACATATCCGAAGATCTTGCGCTTGCCTCAGAATCCCCTGTTGAATACCTCACCCATCATGTTGATTTTTGTGATTTAGGATTTTATGTTGATGAGAACGTACTTATCCCTAGGATTGAAACTGAAGAACTGGTTGTACTTGCAATTCAGACAGCACAAGAGTTATTTGAAAAAACTAAAAAGAAACTAGAAATTGTTGATATAGGAACAGGGAGTGGAGCTATTTCTTGTTGTGTAGCAAGAAAATTACTCGAACTAAAAATTCCATTTAAAATAACCGCAACTGAAATTTCAACTGGAGCACTCAAAATTGCCAAGAAAAATGCAAAAAAACTGGTGCCAAAAGCAGAAATTGCATTTGTTGAATGTAATTTGTTAGAAGGTATCACTCAAAAATTTGACCTTATTATCGCAAACTTGCCATACATTCCTTCAGAAAGAATTGCGTTCTTGGAAAAAAGTGTGAAAGACTTTGAACCACATGTTGCTCTAGATGGCGGTGAAAATGGTCTGACCTTAATTCACAAAATGATCAATCAGGCCAAAGAACTTGTGCATCCACATTCCAAAATCTTGCTTGAAGTTGATTACACTCATGGATATGACGAATTTAATTCTGTCAGAACTGATTGGGATATTGTTGTAACTCCAGATTCTATGGTTGGTGTGCATTTTGTGAAGTTGCAGAAGAAGTAAAATAGAGGTAGCTAGTACCCACTCACAGAAGTTTTAGGAGATTTAAGAAAGTGGTTTGTAGTGTTATATGATATATTGTGATATAATATAGGATATAAATAATACTATAATAACAAATGCTGTTTTATATTGTGTTATTCTTAAGTTCGCAATGGAATCCGCGCACCTCAGTACAAGAGGTAAAATATGCGG
>CAZDWQ010000054.1:0-6564 GCA_964509285.1 uncultured Pseudomonadales bacterium
TCCGCATATTTTACCTCTTGTACTGAGGTGCGCGGATTCCATTGCGAACTTAAGCTGAATTGTACCACCTCCTGAATATGATATAATATACTTCTCGTAAAGAGTATCTTGAGCACCCATAGCTCAGCTGGATAGAGCGACTGCCTTCTAAGCCGTAGGTCGTGTGTTCGAGTCACACTGGGTGCACAAAGTGATGAATAGTTAGTATCTTGTTCTTTAACACTAAAATAAATCATTTATAATCAGACTATGCCAGTAGTAACCTGCAAAATGTGTGGCACTGAATTTTCTGTAAAACTGAGTCAGCTAAATCTTGGCTGGGGAAAATATTGTTCCAAAACTTGTAAAACAAAAAATCAATGCAATGGAAAATTCTTTTCATGTTTTTGTTGCAAGAAAGAAGTTTATCGATCTTTAGCACAAATTAAGCATTCAAAAAGCGGAAAAATATTTTGTTCAAAATCATGTCAGACTACTTGGAAGAACAAACTCTCTTCAGCAGAAGAACATCCAAATTGGATGGGTGGGACACAAATATATAGAAAAATTTTGCTTCAAAGTCAGGTTCCTATTATTTGCTCGCTCTGTAAAATAAATGATTTGCGAATTTTGTCGGCACATCATATTGACCATAATAGAAAAAACAACCAACTTTCTAATCTGGCCTGGTTGTGTCAAAATTGTCATATGCTTGTGCATTGTGATAATAATGTTGAAAATGAATTAAAAAGTAAATTATCAAATAATGGTGCTAGTAGCTCAGTTGGTTAGAGCGCCGCTCTGTGGCAGCGGAGGTCGCGAGTTCAAATCTCGTCTGGCACCCATTTCGATACTCGTAGACAGCAAAAACTTAAATTGTGCAGAGTTATCAGCATTTTCAAGAGGTTCTAACCGTTCCGCTACAGCATTAACTTCTGCGGCTATTTCGGCCACCTTTTTCAAAGGTCTGCGTAAAACTATATCGAGTTTATGGTTCGTTAGGGTGAGGTTCGAGCCAAGTCGGAGAATAATTTCCCTGCGCTTCTCTTCATTACCATTTTCAAATGCTAATCGGGCACTAACAGCAAAATCGAGGTCTTCGTCAAGCTCCTGGATGCGTTCTTCAATCCTTTGATCAACACCATCTAAAACCTTGGCTGCCAGTTTTCTACCCGCTTCAAACTCTGCTAGTTTGCGCTGATAATTATCTTCCGGAACTTTACCTTCGACATATTTTTCAACCAGTTTGTCAATTTTTTCTACCCACACGTCATAGGTTTTCCGAGACATTTCCAGAGTGAGATTACGGTCATTAATATATTTTTGTTGGTCATCCTTAATTTGGTCGATGGCCCACTCATGAAAAACTTGGGGAATGCGAATTGAACTCAGCAAGGTCTCTAGCTGGGGTTCCAGCACGTCAATGTTAGTACATGGCTGAGAACACGAGCCTTTCTTTTTGGTGCATCGGTAATATGTGTAATGGTGAACATTGCCGTTTTTCTGTCTCTTAGTTTTATTCTCAGCAGTGATGCCGCAACCACATTCACCACATCGCATTAAACCGGTATAGGAAAAGAAATGCTTAAGTTGGCGAGGGCGATTTTTTCTCCCCAGAACAACCTGGATGGCATCGAATTCCTCGTCGGTTATGGCATGTTTGTGTTTCCCTTGATGAATATTGCCTGACCCAAGTGGAAACTCAAATGTACCTGCATAAAAAGGTTGGGAAAGTATCTTATACCACACGCTTTTGGCGATTTCTTCACCTCTTCGGCCACGTAACCCCATGGCCTTAACGTGCTCAAATGCTTCAACCGGGGTTTTTGCTCCAGAAGCTACCATTTTCAAACCCTGCTGAATAATGTTGAAACGATCCTCCTCAATAATGATTTCCTCAGCGCCTAACTCTTTATATGGCGTGTGTTGATAACCTAGTGGCAGAATTGCCAGTGGCAGCCAGCCACGGTCCGCTTTTTTGGTTAGCCCGCGGCGAGTATCAAGACTCAAGTCCTTGCTGTACTGATTATTTACTCCAAACTCCACATACATCATCATGACGTTGTCTTCCGGATACCAGTTTCGATCGACGGTTCGGATATGTTGAATCGTGCCACGCTGAACCATGCCCATGATCTTTCCGGCATCATCGGGATTGCGAGATAAGCGGGAAAGTTTCCACACCACAATGCCGTCGGCTTCACCACTTTCAATCTTCTGCACCATCTTATTGAAAATGGGGCGTCCGACTTTAAAGCCTGAACTGGACTCACTCATCACTTCTACCACGTTAAGGCCATTCTCACGAGCAACCTCGGTCATGACTTCAATCTGGGACTCAATCGAGGCAACCTGGCGGTCTTCTGAAGTGGTGGACTTGCGGGCGTAGAGAATATATCTCTTGCCCTTTTTTTGATCTTGATTTTGGCTTGATAAATACATATTTTCTTCTTGTATTCTACTTCAATTTACTCGAGTAATCAAGACTTATCGTCTTCATGACTAGTTGGTTGGCTTACATAGACCGTGAAGTACAAACCCAGCAGATTGCTTGCCATTTCATAAGCCTCAGCATCACTTAAGGTTTGCCCGTACTCTTGCAAGTACAGATCCTTAAATGACGCTAGTTGGGCTTGCGAAATGGTCATGGTTTAAAAGTTGTCTGCAGCTTCCTCAGCTGCCACTGCTGCCTCTTGGGCTTTTTTACTGTCGATACGGATATAAGTAGCGTCACTACGATTAATGCGCTCAACCATAATGCCGATGGCTTCTAAATCAAGTCGAAGCGCGTTTAGTCGCTTCCAAAGCATATGGGCTCCTCTGGGCATACTCTTCTCGACTCCCAGATTTTTTGCTAGCTCCATAAACTCCTTGTAAAGCTCAGAAGACCTTTCTTCTACCGCTACCACCCTGTCAGACATGTAATCGACTACGAGCCCACAAATCCTCAGTTGGAACTATTTTTTACAAGTATCCTCAAGACGTATGTTCGACTAAAAGAGCTTGGCTTTATCTATTTTAATGGTGCTGTTACTATACTAGAAATGGAGGAAGATGCTCATGAGTAATTTTTTTGCAAAAAAGCAGGAGAAAGCATTTACTTCTCGCCTATTCGACGAGAAGTCGTTTTATTCTTCTTTTCTTACTGATTTAGAAGATTGTGAGCGTGAAGTTATTATTGAGAGTCCTTTTATATCTAGAGCTCGAATGGATATCTTGTTGCCATTCTTTAGAAGGTTAGTTAATCGAGATGTGACAGTCTATGTGATCACCAAAGACCCAAGTATTCTGGAAGAGCCACTCTCCACTTATTCATCTGAAATTATTAGGGAATTTGAAGTACTAGGTGTGCATGTTTTAGCAGCTTCAAATCATCACCACAGAAAACTTGCCATTTTAGACAGGCAGGTTTTATGGGAAGGAAGTCTAAATATTTTGTCCCAGACAAATAGTAAGGAAATTATGCGCAGGATTGAAGGGGAAGATCATGCACAAGAGATGTTTGAGTTTTTAAGGTTGGGGAGGTTTATAAAGTAAACTGAGTATAACTTGGGTAATGGAGTTATAATCCTCCGATATCCACCGCCTCAGGGCGGTGAGTAGTCACGAAGTACTACTAGTTTGTTAAAATAAAATAGCTCCGCCTGAAAGGCGAGTTCCAGGAGGAGCTATGAATAAGTATAACCGATTATCGCATAGTATATGGAAGTGTACATGCCACATCATATTTTGTCCAAAATATAGGTATAAGGTATTAGAAGGTGGATCAGAGATATTAGTGCGCAACCAGATATACAGATTATGTGGACAAAAAGATCAGATGAATATTGAGGAAATAAATATTCAACCAGACCATGTTCACTTAATTTTGTCAATTCCACCGAAATACTCAGTGAGTGAAACGATGGGATACCTGAAAGGTAAATTAGCAAGAAAACTATTTGATTCACAAAAGGAATTGACAAAGAGATATTGGGGTAAACATATCTGGACTAGAGGATACTGTGTGAGTACAATAGGACTTGACGAAGAGAAGATAAAGAAATACGTAAAGTGGCAACAAGAGAAAGAACAAAAAGGATAAGCCACTAATTAGTATAAAGTAGAAAACAAATATCGCCTTTCAGGCGGAAAGCAAACCATCGCCTCCAGGCGGTGGTAGTTGATTTTGAAATGGCAACAAAAAAAAGTCGTAATACTATTCCAATAATACTACTAGTAGTGATAGTTGGCATTTTTATTTACCTAATAAAGTTGAGAGATTCAGCATTGTTAACAGCTATTAGTAAACCAACTGTTGCAGAAAAACCATATGTTCCTAAACCAATTCCTACTCCTGCGAATTTAGATGAGAAGCTAGTTTTTGAACTTGTTAATGATGAGAGGGGAAAAATGGGACTTACTTTACTAGTGTGGGATGACATATTACTTAAATCTGCAACAAACAAGATTGAGGATATGTGTGAAAAGAAATATTGGGCACATACTTCACCAGACGGAAAAGAACCTTGGTCATTCATCAAAGCCGTCACTGATTATGGTGAAGCTGGAGAAAACTTGGGGAAAGATTTTGTGAATGCTAGCGAGTTAGTGCGATCCTGGATGAATTCTCCAACACATAAAGAAAACATAATAAAGGGTGTTTATAGGAAGTCGGCAGTTGCAATTAAGAGGTGTGATTTGTATGGGGTAAGTACACAACTAGTTGTCCAACATTTTACTTCTCCTCCAGTAGCAAATAACACTGTAGTCAACGATCCAAATGCACCAATACATTGCACTATTCATCCAGATTGTGGAGGTGGAACGATCCCTCTTAAACAGTTTGAGTGTGAAAACTCGACTTGTTGTCAGATGAGAGATAAATCTTGGAAGTTTTATTTAGATAAGGCAACTTGTTTGAGTGATCAGAGCAAAGGATTGTAGTAAGTTGTAAGTTTGGTAGAATAGGAGCACTTATGAAGAAAAATACAATTGGCTATCAAATGTCCGAGCAAGACGTCGTGGCAACGATTAAATATTTGCAGGCAACAGAAGACAAAGATGCTACTAGAGAAGATGCGATTGAGTTTTTAGATCAACATAAATCAATGGCTCATATTGCAGCACATAAAATTGTTGAACAAGAGAAGAAATAGTTTAAAAATCTAAAATTTCTGAGGATTTTACTTTTAGTGCTTTTGAAATTTCTTTGAGAACCTCTAATGAGGGATTTTCTTCATCTCTCTCAATTCGTGCATAGTAATTTGAGCTGATACCAGCTTTTTTGGCAAGTTGTACTTGAGTTATTTTCTTATCTTTACGTATTCTTTTTAGGTTTTTACCTATTTTTGGTTTTGGTGGCATATGATCTATTATAACCCAAGTTTAATTCTGATTTTCTTTAACTTCTTACACAAATATTAAGCGAAAATAGTATTATTAAGGCTTGTTTAAATACATCAAAAAAGTCTTTTGAATATCAAATAATTTTTTGTCAAAAAAACAAAAAAGTGCCGATTTTGGCACTATACAAGTCCTTATAAATGATATATAATAAACAACAGTACAAAATTGACTGCTTAAAAATAATAATACTGGTCTCAAAATTAAGTATGAAGATTATTAGAGAGCATGTCAACAGTCATTTAATATAAAGAAAGGAATCAAGTTATGACTGAACAACATGTTGTGCCTTATAAGGGTAAATGGGCAACAAGAGGTGCTGGTAACAAAAAAGTTACCAAAATCCACGATATAAAAAAAGATGCTGTGCATTTTGCTCGTAATATTGCCAAAAATCAAAAAACTGAATTAGTGATTCATAAAAAAGATGGCATTATTCAGGATAAGGATAGTTATGGGAATGACACAATGCCTCCTAGAGATAGGAGACATTGATTATGTATGATTTAATTGAAAACATAAGGTTACGACAAAGAGAAATAGAAAATGCTTCAGCGGCAAAAAACTACTTACTTGAAGTCTTGCAATATAAAGCAAATTTAGATTTAATTCCAAATCCCAAAAGTACTTTTATTACTGGTTCGTATATTAGGGGTACAAAATTGAGTCCATTAGATGACATAGATATTTTTTATGTCATTGGATATGCAGATCGTAGAGATGGATATTGGCACACAATAACTGATTGCAATTTTAGTTTTGGACCTGAGTACTTAGATTTGGATAATAATATTTCATCGACTAGAGTGTTAGAACTTATAAAAAGGACACTTCTACAAACTTACCCCGATAGCGATTTAAAAAGGAATGGTGAAGTTGTAAATCTTTTCTTAAGTTCGTACTCTTTAGGTCTGGATATAGTTCCTGCTTTTGAGGTTGTAAATAGTGACTATTATCTCATTCCAGAAGGTTCAAACTCTTCAAAATGGAAACAATCTAACCCTAAAACAGATCAAAAAATTGTAGATCAATTGCATAGACACCACAATGAATTATTCAAAGACATTGTAAGAATAGCAAAACATTGGTTCAGAAAGAAAAAAATAGTTTCTTTGAGATCTTACTATTTAGAATCAGCTCTTTATTAGATCTACTGCATAATTAATAGATCTACTGCATAATTAATATTTTTACTAGATG
>CAZDWQ010000055.1:0-6554 GCA_964509285.1 uncultured Pseudomonadales bacterium
ATATGTTTTTGTTACTATTCCAGAGCTTTATGCCTGGAATTTTTGCATTTTTACCAACAAAAGCGTACGCATCAGAAGAAGTTGCAACACAGAGTGCTCAAGTTGAAGTAATTGAAGAACCTGAAACAGAATTTGTTGTTACTGAAGATAGTATTGTTGAAGAGCCAGAAGCTCTTGAAAAAACTGAAGTTCTAGAAGAAGTTGTGACAGAGGAAACAGTGGAACCAAGTGCCGGCCCTACCCCGATGACAGCAGTTGATGAAACACAAGAAGAAAAAGAAAATATCTGGAAAATTGATGGCAGTACTGCAACACTAGCTTTAGTAGAGCTGGGAGTTACGTATTCAGCTCCACAAAACGACAAAGTTCAAATTACTTTTACTCGATTACCAGAAGGTGCGGGAAGTCTTACTATTACGGAGCTTGAGTTAAGTGATGAGCAAGTTGTAGCTTTGGGTGCATATAGCAACAGTGCATATGACATTACTTCCAGTATGGTTGATGGTAGTTTTGAATATGAATTGAAATTGCCTTTACCTGAAGGCGCTTCTGATACTGCTCAGATAAAATATGCAGAAACTGTTGCAGAGCTGACAAGCGCATCCGCTGTTCAGGATGAAGTAGTTATTGATGATACAGTTGTTGCTAGTGGGTTAGAACATTTTACTGTATTTGTGGTTGTGTATGACTCAAATCCTGCAATCACTCCAGGTTCTTTTCCAAGTCTTGGTTTTGCCGCTACTTCAACATCAGAGTTTGGTGATCATATAGTTTTGGCAGGGACAGATAGAAATATTAGTCAAGTCACGGTTGGTCTTACTAACTGGGCTTGTGAAAACGATTTTACAAAAGACGGAGATGGAAACTGGGTTGCAAATCGTGCTGGAAATGAAGCATGTGTAACAACTCCAGGCTCTTCATATACTCACCCAATAACTTTGAACGTGTATGAAGTCGATAACTCTGGAGTTGTTCCAGCAGTAGGTTCGTTGGTTACTTCAAAAACAATTACAGCAACAATTCCATTTAGACCATCATGGGATGTAACTTGTACTGCTCCTGGTAGCGATATTCCATTTGGTGGAACTTGGAGAGATCCAGTTTCAGGTAACTGTGTGCATGGATATGCATTTGATGTCGATTTTGATTTGAGTAGTGTATTGTTCCCTGATGAAGTAATTGTTGCGGTTGCGTACAATACTTCACATCATGGGTATAGTCCTCTCGGTGTCACTGGGCCATACAATTCCTTAAACATGAGTTTAGCCCCTGATGCACCAACAGTAGGAACTAATGCTGATTTAGGTGATGTATTCTGGAATACCTCTTATGCTGGTTTTTATACTGACGGAGGAGCAGGTGGGGTCAGCTTTTTAAGACAAGATACAGGCTGGGGAGGATATGTCCCTGTTATTGAATTAGTTGCAGCTGCACCAGATCCAGATACAACTGGTCCGGTAGCTCCAACTATTATTTTTCCAGCAGAAAATCAGATTTTTGGCTCTCAACCAATTTTGAATGATTGGACTAACGCAACAGATGATTCTGGAATTGATCACTACAGAGTTGAATACAACTATGACGATGGACACACATTTTCAGGTGCCCCATATAGGGAGACAACAGTTTCTCAAAGAAATCATACACCTAGCATAACTGAGCAAGGTGGCGTTAAATTTAGAGTTCAAGCTTTTGATGGTGTGGGAAATGAAGGTGAATGGAGTGAATGGAGACATTATTTTTACGACGCAACTGCTCCAAGCGTTCCGGTAAATCCTTCACATCATAATGTAACTATTAACACAAACAATTTTGATTTCAATTGGGATGACTCTACTGATGTTAGCCCGATTACTTATGAGTTCCAATCTTCACTCAACCCTGCACAATCAGGGGGAGTATTAACAACAGGACTGTGGAAATCCGGTGTATTGCCAACAAGTATGATTCACTCTTCAGGTGCTCCTGATGGTGTCTGGTACTGGCAAGTAAGAGCAAAAGACTCAGTAGGAAACACAAGTGCCTGGAGTCAAATTTGGAATGTCAAAATTGATACAGTAGCTCCAACAACACCGACAATAACAGGATTCCTTAATCCTTCCGTAGCCTGTGGTGGTTTAACAAGTAGTCACTCTACTACTGTTGAGTGGACTGACTCATCAGATCTCTCAGGTATTGCTGGATATGAGTATTCAATTCAATATCCACTACCAGGTGGTGGATTTGGTAATTGGACTACCTTTTTAGCAAATTCACAATATGGTGGTTCATTGAATGAAGGCACCCATAGTGTGAAAGTACGTGCAAAAGATAACTCTGGTTTATTCTCTGAGTGGTCAAATTTGTGCACAATTACTTCTGATTGGACTGCCCCAGTTACTACCCTTACTTCTCCAGTCTCAGGTGCAACAAATAGAGCAATTACCATTGCGGGATCTTCATCAGATCTAAATACTGTTGAGTCGGTCAAGCTTTCTTACAGTGTTGCAGGCCAAAATGACTGGCAAGAAATAACAACTATTTTAAACGGCAGTGATACTCAACCATTTACATTTTCATACGTATGGACTCCTAGCGCACAAGGTACCTATGACATTATGGCAGCAGGGACAGATAGCGCTGGTAACGTTGAACATAGTGCTTATGTATATGGAGTAACTTATGATACAACTGTACCGGCAACTCCTGGACTTCATACTCCTGTTGATGGATACAGAACCAAAGGAATTGCATTTACTCAGAAATGGTTTTCAGTGGCAGATGCTGTTTCATACGAATACCAAAGTTGTAATAATGACCCAGGCGATGTAAGTGGAGTATGTTCAAGTGTCAAATTCACACAAACATTTAATGGGGTAAATAACACTACTAAATCAGTTGGAGCTGGTCAACCAAATAGTCATTTTTGGTGGAGAGTTCGAGCTAAAGATAGTGCTAGTAATTGGAGTAACTGGAGTGAATCAAGAGAATTAATCATTGATAACTCTGCTCCAACAACAGTCTGGGATAGTTTAGCTTCAGTGTATTTCTCTACAACCCCAGTTTTGACTGGTGTGGCAACTGATGTTTATCTAGCAGGAATTGCTAATGTGAGTTACAGAGTCGAGAACACCAGTGATGCAACGACAGTTTTTGATTGGCAAAATGCTACTGCAAGTGATGGAACATTCAGTGATATTACTGAGAATTTTGTTACAAATTTGAGTAGCCTTGCAGATGGTGCATACACTTTTTTAGTTAGAGCAATTGATAGAGCTGGTAACCAAGGTACAGCTACAGAAGTTGAACTCATTGTGGATACCACTGATCCAATTAGCACTATCACAACATATAACTTAGAAGACGGTGAGGAAGTCCAAACTGCAACTTTTGACGGTTTAATAGAGGGAACTGCAACAGACCTACCAACAGATATTGCTTCTGGTGTTGATCATGTATTGCTGAGTATTTCACATCTTGGTTTTGGTGAAGAAGAAGAAAACACTCAATATTGGGATGATGAAGCCGGAACTTGGGCAAATGAATCTTCTTTATTCAGGGCAATCTGGGATGAAGAAGCCCAAACATGGGAGTATCAACTCTCAGATACTCCAGAAGGTTTTTACACTGTAACCTCACATGCAGTAGATAAAGCAGGAAATGTTGAAGATACATATACCATCAAAATTGTATATGACAAGACAATTCCAGAGGTAACTCTGACAATAAATCCAACGTTGCCAGATGCAAATAATGGTTGGTATAAAACTCAACCAACTATAACTTTGACTGCAAACGATAACTACTCAGTTGATCATATTGAGTACCAATGGAATAGTACAGCAGGTAGTTGGACAGTTTATTCAGCTCCACTTACTCCTCCAGGTGAAGGACAAAATATTCTTTACTACCGAGCAGTTGACACAGTAGATAATATTTCAGGACTTGGTGTTAAAGAAGTTAAGTACGACAAAACTGCTCCAGTGAATGGACCACTAAACGTACGAGTTGAGAACATTGGTTCAACAACTGCAACTGGAAAGTGGAACAAGCCAAATGGTGATGAACAAGTCCACGAGTACAAACTTTCTTGGAAACATAAAGTAACTGGTACAGAATATAGTGACACCGTTTCTTCAGAGACTTTTGAACACAAACTGACTAACTTATTTGATGGCCTGTGGGAGTTCAGGGTTCTAGCTTTAGATGCTGCTGGGCACTCTAAAGATGCCTCAACCGAGTTCAGAGTAGGTCCAGAACCTGCAACAAGCTCTGTATTAGGTGTGACCGATGAAACAACGGGATCAGGCATAGGTGGCAACTATTACGACACACAAGAAGATGAGGATACTTCTGAAGCTGAACCAGAGAAAAAAATAGATACAATTACAGATACAGAAGAAACTGGCTCAGTCTTAGGTGACAGTAGTAATTCATGTGCAACCTGGAAATTCTATTTGCCATTATTCTTGCTCTTAATTCAAGCTTTATTTGCGATTTCACTTGAAATTGCAAATAGAGAGCCAGGAATAAAGAAGCTGCTATTTGCACTGTTAATTAGTGGTCTACTAATGGGAGCATTCTTTGTTCTCAGAGATCCTAACTGTTATACAGGAGAGAACGTAATGCAAAACCTTGCAAAGTGGTTTGTGCCGATCTCACTCATAACAGCCTTCTTATTCAGAGGTATCGGTGCAATGACTATCGAAGAAAAATAGCCTGTTGTAAAAGATAAAACGGGCTTTTTTATTTATCGGTATATATTATAATGCGCATATATGCAAAAATTTTCTACACCTTTTGGCAAATACTTCAAAGCCCTAGATAGGATTGATGGCAACAAGCGCTATACCAAAGAATTCGGTTCTATTATGATTTTGCGTTTAGTTGAAGAAGTTGGAGAAATGGCTCGGGCATACTTGGCGGAGCATGGACGAAAAGCAACAAACTTAGCTGCACAAAATGATGAAACATATAGACAAGAACTTGGTGATTTATTGCTCACAATTATTAGATTCGCGCGCATCAAAAAGATCGATCTTGACGAGATTCTTACGTATTCCTTGCAGAAAATAGAGAAACGTAAAACTCAGCCAAAAGTCTAAACTCTGATATAATTCTGGTTCCATGCAATCAAATCAAGCCAATGCTAAAGAAGCTCCCCGAAATTCTCGTTTACGTGAGTTTTCTCGTAAGCCCACAGAAAAAATGGCGCAACTTTTACATACAGTTTTTCCTTGGCTAACACCAAATGAGCTGACTCTTCTCGGCACAGCAGGATTAGGTGGATTAGTTTTATACACTGCAAAACTTGAGAAAGAAGGCAAAATTGACTTTGCTACAAGTCTGCAACTACTCGGATTATTTCTTGGAATATCAGGCACAGATGCATTAGATGGCGCGTTAGCTCGATACAAAAAAAAAGTTGGCAAGGAAGATTCACATGATTCAAGTGTGGGACAACTCGTTGATTCGCTCTCAGACCGAGTGCAAGAGGCTTTTTCTTCTTGGTTGGCAATGTACCGGGCAGCGGAACAAGGTGATAAGTTGTGGTTAGTAACTGCGACTCTCACAGCTTTGACAAATCCGCTGAGCAGTTTGGTTCGTGCGTATGCAGAAAAAAATGGCATAACTGTGCCGGAAAGTGGCAAAAATATACTCGAATTTTTGGGAACTCGTGTTGGAAGATTTGGAGTTGGAACTCTACATTATGTTTCACCTATACAAGTTGGCGGAACGTCTGTACAAGGTATTGCAGACGGATTAACTGCTGTTGCCACTGTAAAAACTACTTTGAGCAGGGTGGAAGCTGTGCAAGCTACTACTAAAACAGGAGCACGAACAGCAGGTCATTTGCCAGAAGAAGTAAAAAAAGACGCTGAGCGAAGATTTAGACTTTTGGCAGGATTAGCTATTATTACGGGAACAACTACAGCCGTTTTGTTGCACAGACTTTTGCGTAAGAGGTCATAATAAGTGTTTTTCAAAACTATTTGACAATTTGATTTTTTTTGCTATATTTTTTCTTGAAAGTATCAATTTAAAGTTGATACAGAGTTATAAAGTAGCGCATAGAGAGGAAATTACTATGTCAAATTTAGTACCATTTAGATCAATGTTTGGTTCTTTAAATAGATGGCCGAATCTTTGGGATGATGAGGATTTTCCAATGCTTGGGAGTACTCTAGCCAATGCGATCGACTTATATGAAACAGACACGGAAGTTGTAGTAAAAGCAAACGTTGCAGGAGTGACTTCTGACGATATTGACGTAACTTTTGAAAAAGGGATGTTATGGATACAAGCTCACAAGGCAGAAAAAGAAGAAGATAAAAAGAATAAGTATTTTACTAAGTCTTCTTGGGATTATTCGTACAAGGTGAGTATTCCAGGGATGTTAGATCACTTGAGGGAACCAGAGGTTGAGCTCGAGGATGGTGTTTTAAAGGTGACCTTTTACAAATCAGCAATCTCAACACCTAAAAAATTGCAGGTAAAGAGTAAATAAGTACTTACATATCACTAACAGCCCATAATATTGACTATTCGCCTTTTTAGTGCTATAATGAAGTGTT
>CAZDWQ010000056.1:0-6513 GCA_964509285.1 uncultured Pseudomonadales bacterium
TAATTGTTCTTTATTTTTAGACTGTCTTTTCTCAATTGTTTTATCCATGAATTTTTTCTGCTTTCAATCCTGTTAACTTTTCCCAACGCTTGATGATGACTTCCGTATACACGGGAGATTTTTCCATGCCATAACAGCGACGCTTCATCTTGGTTGAAGCGATTAATGTACTTCCACTTCCAGAGAATGGTTCAACTACTAAATCACCACGTTTTGTTAACATCTTTATGTAGGGAATAAGAATCTCAACAGGTTTTGTGCCAAATATCACTCCTTGCCCAGAATGTTTTTCGTCTGAGGCAACATATTCAATAAAGTCAGTTGGCTGGTTTTTCTTTCCTTTTTGGTATCCTTCCCAATGTGGTTTTCCAGCAATTGCGTAGAGAGCTGTTTCGTATTCTTCTTGGAGCCCATCAACTTCTTCTTCCAGATTGAATGGGATATCTTTGTCAGGAGACGCGCCTACCATGGCGATATCGTGTTTTGAAAAGAATTTATACTTAGCAGAAAATCCCTGATGTCTATTGGGTAAGTGCCAAACAATCATGTTTTTCACTTTCCAATACTTTTCCATTTCTCCCCAGATAGTTCGTAGGTTTTTCCAATTCTCATAAACGATAATGCTGAAATGTTCTTTTTGAATTTTGTTTATATTGCCCATCCATTTTTCAGTAAAGTCCGGTGGGAGAGAATCTGTTTCAAGATAGCGTCTATCTCTCTTCGCACCAAATCCTGTGACAGCTTTACCTTTTTTCTTTTTGCCATGCAGGTAATCCAAAATGTATGGTGGATCTGTCATACACATATCAGCCTTCTCGCCATTCATAAGTTTCAAAAAATCTTCTTCGATAGTTGAGTCACCACACATCAGTCGACTTTCACCTAAAGCGTATACATCACCTTTTTGGGTATTAATATTTTGGATATTTAGTTTTTGTAGTTCCTTTTCTAAATTAAATTCCTCAGGTGATATGTCTAATTTGAAAATATCATCGAGTTCTTGGGTCGAAAATCCAACGTCTGAGAGGAAAGACTCATCAAATTTTGCAAGTAAATCCCAATCAAACTCTCCCGTATTTTTATTCAACCTAAGGTTCAGTTCCTTCTCTTTTTCAAGATCTGGGATGTCTAAGTACACAACTGGGACAGTTTCATAACCAAGCTCTTTAGCTACTTCCCATCTAAAATGTCCACCAATAATAATGTTCTTACGTTTTGGCGAAGAATTAGAGATAACAGGATCTACTAGTCCGAAACGCAAAATACTCTGTTTCAGTTGCTTACTTGCCGCCTCATCATGCTTCCTGGGATTGTAATCGGCAGGAACAAGATCGTTGATGGGAATCTCGACTGTTTGGATGGATACGTTTTTCATATTTAAAGAAAATGTACCACACGTTTTTGAAAATCTTGTTTATCAACCCCCTTGACAACGGGGTTGTCACGGAGGGGGGTATTGATGTTCGATTATGCCGTTAAATCGGTCTATTCTTCATGTTTATACTTTTTTCTGATGAATTTTAAAATACCCCTTGACAGGTTTTTAAAAGCAGAATGGTTTTGTATTTGGCACAATAATTTTGTATGATATTGTCAACTATTGGTAAGTTACTTAACAAGCAACAATGAACGATAAAATACCTGAATTACTGAGCATGAAAGAAGTAAGCGAATTACTTAAAGTCCACCTTAATACTTTAAGGCTGTGGGATAAAAAAGGAATATTAAAGGCAGTGAGATTCGGTACACGAGGTGATCGAAAATATAAGAAGGAAGAAATAATGAAATTGATTGAAAACAAAACATAATATGTCAAGAAAAGACGATAAATACCATGGTGGACTCAACAATAATATTGGAATTGAATATGAGATAAGGTTTGCAATTAAAAAATTAGTTGAGATACTTCTCCCTACTAAATCCGGAATACGAATTATTAAAATTACTCGACAGAAAAAAGAGTTTGTCGATGATGTAATTGAGGAAAGAAGCAATAAAACTAAAACTTTTCATCAGTGCAAGCACTTCAAAAAATGGGTCAAGAAAACGACAAAGAATACTGATGAAAATAATTTATGGTTGGATTTTCTTTCACAGCATAATGAGAACTCGTATTCTGAACTTGTTTTAATTACACAAAATAAGGACTCAGGATTTGATGATTTAGCTAACTTATCCAGAAATTGTAATGATCTACAAAATTTTAAGCACGAGTTGGAAAATGATTCTTATCATAAAGAAGCGAAAGCTAAATTCGAGTATTTAGTAGCAATACTAAATGAGACAAATGGGGATGTATCAGTTTTTTCTTTTTTACAAAGGTTTAGAGTTGCGTCGTATGATGATTACTTCACAAAAGAAGATTCATTGAAGACTCTGAAACTCTTTTTCTCTGAAGCCGATGCAGAAAATATATTTAACCTGTTCCATAGTAAGTTGAATAGTGACTGGCTTGGCAAAGAAATTGATAGAGATTTATTGATTGCTGAGGTTAAGAAAATAAATATATATTTGGACAATCTTGAGCTCCAGACTAAATCGGTAGATCCATCAACTGTTCCACAGGCATCAAACTCTCACTTTCTCGAAAACCCTACAGCTAAATTTTCAGAAAAACTAGATTACCTATTCAAAATAATAAACGGCGATGAGAGTTTAATGGCTGACGAAATAGACAAGGCGATAACTTTAATAGCTTCGGATAATACTTTAGCTTGGCACTTTCTTAAAAACCTAAAAGACCCAACTTGGTTTTTTAAAATTAAAGATAATGTTGTTAAATCGACCATTGAGGATACAAGTGATTCAGCTACCAAGTATCAACTACTTAGTTTCTTTGAAAAATGTGCCGTTCTTCATTCTGACGAGATAGCACCTCTCATCCTTCAATTGGAACGAAATACCCAGAGTTACCAAATTCTTTCCAGTTTAGTAAAAACTCTTGGCTTATTAAAGCCTAAATCAGAAGAGGCTATCAAATCACTTTGGCAGATCCTTGAGGATTTGGCTGAACATCAGCACCCTTGGATAAGGCGAGAAATTCCAAAAGCATTACTTTCATTCATTGACATTGATGAAAACCAAGTTTTCAGTCTATTTAAAAAGTTATTTGAATATTCTCCACCACCTCAGGATGTTACTCAGGGTAGCCCAACCCTAGCTTTAACTTTTCAAGGCAGTGACAATGAAAATTGGGTTTTTGAGGAGACTATTCAAGCATTTAGTGAGCTTTTATCCAATCCTAAATACGCCGAGAAAGCCCATGCCCTTGCTATACAAGCAGAAAAAAGTGCATTGTCTGAAGATGGGAAACAGCATGAATCAGAAGAAGGAATAACTTTAGATTATTCAAGCATTTGGTTATCAGATAAGACCTTTGATAGCGAAAGACTGGAATACAATCACGACAAAAAAGAGCGAGTTGTGCTTGAGATTGAAAAGTCTCTTAACAATCTGGTTGGTCAGAACCAAAAATTGGTGATGACATTGTTGAATAAGCTGCTTGCTGAAAAATGTGAAGTTTTTCACTTAACTGCAATAAAAGTTCTGACTCGGCATTTTGATAAATTCATTAAGCTAAGTAGATCTCTAGTTTTTGATCCTAAGTTATGGAAAGTGTACAACATTAAAAATTATTTCCTTCAAACATTGGCAACTATTTATTTCAAGAAGGTCAACGACAACGAGTTAAACGCCTTTGTGGAAATGGCCGATCAACAGAAACTTAAAGATAACAAGAAGACACTTTATCTTAAGCAAAGCATGCTTGTCTCAATACCGGATGATCGTCGTACGCAGACGACTGTTGAGAAACTTGACGCTATATCAGAAGCCCTTAAAGTTAAACCAGAAATTGCCAAGCCATTTGCAGTTACTACTTGGTCAGGCATTAGGCCAGATATAAAAGTTGATGAGTTAAAAACAAAAACTGAGAGTGAATTAATTAAGGTAATGATTGATTCTTCTACAGGTAAAAGAGCAGGCTCTTATGATGTTTCTCCTGTCTTTGCACAACTAATCGACCAAAAACCAGAAATATTACCTGGGCTACTTAAAAAAATGAAGGGTAATAATATTGCAACCAATTTTGCAGGGGAAATGGTTGAGGCTTACTATAAGAAATTGCCGACGGAAATTGTTAAAGTCGCAGATTTACTCCCTCTGTTAGATGATAACGACACATGGGCACGGATAGGACTCGCTCGGTATTTCAATGAGATTTGTAGGAAGAAAGAGATTCAAGACTACCCGATGGATGTTAGAGAGAAAATTCGAGATTCACTTATAACACTATCTAAAGATAAAAATCCTGAGTCTGATGGGACGATCACATCTAATAACCCAAGACCAGATGATGCGATTACAAGGGGTATAAATTCTGTGAGAGGAATAGCAACAGAGGCGCTGGTTGCATATTCTCACTATTTCTCAGAGGACAAAAACGTCGCAGATAGACTGAGAGAGCTTGCGGATGATCCTACTAAAGCAGTTAAAGCAACCTTGATATATTACCTTCGTTACTTAATCGGCAAAAATTTCTCTTTATGTGAGGAAATAATTAATAAATTCAAGAACAGAAGAGATCCTGAGATTGACTTCGCCCTAATTCACTTTTTTGCCCAATTAGATTGTGAAAAATTCCTTAAATATCAGGATTTTATTAAGTTACTTTTTAACAATACCAATGAGCAAATCAATGAGGATCTCGGTGAGCTAATTGGCTATCGTTATATCAACGGATGTGACGTACAAGCGCTACTCGATGAAGTTATTGGTAATCGCAAAGGTACAAAAAATACTGTGAGGTCGCTTGCATTTGTATTTGAGTCACAAATGGGCAATCTAATAGGCCATCTGACGGATATAAAAGTTGCATCATACTTGAAAAAATTATTAGGTCCTCAAAACGAATTTGAAGTAGCAGAACGCGCAGCATTTGTATTTCACAGAACAGAGATTAAACCTGAACATTTTGAATTCATGGATAAAAACGGCCTGACGACAGAGTTGATCCTCAATAAATTTAACCTCCCAGCACAATCACACTTGGTTGATTACTTACAATCATGCGTAGAAAAAGATATATCAGTAGAAAGATGTGTTGAATTACTTCATCAACAAGTAACTACAGCCGATGCAATCCTTAGTGATCACTTAATAGTCAGCAAAATTGCAGAAGTAGTTTCAAAATTGATAAACAATGATTTACCAACCAAAACTCGCGACCTATTGTCTGAAGTCTTTAATGCTGGTTTGGAGAGAGGATGGGATGAGTTCTATACGATATATTTCGACCAAAGAGTAGGTACAGGTACAAAATGAATAACACTAAAGACCAAACACAAAAGCAGGAGGAAAAGAGATTCAACCTTACTCCGAATTCTACCAATCTCATACTTCTCACATCTGAGAAGGGACATGAAATTGGTGAACAATTTACAATGAACCTATTAGGCATTCCGCAGCAAGCTCTTGATATTTCGGCAAAACAAAAGGAGCAACTTTTTCTAATCTCAATAGAAATATTTAAGAAACTAAGTAAATTAGCCAATGCGGTTGATAAATATGCAGAAGAGGAAACTAAGTTGATTGAAGAATTTAAAGAAAAAGTGCAAAAAGATGGAAGAAGGATAGCTCACCAGTCAGATATCTTAGAAGCGGCAATCGAGGAAGTTCTAGGCCAGGCAAAATCCACGCTGGATGTGCTAGTGAAAATGTTCGAACCGCTATTGGGCATCAAGCTACATACTTATGGAGAAAACGGTGACAAATTGATCAAAGCTTTAGAAAAAAATACTCCAACAGAAAACAAAGAAAAGATGGCTACTATTATTCAGGTAGTTGAACAATTCAAACCATACTCGAAATCTATCATCGGATTACGAACAACTACCCAGCACTACAAAAATATACAGATGACCCCACTAATAGCAGCGACTGACCAGAAGGGCACAATTATCATCTCTGTGCCAAAAATGTCTGAACAACAAACGGCAAGAGAGTTTTCTGAAGTCGTATACCATAATATTTTTGTGTTTGTCAGAGATTTAATGGTCTTCTCATTTGCCTCAAAGTTTTATAGCGGAATAGTACCGGTCGTAATCGAGGAAAAAGGCAAGATTAAGAAAATAGGTGTAACTATTGCCGAGGAAGCACAAGTTAAGTAGATCTAGCAAAATGCATCTTATTTCATAAGAACAATAGAGTTGATTATTATGATCTTCACACAGTAGTTGGATTATTAAAACAAAGAATGCTAAATCATGTAAAATACCGATACCATGAGTCAAAATGTCAGTAATAATGTTTCAGACTATCGCAATAAAAATAAAGTCACGCAGGAAGAACTTGGGAAAGCGGTTGGTGTAACCCGTCAGACAATTATTGCGATTGAAAAAGGTAACTATACGCCATCAGTGCTGCTCGCCTTAAAAATTGCAAAGTATTTCAACACGACGGTTGAGAAATTGTTTACAATAGAGAGGTAATTATGATTATTGAAACCATCAGTGC
>CAZDWQ010000057.1:0-6464 GCA_964509285.1 uncultured Pseudomonadales bacterium
TACCACTTCCATCACATGATTACAGTTGCATTAATGGAAAAGTTAGTAGCTACTGCTGCAACTGAAGAAGCTGCTGCACGGTTGATAGCATATGCTAGAAGTATAGACAATGCTTATGTGATCCATGTAGATGACCACAAAGATCTGCACCGGGCATACACCGAACAAGAGTTATACGAAATGAGGATGAATGGTATGTCCTTACAAGATGTGATAGCTTTACTTACCGGTAAATAATATAATAGCAGTTATGATTCAGCATTTTTATAAAAACCGTAAAAACAGCAAGTTACAATTTTTACCTGAATATAAAAGTGGTTCATGGATTTCTGTTGAAGACCCAACAGAACAAGAGCTACTTTCTTTATCAAAAGAGTTGGATCTTGAACCAGATATCTTACTTGATGCGTTAGACCCTTTTGAGGTTCCTAGAATTGAGAAAGAGGACGGTATTACTTATATTTTTGCTCGTTTTGCTCACAAAAATGGTGACAAAATTGTTACTTCTCCAGTTCTTATAGTTGTATCAGCAGATTTTTTGATAACTATTTCAACAAAAGCATTGCCATTCTTAGAACAATTTATCCAAGAAAAGATTGAATTTTATACTACTCAAAAAACAAAACTATTGATTTTATTGTTCATGGAAATGCAAAAGGACTATCAACGTTTGGTTAACGCTATTAATAGAAATATCCGTAATGTGAGTTTAGACCTTGATCAAATAGATAATAAAGAAATTCTTACTATCATCAAACTAGAAACGTTATTTAATGACTTTTTGTTTGGTTTAGAGCCTATGACAATTGCACTCAAGAAGTTTGCTTCTGGAAAATTCATAAAATTATACGCAGAAGACGAAGATCTTGTTGAAGAACTTTTGGTTGACAACGAGCAATTAATTTTACTCTGTAAAGCAAATAGAAAAGGGATTTATAACTTACGAGAATCACATTGTAGTGTGTTATCTAACAACTTAAATAAAACGATTAAGTTGTTAACATCTGTGACAGTTATTTTAACAATTCCTACACTGATATCAGGATTTTATGGCATGAACGTTGTTTTGCCACTACAAAGCCACCCATTGGCTTTCATAATTATTCTTGCTGCTAGCATATTATTATCTTTTTGGTTGTTGGCAGTATTTATCAAAAAAGACTTGCTTTAGTCAAGTAAACTAATCTCGAGTTCTTTGAGATGTAGACTTTTTCTTCTTTTAAAACTATTTGTTGAGATACCTATTTTTTTAATGAGCATTGAAGCTTGTTTTACTCCAATGTGATGTGGCAAAATGACATAATCTGCCCCAAGTTCGTAATATGAAAGAGCGTCTTTTTTAGTGTGTGCATAGAGAAGAATAACGATCTTGGGATTTACGTTTTTTGCATGTTTAATTAGTAGTGCATTATCTTCATTTGTGGGGAGCGTAGAGACAACAAGTTGGGCATCTTTTAAGTTGAGTTTTTGTAAAAACTCAACATCACTGGCATCGCCATACAGGAAATTTTTGAAGTTACCAGGTAGTCTTTCTTTGGTGTCTGGGTCAAAATCAACTATGGCTGTTTTATAGTTCATATCTTTGAAAGTTGAAAGTAAGTCATTTCCTGATCTGTTAAAGCCAAACAAAAAGACATCATATTTTGTTTTCTTTTCTGCAATTTCTTTGTTGTTTTTTTTGAGTTCTAAAAATTCGAGTAATCTTTTAACATATGGGTATAAGTTTTCTGAATACATAATCATATAAGACGAGCCAGAAATTGTAATTAAGCCGACAATGGTAATAAGTGTCACAGTTGCCTGGTTGAGGTGTCCGACTTGCATACCAAGCGTTGCCAGAATAAGTGAAAATTCACTAATTTGAGCAATTGCCATGCCCGCCATATAACTTGTTTTTTTATGGTACCCAAGTAGGTTCATAATAATGATTAAAATAATTGGATTCCCAACTAAGACAAAAGCAGAAAGAATAAAAATTGGAACTAAATCTTGCATGGTAAAACTGAGAACCATGTGTGAACCCAAAAAAATAAAAAACAAAACAATAAAAAAATCTCGTAAAGGTTGTAGCTTGGAACTGATTTCCTCAGCAAATTCTGAAGAAGAAATTGCTACGCCAGCTATTAATGCTCCAACTTCTATTGAGAGACCAACAAGTGTAGAAACATATGCAACACCCAATCCCCAAGTTAAAGAAAACAAAAAAAGCAACTCTTGGCTTTTTGAAGCAAACTGCATTAACCTTGGCACGATAAATTTAATTACCAGGGCAAATAGGGCAACCATGGCTAAGGTCTTGAGCAGTGTTGGTAAAAAAGATTCTGTTACTGATGTTTGCGAAGTGCTTGAAAGAGAGGTGATAAGTAATAGTACAAAAGTTGCAACTAGATCTTGAATAATCAGTAAGCTAATTGTTAGTTTTGAATATAATTTGTGAGTGTCACCTTTGTCAGAAATCAGCTTGAGAATAATAATAGTACTACTCAAAGTGAGGGCAATGGCTACATAGAGGGCAGCAATTTTATCTAAGCCAAGGAAAAAGGCAATCCCAAACCCAATAATAGAGGTAAAAACAATTTGCCCAATGCCTACTAAAAAGGAAGTTTTTCCAAGCTCTTTGATAACTTTTGGACTCAGGTGGATACCAATAATAAAAAGTAAAATAGTAACGCCAAACTTACTGAAAAGCTCTAGTGTTTCTTTTGCATGTAGGATGTTTAAACCATACGGGCCTGCAATAATGCCAGTAAGAATGTATCCAACAATGAGTGGTTGTTTTAAAAGTTTCATTACAAATGAAACAGCAGTAGCAAGCGCCAAGACAATACAAATTTCAATAAAAACAGGCATGATTCTAGTATATAGATAATACGGTTTTAGTGCTACTTTGACTTAACGCCAACCATATCGATATGTGAATATCTAGCTCTTACTTCTTCCCAAAATTTATCTGCTAATTTGTCTGAGTACACACCATTGTTACTTCGTTCCATACCGGAGCAGAGTTTTCGTTCCCAGAATCTGATAATATCAACAACATCTAAGCCGACGGTATTAAATTCTTTTTCGTGTTTTTTAGGATTTAAGGCAAAATCAGCATGGATTTTGTCAAACTTTGCAAAAAGGTCAGCGTTTTGCTCAGACATTAAGGTGTAAAATTTTTTAAACTTTGGTATTGCCATTATAAAGTCTTTCTACGTATTCATGTAACATTCTTTTTGTACTAAATTGTTCTGCAAGTTCAATTGAGTTTTGCATCATTTTAATCCATTGCTCTGGTATTCCTTCAGAGTTACGGTCATAAAATAATGAAATACAATTATTTTCTAGCTGAGAATATAAATCAAGAGGAAGATTATTCTCATCCAATACAAAGCCTACTTTGTCCCAGTTTACTTCTTTAGACCAGCCATCTTTTATTGTGAGGTTGATAACTCCGTTCGAGATTGCTTTCATACCAGAAGTTCCACTTGCTTCATGTCCCATTTTTGGTGTGTTGAGCCAAAGGTCACTGCCACGAGTTAACATTTGGGCCACAGAAATATCATAATTTGGAATAAACAGAGCATGGCCAGGAAGTTCATTTGCCATAAGTTTAATGATTTTTTGCAGTTCTTGTTTGCCGGCTGTATCTCCAGAGTGTGCTTTTCCAGACATTAAAATTTGCACGGGTTTTTGTACGTTTTCTACAATTTTCTTAAGTCGGGCAATATCTTGATATAGTAAATCAAATTGCTTGTATCCGGCTAGTCTTCTTGCCCAGGAAATAACCATACATTCTGGATTATATGAAAAACCGGTGCGTGCTTTCACAAATTCAGCCAAGTTCTTTTTTTCTTGCAAATGTGCTTGCCAGAGGGCCTTGGGGTCAGAGCTTGCGTCTTTGACACTCTTTGACTGCCAGGTTGGAAAATGTACCCCATTGGTAATGTTGACCCAGTTGTACTGTGGCCAGTTTTTTTTGGATAACTCAGTGTGATATGCGCTGACACCATTTGCAATCCGAGAAGTGTTTAAGGCTGCTTGGGTAACAGAAAATTGAGTTGGAGTTTGTTCAGTTACACCATCTTTGAGTAATTCGTGAACATCAATACCCATTTTTTCTGCGTAATATTCTGAGTACATGGCCAAAAGTTCTGTGGGGTAGCTTTGATTGCCCGCAGCGACTAAAGTATGGTTTGTGTAAACGGTTTTTTCTATGGCGATTTCTTTTGCTTGTTGGTAAGAAATCTCATGTGTTCTCATAAGCTCACGAATAACTTCCCAGTGTAAAAAGTTGGGTCTGCCTTCGTTCATGTGGTAGATTTTTGGCTTAATTCCTAAAGTATTGAGTAGTTTGACTCCGCCGATACCTAGAATAAGCTGTTGTTTTAACATTGTATCTGGAGTACCAGAGTAGAGGGTTGAAGTAATATCGCGTTCAGCAGGCATATTTTGGTCGGTTTGGGTATCAAGTAAATAGAGCGTGACGTTTTCTGAAAAAGATTTTTTCCAGACGCGAACCCAAACATCAAGTTCTGTGAGGTGCACCTTAATAAATAAAGGCATTTCGTCTAAATAGACGTGTTCTAGGCCAACAACCACCGGGTCAAACAAGTTGTTTTCTTCAAATTGTAAGCCGTCGGCATTGATTTTTTGAACAACGCCATAGCCACGGTACATAAGTCCAATTCCGATAAATGGGAGGTTTTGATCGCACGCTTCTTTGATTGTGTCACCAGAGAGAATTCCTAAACCTCCTGCGTAAATTGGAATATTGGGATCAAAGCCAAATTCTGCGCAAAAATATGCTATTGGGTTGTTTGTGTTTTCGTTTTCCATTGTTACAGTGTACTTGAGTATAAAAGTTGGATCAAGATGAAAAGCTTTGATTTGACTTTACGATAAGAAAAATGCTAAAGTTGGAATATAAGGACATAAAAAAATGAACAGGTTAAAAGTCAAAAAAACCCAAAATCTAGTACGTTCTCGTTCGCTCTTGCATTAAAGATAATAGTTTTTGTAACCCTCATTTTTGGTGGGTTTGCTGCGTTCTTATTGTCTCAAAAACAACAAGATTCTAGGGGTAAAGCATATTTAGTAAGTGAAGCTTGTGACGGTTTGGGTAAAACTGATTGTTTAGCAGTTGGGTGTAGTTGGAAGGAAGACATCACTGATTGTTCTGAATACAGCCCTTCTGTACTTTGTCCTAATGGTTGCGAAGTGACTGTTACAGATAAAGTTTGCACTGGTACTTTTGATTGTCCGTTTGGTGAGAATACTTGTCAGTGTGGTCCGAATGATTGTGATAAAGGTACGCCAGGATGTAAGTTAGAACAGAAAAAGGCGTGTACAGGCGGCAAGGTCCCAAAGCCTGGAAGTGGTAGTTGTACGGGTACACCAGCAAACTTACCTGAAGACCCTGACAATGGTGGGAACCCAAATCCCTCGGAACCAGGAGACTCTGGTTCAACTCCGCCATCTGAAGATGAGCCTGAAACAGGAGATGGAGGAGGTTCTGGCGGTGGTAACCCTAGCACGCCTGTTTCATATGTTCCAAAAGGATATCTTGACCTCGTTGATGAGGGTTGTATGTCGATAAAGGGTTGGGCATGTGACTTAGATTCTCCAAATCAAGCTTTAACCGTTGTTTTATATGACGGCTCTGAAACAAACCAAGTTGGGAGTGCAACTGCCAATTCGAGCCGAGAAGAGGGAGTTGCTAGCCAATGTGGTGGTAATTCACAACATGGATATACTATTGACCTCCCTGCCTCAGTGAGGGATGGTAAACAGCACAATTTTATAGTTAAAGCTTTTGGTGTTGGCAATGGTGGAAATGCAACTTTGACAAATTCACCAAAAACTATCGTTTGTCCTCAATCTGGCCTGAGTAACGGGTCTTTTGATAACGGCACAGTGGGTTGGTCAAAGAGTTCTGCAATGGCTGACTTGTGGGCGGTTCCTTGCGCTGAATATGGGCCTTGTGGCCACGGTAGTAACTATCTTAGAGTTGCTCGTACTCAATCAGGTGATGGATATGTTGTTAGTGACTGGATTCAAACTAGTGAAGACCTATCAGGCAAATCATTTGATGTATCTTTCATGGTTAAAGCACATGATACAACAAGAAACGTTATTGTTCAGTTGCAGAGGTATCCGAATGGGTCTGATTGGTCTAACACGTTAGCAAGTACAGGTCTTGTTGAAGCTGTAACAGGCGAATGGAGAGAAATTACAAAGGTAGTCACTATCCCAGGATCAAGCAGCAAAACTACTATGTATAGAGTCATCTTAAGGCCGATATTAGGTGACAATAATAGTGTTATTTCAGGGCTAAATTGGCCAGTATATTATGACAACGTAAGAGTGACACCAAGATAGATTTTTTTTGTTGTCGTTTTCCACTACCACAGTGTACTTGAACATAAAACTTAAGTTCGCAATGGAATCCGCGCACCTCAGTACAAGAGGTAAAATATGCG
>CAZDWQ010000058.1:0-6266 GCA_964509285.1 uncultured Pseudomonadales bacterium
TCTGCGGTATTCTACCGCATTAAGTGGTGCACTTCGTTTGCGAACTCATCTTTGGTTGCATATTTGCAACTGGGTAGTTTATTATTTGGTCAATTTTCAATGCGAAAATTTTATATCACTTATAAACTGCAATTTAACATAGTTTTTATTAATTGAAATTACAATCATAAGGTAGGTCCAATCAACCTATTCAATCTTGGATAATTTGGTTGGACTTATCTTATTAGACTGCTAAAGATATAGCCCCTGCAAAAAAAACAGCAGTCCTTTTGGAGCACATCGTGCGCAACAATCTTTTTTCCCTTCTCATCATTTTTTGCCTCTTAACAGGGTGTTTGCCGGTTACCCAACCGACTAATACCCCGGCAGATACTCCGAATGTTGTAACTCCTGAACCAGTTCCCAACCCGACCCCAGATTTTTTGGGGATCCCAACCACACCTACTCCCAGCATGGAAGAAACCATGCCTGAACTCGCAACCGCTTTAAAAAGTTGCGAGGGTGAAAGCGTGGAATTAAGTGAAGTTTCTCTGCACGCGTGCAACGGCTACACGCTCAACCAGCCTTTAGCTGGAAGCGTTTTTGCTTTCAGTGCTGTCGGCTTGGCTTTGAGCACCGAGGCATTTTCTGCATCGGGCGCTCAAATTGTCGGGATGATTACTTTTAGCGGTGAAGCTATTGGCTTCATCGCGTTCATGGAGGTAGCCGTACCTCTGACAATTATTGGTGGCGTAACATACCTCGCCGTCACCAGTATGATTGCTCTTCAAGAACAACCCGCGTTGGTCGATCCACTTATTGGCACCTGGGGAAATCGATATCCCCCAATAGTTGCCAATCTTAGGGATGAGGTAGGCGTTATGCCTATCCCTCCTAGCTTTCTGACCGACCAATGGTCTGAGGTTTTGAAGGCACTAAAAGTTCGAAATGGCCTTACAGCCATAATTCTAGAGGATGATGTACTGCTTGCCACCATGACCAGTCTGGCCCTCAATCAGATCGGTATTACTGTGATTGGGATCTTCCCAACGTGCGAAAGTTGGGAGGCAACCAAAATGGTTGCCTCCATCTATATCGTCGACAATATTTTTGTCGGCGGAGCCAAACGAGGAAGTGCCTGTGCGGCAAGCATTGTAGCTACTGCCCCAATGGCAATGCTCATCATACACTCTGCTGCCCACCCAGACTTACCGGGTGCAGATTCGGTTGGTGGTAAAAGCCTCCGTGAAGGTTTTGAAAGCGTTGCCGGTCCTGAAAATGTTGTAGGTGGCGTAGAGAAAGACCTGTACATGCAAAGACTTGTACAGGAAATCGTAAGACTGCTGGGCGGGGGTTGAAGCTACAATTTAATAAAAACTATGATCTGCGCCGGACTCTTGTCCGGCGCATTTCGTAACAAAACATACAATCTATGATTAACTCATAAAATAGTAAAATTTATTCCAAGAAAACTGAATCAATGTGTCACTTAATTCTCTTAAACATCTGATCCAAATACTTAATATCCAGCTCAACTTCAACTGGCCGACCGTGAGGACAAGTATAGTGCCCTTCAGTTTTCAAAAGTTTTTCAATCAAACGTTTACGCTCTTTTTGAGTTAACTTTTCACCAGCTTTAATTGCTGTTCTACATGCCAAATATGCAAGAGTTCTATGAGTACCAACGTCCAAGTTTTTTGGCTCTGTATTCTCAATACAGTCATGCAACAATTCTTGAATTAATTTTTTAATATTTCTTGTTATAAACACTTTTGGAATTTGTGTTACTGTAAAATTACACTGCCCTAATTTGCTTTCTTTCTCGTCAAATTTTTCTAAAATCTTGAAACCCAACTTACTAAAAACTTCTAATTGCTCTTTTAAAAATTCACTTTCAGCAACAGGAAACTTAAGGAAAACTGGCGTTACTAATGTAATAACTTCACTTCTTTTGTTTTGAAAATTTTCTAAAAATTCTTGATACAGAATTCGCTCATGTGCTGCATGTTGATCAACAATCAACATACCTCTTTTTGTTTGTGCTACTAAATATAAATTGTGAACTTGTAAAACTTCTGTATCCTCAACCAACTCAGCATCTTTAATATTCCACCCATTGCTTCCATTTCTCACAACACGTGCAATTCCTGGGTCCATACTATATTCTTCATAAAATCCATTACTACCCCTTTGTGCATATGTTAAGTTAGCATTTTCTAAAACCTGTAGTGAATTACTCTCAAGATTTTTTAGGATTTCATTCTCAATTAAAAACTTCACTCGCGTTTTTTGTGGATCAACATTTACATCAACAAGTTCTGGAGCAAGCTGCACATATAACAAAAATGCCGGGTAACTTCTTGGTTCGAGCAAAGTAGCAAAAACTTCTTTTAGCCTTTGTGATATTTCCTTGCTGTATACACTTCTCCCATTTACAAATACAAACTGGCGTAACTTTGATTGGACCGCGATTTGTGGTTTTCCCAAAAAACCAGTAACTTGAAAATGATCAGAATTGATTGTTATCGGCAACAAGTTATCTACCACTTGTTGAGATAATAACTGAGTTGCTCTCTCCAAAATAGTTTCGTTAACTGGTAACTCAAAAACAACTTTTTTATTATGAACTAAAGTAAAAGCCACTTTTGTATGTGCTAAAGAAAGCGCTGTAACAACTTGTAGAATGTGAGAAAATTCCGCAACATCAGATTTCAAAAATTTCTTACGAGCAGGAAACCTACTAAATAGTCCTGAAATGGTGATCCGCGTTCCTGTCGGCATTCCAAGAGAACCATCTCTTACAACTTTTCCTTTTTCTAGTTCAACAAATTTTCCTGACAACTCTGTTTCAGGTTTTGACTCAATCCTCACATCAGCAACTGCAACAATGCTAGAAAGAGCTTCTCCACGAAATCCAAAAGTGGTAATTGCAAGCAAATCTTCTAAAACAAAAACTTTATTAGTTGTGTGATGTAAAAAACAATTTTGTAGATCTACTTTTGACATACCAACGCCATTATCAGTCACTACAATTTTTTTCTTACCTGCTGATTCAAGTTCTATATTAATGTGTTGCGCTTGGGCATCAAGTGAATTTTCAATGAGCTCTTTGATCACTGAAGCTGGACGCTCTACAACTTGCCCTGCGGCAATTTGAGAAATCATAGCTTGTGGTAGTTTTTGGATCTTGTTCATTTTTTATTATTCTTTTATTTGTTCCTGTAACTCAGCTAACGTTTGCAAAGCTCGCACAGGGGTCATGTTTTCTAAATCGAGCTTTTTTATTTTTTTGGCTAGTTTTTTATCAGCTGTTGGTATGTTATTTTTTTCACTCAAGAAATCTGAGTTATGAAAAACTTTTTGCTCTAAATTTTGCAAGATTTTTACTGCTTTTTCTGTCACAGTTTTTGGAACTCCTGCCAACTTTGCCACCGCAACTCCAAAACTATGCGAAGCACCACCCTCAATAACTTTGTGCAAAAAAACTGGCTCACCATTATCATTTTCAATCGCAACTTGGTAGTTCTTTATTTTGTCAGGATACACTTCAGCTAATTTTTGTAACTCATGATAATGGGTCGCAAACAAAGTCTTTGCTGATTGTTCGCTTGTAGCTAAATACTCAGCAACAGCCCAAGCAATACTGATGCCATCATATGTACTCGTCCCACGTCCAATTTCGTCCATGATAATCAGACTATTTTTTGTTGCATGATTTAAAATATGAGCAGTTTCTACCATCTCAACCATAAACGTTGAAAGTCCACTCGCGATAATATCTGAGGCACCACTTCGCACAAAAATTCTGTCAACCAAACTTATTTTTGCAGACTCGGCAGGAACAAAACAACCGATATGTGCCAATAATACAATCAATGCTGTTTGGCGCATAAACACTGACTTACCTGCCATATTTGGGCCAGTGATAAGCAGTAATTGGTGATCTGAATTATTTAAAAAAGTATCATTTGGCACAAATTGAGCATCTTCCAAAACTTTTTCAACAACTGGATGTCTTCCTTTTGAAATTATAATTTCACCTGTCGTAATAAATTCTGGTCGGGAATAATTTTCTTTTTGTGCCAAAACTGCAAATGATGCTAGCACATCTACTACTGCTACCATTTGCGCTGCATTCTGCAGCGCCTCCGTATGCTGCACAATCTCTGCAACTGTTTCTAAATTTACTAAAGTTTGTTTTCTATAATAGTCCTGAGGGACACTTTGCAAATTCGAGTTACTGACCTCAATGTAGTAGCCAAAAACTTTGTTGTACTTCACTTTCAGTGAAGCGATCCCGGTTCTATCACGTTCTTTTTGTTCAAACTCTTTAACCCATGATTTTCCACCACCAGAAATTTTTCGCAATTCATCAAGATGAAAATCGAGCCCTTCACGAATAATACCACCACCGCGAAGATCAATTTTTGGTGCATCTAAAATTCTTTTTTCTATTAAACTAATTACTTCAGAAATCTCACTTGTAACTTGAGCAACTAACTCTTTAACCAAATTATTTTTTAATTTTTCAATTTCTGCTACAACCTCTAAAACTTTTTGTAAAGAAATTTTTAGGTTAACGACATCACCAGGATTTGCCAAACCAACAGAAAGCTTCGCAATAATTCTTTCAACATCATACATTTGACTCAAAATAGAAATAATACTTGTTCTCAAATTTCTATTAAATAATAGTTCGTAAACAAAATTGAGACGCTTCTCAATTTCTGTTTTGCTTTTGAGCGGATGCAGCAACCATTTTTTTAACAACCTACCACCACCAGCACTGACTGTATGATCAATCACATTGAGTAATGATCCATTTTTCTCACCTTCTCTGATTGTTTCAAATAGTTCAAGGTTCACAATAGTTGAACGATCTAAGATCACAAAATCGTGAGGTTTGTATGCCGCAATTTTTTTGATATGTGAAATTGATTGCTGCTGAGTATGATTGAGATATCCTAACAATGCAGCACTCACAACTATTGCCTGTGGTTTTGTTTCAATACCAAAACCACGCAAACTCTGAATAGCAAAATGAGTTTTTAGATATTTTTTAGCATCACTTCCAAATTGATCCCAATCTTCAAATTGAAAAATATTCATGTTAGCAACTTTTTTTAGCAATCCAAGTAATTTCGCATTCGAATACAATTCATTGGGTAAAATACATTCACTCGGTTGAAAACGTAGTAACTCAGTGAGTAGAAGCTGTTCAAACTCTTGGCTGTTTTTTGCTACAATTTCTGTTGTAAAAAAAGCACCAGTTGAGATATCTGCAAACGCAATTCCTAATACAACACTATTTTTTTCATTTGCCATGCTGATACTCACAATATGATTGTTCTCTTTTTGGTTCAAGGAATTTTCATTGAGTACAGTTCCAGGAGTTACAATTCGAATAACTGCACGCTCAACTATTCCTTTTTTATCAGGCTCCGTGATCTGTTCACAGATTGCAACTTTATATCCAGCTTTCACAAATTTTGCTAAATAGTGCTCTGCCGCATGATACGGAACTCCTGCCATTGGCACATCGCCATCTTTGCCCCTGGGCCGAGCAGTCAGAGTAATGTTTAAAATCTTTGCACCCAACAAAGCATCATCTAAAAAGAGCTCGTAAAAATCGCCCAAACGAAAAAATAACACACAATCAGGATACTGTCGTCGTACCTCCATATACTGAATCATCATTGGTGTTGAAAACTCTCTGTCCATAGTCATTCACTACTATAACAGCCTCACAGCATTACTCAAAGTCTTGCGTATTAATTTTTTTTAAGTGAAAACTAATTCTCTTTTTTGCTAAAGCTTCCTCTAGCAAACTGTTCTTCTGAAAAGAGCTGAGCACATATATAGTAGTATCGCCATTTTCACCTTCTTGAGCTTGGTCCCGAATATTTAAATTTTGCAAAATAGTGAGCACCCTGTTAAGATTTTTTGTCTTGATGGTAAGTACATACGGTTTAGACTTTAATCCAAATATAAATTGTAATTTTGCAATTGGTTCTAGTAACAAAACGAAACCTAACATCGCAAGAGTAACCAGATAAAACCCTGAACCTATTGCTATTCCAATTGCTGCAGCAACCCAAATCATTGCAGCTGTGGTTACTCCCAGAACTTTTCTATCACTTTTTAGAATCACTCCTCCACCAACAAAACCAATACCCGTGACTATTTGAGCCATAAGTCTTGCAGGATCAGCGTTTGGTGAGGCATAAATATCTTGGGTCTTGCCCAGTTAACTGCGTAAACGGAGCAGTTTTTTAAGGTCATCAGCG
>CAZDWQ010000059.1:0-6112 GCA_964509285.1 uncultured Pseudomonadales bacterium
TCCCAGTATATCCTGCTTTTTCACTATAAAATTAGCAGTTAACTGGGCAAGACCCATATCTTTTAGGTGGATAGAGATTGCTGTTAGAAGTGTGGAACCAACACATAACAACATTTGGGTTCTGATACCTGCTGGTTTGCCACTAATAGTACGGGTATAGCCCATGATTCCACCAACAATAAAAGCAAAGAGTAATTTATAGATTATTTGTAACTCAAAAGGGTATACAAGTTTATAAAATATATCAAAAAACTCCATAATAGGTGCACTATACAACCTTAGAAAAAAAATTCAATCACTTTATTGCGATCTAATTTTATGTTGTATACTTAACTCGATTGGAAAGAATATGTTATACGATCAAAAAACAAAGATAGCTGTAATTGGCATTTCTGCAGACGAAGAAAAATATGGTCATAGAATTTTTCGCGACTTATTGGGTGTAAACTACACTGTTGTTGGTGTTAATCCTAAAGGTGGAGAAATTCTTGGCCAAAAAATATATAAATCATTAGAAGAGTTGCCAGAAAAGCCAGAATTACTTCTTGTTGTTGTACCCCCAGATATTGGCATTTCTGTCCTACAAAGCGCTGTGGTATTGGGTATCACTGATGTATGGTTGCAACCAGGAGCAGAATCAGAAGAATTATTACGCTTTGCACAAGAAAACAACTTAAAACTCACCCATACCGACTGTTTCATGGTTGCACATGGGATCTGGTAAGTGTATGAATCGCCAGTATGAAAGTTCAGCAGAATTTTATTCTACAAACTGGTTTTGACACTGAGCGACTCAGAAAAAAGTTGTTAGCTCAAAAAAAACATTCTGACTTGCTTGCTACATATTTTAAAAAATTTCCAGAAATTGCAGACTCTAACTCTCCTGATTTTTGGGATGAAAAATTTGAAAATGAAATTGACGATGAACTATTTTATATGTCAGTTGATCGTAACTCTATTGTTGCTTCTAAAATTAAGGGAGACTGTTCCAAAAAAAATACAAACCACGACGACAGTGAATACAAAGTTCTCAATGTTGGCGCTGGCAGTGGCCAGTTAGAAAAAGTTATTGCTCAAAAAATCGGTCCAAGTATTAATTGGACCGGAACTGATTTCACTCACAAAACATTAAACAAATTAGAAAAAAACTTTCCAAAATTTAAGTTCGTTAAAACTGGAATTGTACCGTTACCGTTTGCTGAGAATACCTTTGATTCCGTGTGTTTACTAGAAGTGCTTGAACATATTCAACCCTCGGAAACGTTTGGTGTGCTCAAAGAATTACACAGAGTGGTAAAAACTGGTGGCACAGTGATTATCAGTGTTCCAATAAATGAAGGCTTAGAACAAATGATGCCGAATAACCCAAACTCACATGTACGCGTTTATTCAAAGAAACTTTTAAGTTTTGAAGCAACGGTCGCTGGATTCAAGATTAAAGAAATAATTGCCCTGACTGCTTTCAATTCTTTATACCTGCTCAAAAAAATAATTAACTCACTTTTTAAATTGAGACAACCAAATAACCTGATTTTTGTTTTAGAAAAAAAATAAAATTGTTGAATTATTCAAAAACTTTTGGAAACTTTTTCTTTGCCAACTCCCAACAAGCAACTGTCTGTGAACACCAAATTTCGTTTAACTCAATCATTCTGTCCACTTCCTCAAAACTCAGTTGAACTACCTCAATATCTTCGTTTGGATCAAAATTTTGTTGAGAATTAAATTTACAATCAACAGCTAGATATGCAAAAACTAGCTCTGTTGCTTTTGTCGAAAACCCAGAAAATCTAGCAAATTGAGTGAGTTGGCTCGGCTCAACTTTTATTCCCGTTTCTTCTTCTAGCTCGTGTTGAGCTGTTTCATCCATATCTCTATGACTGGGCTCAATTCTTCCCGCTGCGAACTGCAGTACAACCTCATCAACTCCTGGTTTATATTGTTTAACTAACACAACTCTTCTATCAACAGTGATTGGAACAATCATTGCAACGTCGGCTAAAGTTGTAACTGTAAAATCATCAACAATTTTCCCGTTTGGTAATTCATATACTCGATTCTCAATTGGGAACCATGCACTTGGTGATACGTCTTTTTTTGAAAGTAACTTCCATTTTTTAGGTTGCATCTTGAACTTCCTTTTCTCTTTGAGCTAATAATTCTTTGGCTTTATTTTTGCCAATTTCTGTTACGAAGTAAGAGTCCAAATCAGTTCGTAGATTTTCTAAATACTCTTTTGGATCAACACCTTTCCTCAAAGTATCTTGCCAAAAGTTAAGATGAGTGAATGACCAGACGTGATCTAGATCTACAAGTAACTGCACTTCAACAGGCATCTCGTTACCAGAACCCGCAACTGCTTCTGGTTTGTCATGAAATAAAATTGCTTTACAAATTACTTCAATTTCACTATCAGTTAATTGCAACGCATCTTTTTTTTCTGTTAAAATTTTTCGAGCAATTTGCTCACCCAAAACAGCGTGCTTTTCTTTTGGAGCAAGCGCAGTTGCGTTTAGTGCCAAGCCCTTTACACCTAAGCTTGATGCAATTTCTTGTTCAGTCATTTGACTCCAACCAGAGTCATGCAACATAAGTGCGAATGCTAAAACATTTCTATTCACTTTTTTACCAATAGCTTCTGCTTTTGCAATAAATTCGTCTAAATACTGCATGCAAATTGCGGTATGAACATCTGTTGTTCTTGCAGATAAAAATGGCAAAATCTCACTATAAAATTTTTGGAAATCTTGTGGCACAAATCGCAAATATTCATCACTCCAAGGAAGATAGATCAAAAAATGTTGGTCCAATTCAGGAAGCTGCGAATTTTCTGGCAAAGTTACTGGCACATCTACCGGAAAATTTTTTATTCTATTTTCTAATTGCATAATATCTCCTCCCAATACTTAACTCTATCACTTCTGATTGCTACTATGTTCTGAAATGCAAAAATTTCGTGGGTCACTGGTGAATACGGTGCTAATGGTAATAATCCACTTCTGCTCAAACGATACAATTTATAATCTACCAATATATCAATTAAGTCCTTAAAAAACACTCTTTGAAATACATGCATTTGATTAAATTCAAACTGAATCAGTTCTATTTTTCTATCTTGCAATAACTGAGAAGCGCCCTTTAAAACTTCCAACTCAAATCCCTCAACATCAATTTTTAATAGCGAAATATTTTTGACTTTTTCCGCTTTTGCAAAGCTATCTAGTGTTACACAATCAACACTGAATCCCTGTGCTTTTTGGCCATGAAGGTTCTCAATTACTGTTCTATTTAAACTTGCTAATGTTGAAGTTGGTTGCGTTCCTCTTAACTCACTATCATCAGCAAAGTCCCACAACTGTACTTTTTCATTTTTTGAACCAACGGCTAAATTATGGGCAATAATTTTAGTGCCAAAACGATTTTTTTTAACAGAATTTTTTTCGCCAGAGAACTGTCTCAAATACTTTGCAAAAATTTTCGGATGAGGTTCAAACGCATAAATTGTTTTGGCAACTAATCTATCTGCACCAAAAATAACTGTATTTGCACCAACGTCAAAAATAGTATCAAGCTTTTGTTGTGCTAGTTTGTTTATAAACCATAGCTCACCGGTAACATCGTCACTTCCGGCATTTAGAATTCCCATGCCACGAAGTGAAAACTTGTAAAGCAAAGTCCAAATACCTTGGAACTCTTTTCTGGTAACGCACAAAGTAAGAATTGCTGCTAACTGATTTTTAAAGTTCAAAAAAACTGAATTCATCTTGATTATGGTGATTCTGTGTCTGTCACAATGAATTCAGCGTCAGCTTGCCCAACTTCTGATTCTAATGTGCTTCCAAGAACCTGAACTTTCCAAGTAGTTTCGTATCCAAGCAACGGAATAGAAAGTGCTGTTTCTCCACTGACATCTGTTCTCACACTAGGATTCCAGAAAAGAACATCTGCAGCTTTCCCCAAACTTTCTCCACCGCCGCCACCACCACCGCCACCTTCAAAAATACCGAGTTTGGTAAGCGATGAAGAAGCATTTGTGCGTCTTGGTCTGAAATAGTAATAAGACGAATGAATCTTTGGAGTTGCACTTTGACGCAGTGCATAAATTGCCTTATCAACAATTCCCACAGACATTTGTGCTGCTACCGGTACTCCATTTGCATCTCTGGTAGATATTTTTAACTCAGCATTTTTATCTGCAGTCGTATACTTAGGTTTATCAAGTGATAAATCAATATTGAGCAATTTGTGCATAGCTGGAACATTCAAAGAGAGACCTTCTGTATAGTAATTTCCGTCAGTGAAGAAACTAAATACTGCAGTAATAGACGGACTTAAATCAGCATCCACTTGGAACTCAAAAATGTTTTCACCGGCATTCAAATGAAGGAGTTGTGGTTCATAAATTCTTCCTCTTTCAAGCGAAAATAGTACATCCAACTCTTTTGGTGAAGTAATATTTAGAGTTACTGTTTCACCAACTTTAAATGCATTTTGGTTTGTATGAATTTTTAAATACGTTTGAGAAATACCTCTTCCCCAATAAGAACTGTATGCCGTACCTTCTGCGTCAGGTTCAATGATCGTGATTAATTTTTGATTTTGCACTGAGTTATTCTTTGCATCAACACCCTTCACTTGTAACTCTTTGTAATTAGGAGTGTTATCTTTTGGTAACGTAAATTTAACAATTCCCTTACCATTTTCGTCAGTGTTTGTTTCACCAGAAATCGTGACAGTTTCATTTCTGTTGTTATTTCTATAATCGTAACTTACTAATTTATAAGTGAACACTTTATTTTTAACTTTTTCTCCATTCAAGTTTTCGGCATAAAATGGTACAACCACTTCTTCACCTTGACTATATCTATCAGCAGAAGGAATAAAGAAAATGTTAAAGTCAGCTGAATGAACAATTGTTGTCGCCGCAGAAATAATTTCATTTTTATTTGCGTCAGTAATTTTTGCGACTAAAGTGACTTTTTGACTTGCCGTTGACTCTTTGTCCCAATCAGTTTGTACTACTGCTTTTCCAGCACTATTTAAAGTAACCGTTCCAGTCACATACTGCCTTCCAAAATAGTCACCAAAATTACCGCCCCCGCACATACCTCCAGAACCAATATTGAAGTTTTGGTTGTACACAGCTTTTTCAACTTCATAATATGTATCTGAATATATTTCGTACTTAATTTCTTTATTCACCAACGGCTGTCCGTCAAAGTAGTTCCCAGAAACGTTAAATACAAGTTTATCTGATTGCAAATATTCTGCTTTCTCAACAGATGTTTTAATCTCAAACTCAGGTTTAACATATTTGAGGACAGAAAATTCGGCAAAGAAATAAGAGTAATTGTTTTTCTCAAATGGTTTGGTGCTTGCTGAAACACCGGAATATTGATCTGTATGTCCTTCTGGAATTACAAAATTTGTATGAAATGCACCATATTCATCGGTTAAAACCACTTGTTCTTGAGACTCTTTACTATATGCATTCAAACGTACATATACTTTTGTGCCCTTAGCAGGCAATTTATATAGTCCATCAGCATCCTGTCTCGCAATACCTTTCACAAAAACGGTATCACCTGGTTGATAAATTGGTCTGTCTGTATATAAGAAAATCTTTGTATCAGTATCCAAATCTGAAGAAACTTGAATATCAGCAAATGAAGTAAGAACTTCAACGGGAATAAAAAACACTTCATTGTTATAGATACCAATCATTGCATCAAGTCTAGCCGGGTACTCAAACGGAATGGTATCATTTTCGCTTGTATACACAAAATCTTTGAGCAAGGTAGCTTTTTCGTTTAAATTATACAGTCCAAAAGTAACAGCATCATCTAACCTTGTTCCACTTTGTAAGTTGAATGCACCAAGCACAATTTTTTGATCATCTTGTCTTAAAACTGCACCATAGTTACTCACAACTAGAAAGAATGGTTTATCGGTATTATCATCGATATAGTAAACACCTGGATCTAAAGTGAGTGTCTTTTTTTCTGTATCTATTTTGAGACTTTTTAACTTATCAGAATCAGCATGTTCAACACTATTCCTTAAGTTCGCAATGGAATCCGCGCACCTCAGTACAAGAGGTAAAATATGCGGA
>CAZDWQ010000060.1:0-5909 GCA_964509285.1 uncultured Pseudomonadales bacterium
GGTAAAAATGCAAAAATTCCAGGCATAAAGCTCTGGAATAGTAACAAAAACATATTAATAAGTGAGTATATTGAACGAACACGTTGCTTAAACATAACCAACTTTCTAATCAAAACCAAGTAATCTTAGCTATTAATTGCATCGTACACCCGCTCATAACTTTTGTAAAGCAACCGTGCTAGAGGTATGTTTTGGGTTAAATATGGATTGAATTAGAATTAATGTTTGTGACTATTATGCCCATTTTCTAATTCAGATATGCTCCCCATTTCATCAACTTCATCTCGTTTGAGCTTCATTGCAAACGTTGCTGCAATTAAAGTAGTAAATGGCACTGCAAGGACTAAACCCATCGATCCAGTGATTGTCCTAATCACTTCTTCGACAATGATCTCACTATTTAAAGTTACCCAAGCTGGCACAGAATTATTCAGTGTAAACAATAAAAATAATGGCATGTTTGCACCCGCATATGCCAAAACCAAAGTATTCACTAAACTTGCCACGTGATCACGACCAACTTCTAATGCTCGATTGTACAATTCTTGAAATTTTATAGTTTTTTTTGCTGCTCGCAACTGAAACACAATAGAAACCTGAGAAACTGCCACATCGTCCAAAACTCCCAACGCACCCAGCATAATTCCACCAAGTAATAATCCTTGTAAATTAATGTTAGAAGTTGCCCCGACTTGTAAAAACGCAGCCTCTTCACTTCCTAAACCAAACATCGAAGCAGTCTGCACAGCAATATATGACAAAATAGACACCGCCGTCAAAGACACCATCATAGAAAACAAAGCAATGTGTGATTTTAAATTATACCCATGTGACAAATAAACAGTCAGCGAACCTATTAACAAACTTCCAAATAAACTAATCAAAATTGGATTTGCACCAAGTAAAATTTGTGGAACAATAAATTTCATCAGAACAACTAAACTCAAAACCATTCCAATGATAGATAAGAAGCCTTTTTTCCTACTCACGCCAACTACGAGTACGGCAAATAATAAACACAACCATACAACTGTTGGCATGCGATACGAATCGGCAATAACAGTAGTTGTACTACCTGGTTCCGTTTCAGATGAGTATAAAACAACAGAGTCGCCTTCACTTCTTAACTGATTTTTATGTATTGGCTGAAACTGATCTCCCAATGTAACTGTATATTCAGTTCCATCAGTGTCTTTAACTCGTAGCGTTTGGATAAACAACTCTTCTTCTGAGGGAAATTTAGTTTCTTCTAAAACTTGTTCAATAGTTCCAACTGAATATTTTGCCTGCATACTATTTAATAGTATATCCCAAATCAACAATTACTTGCTTAATTGCTTTTAGATTTGTTTTGGCAGGATCATAATCAACAACAGTTTTTTGTTTTGCATATGAAGTTGTCGCAGAGTTTACTCCATCAAGATTTTCAAGTTCCCCATCAACATTCATACTACAGCTGGTACAGTGCATTCCATCAATACCTAATTCAACAACTGTGCCTTTTGGTTTTTTCTTAAAAAAATCAAACATCGTCAAATCTCCTCAAAAATTTCTATAATACTTCCATAACACCTGTATACATTCCCATTGAACAAGAATACGTAAACCTACCTTTTTTTGTCGGAGTAAAGGTAAATGATTTTGAATCCGTTGGTCCCAAAAATACTGAAATTCCAAACTCTTTAAATACAAACGCAGCTGCACAAGAGTACACATCATTTGTTCTAATCGTAAGTTCTACCGGAACTCCAGCTTGCACTGAAAAATATTTTGGAGAATATCCAGAATTCTGTGCTTCAATCGTAACTTTTTGGACACCATTTTGGACTACCGCTTGGCCCCTTCCAAGCTGTCCGTTTTTACCTTCTCCCGCAAAACGATCATCAGAAAAAAAGTAGGTAATTGGTCTTGTAATGTTTTGTAACGTGAGTGGTGAATTCATAACCAATAAAACACCATTAATACTGTAAACTGCCATAGCGATCAATAAATAACTAGCAATTTTTGTAAAGTTCTTGTGCCATCCTTCAGAAAGTTTCGCAGTAGCAACACCAATCAAGCCAAATAAAGGCCAAGTTCCTAAAACAAATGCAAACATAATTAAAGCACCCTGAATTGGACTGGCTGTATTAATTGCTAAAACTTCCATTGCTTGCGTTACTCCACAAGGAATAAAAATTGTTAAAAACCCTAAAAATGCTGGCGCGAATAACGCTTTATTCTTACTGGACCCGCGAACCATTCTTTGAATAAATTTTGGAGGTTGAATTAATACAAATCTAAAAATTGGGTGCACATCTAATAAATTCATAGCTGTTGCGAACATAAAAAATGCTGTAAAAGCTTGAAAAGTTAACCTAACACCTAAGCTTAATGAAAGTTTTTCACCTAAAAATCCTAAGAAAAAACCAAGAAGTGTGTGCGAAATTAATTTTGCAACTAAAAATATACTTACCGGCATCCAGTCAAGCTTGTCAAGTTTAGTGAGACTAGAATAACTGTTCATTTTTGCTAAATACTGTGCACGTTTTTTTGCTTTCAGCTGATCTTTGTTTTCTTCCAGGGTTTCTAGTTCTTGCTCTTTTTGATTGGCAATAATACTCGTGAGCAAGCCACCTTGAACCGCTAGACACGCGAGCCCTCCAGTTGTTAATCCAGTTAAAAATATTACCCACAAATTCATAATCTTTATCTTTCAATACTACACACTGTAATAGTAGACCTCTCGTCACTCATGTTCAAGAGCCACTTTGCCTCATAGTTTACTAACATCACAATTTCATTCTTTTAATCCTCAAAGCATTCGTAACAACAGACACACTTGAAAGTGCCATTGCCGCACTGGCCAAAATTGGGTTCATCTGAATACCCCAAATTGGATATAAAATTCCCATCGCTACCGGAATTAGTACTACATTATATCCAAATGCCCAAACTAAGTTTTCTTGAATATTTCTCATAGTTAATTTTGAGAGTTTAACTGCTTGTGGAACAAGGGCAACGTCACTACGCAATAAAGTAATTCCTGCTGACTCAATCGCCACATCAGTACCCCCGCCCATAGCTATACCAACATCTGCAGCAGCTAAAGCTGGTGCATCATTTATTCCGTCACCAACAAATGCCACTACTTCACCTTTTTCACGTAACTCTGCTACTTTCTTCTCTTTATCTTCTGGCAAAATTTGGGCAAAAACTGCCTCAATTCCGGCTTGCCTTGCAATACTTTCTGCAGTTTTTTGGTTATCACCAGTCACCATAACAGATTTAATATTCATTGCATTTAACTGAGCAATAACTTCTTTTGCACCCTCTTTGATTGAATCCGCGATCGCAATATATGCAACTAATTTTTTATCGTACACAACATACGAAACAGTTTGACCAAGATTTTGTAACTCACCAACTTTTTGCAAAATTTTTTCAGAAATTTTAATTTTTTTATCTGCTAAAAAAGTTTGCGTACCAATCAACAGTTCTGTGTCATCTGCCTGTGCTTGCACACCTTTTCCAGAAACATCTAAGAATTTTGAGATTTCTATTTTTGATTTTGTAATCCCTTTGTTTTGATAATAACTCACCACAGCACTCGCAAGTGGATGGTGCGATAATTTTTCAACTTCGGTAACAACTGAGCTCAATTTTTCTTGTTCAGCAACTGAAACTTCACCAACAAATCCAACCTCTTGAACTTCAGGTTTTCCTTTAGTAATAGTGCCAGTTTTATCAAACAAAACAGTAGTAACTTTATTAGCAACTTCTAAACTTTCGGCATTCTTAATTAGGATCCCACGTTCAGCTCCCTTACCAACTCCAACCATCAGTGAAGTTGGGGTTGCAAGTCCTAGTGCACACGGACACGCAATAATTAGAACAGAAATCATACTAATCAATGAACGGATCAAAACTGGTTCTGGACCAACTAAGAACCACACTATAAAAGTAAGGACTGCTAACACAATCACAACCGGCACAAAAATGCTGGAAACTTGATCAACCAACTTTTGAATTGGAGGTCGTGATCCCTGCGCTTGTTTTACCAACTCAATGATGTTGGCCAACATAGTTTCACTGCCAACTTTGACAGTCTTCATGCTAAAACTACCCGCATTATTTATTGTTGCACCAATAACTGTATCACCACTTTTTTTGGCAACTGGTAAACTTTCACCAGTAACCATGCTTTCGTCCAAAGAGCTTTCTCCAGAAATAATGACCCCATCAACCGGGACTTTTTCTCCAGGTTTTACTTGTAAAACATCACCTACCTGAACTTTTTCAATTTCTATATCTATAACTTTTTCAGAACTTTTACCAAAATTTTCAACTAAATGAGCGGTCTTTGCTTGTAAACCAATCAACTTTTTTAATGCTTGTGAAGTTTGCCCTTTTGCGCGAATTTCCAAAAATTTTCCTAACAGAATTAAAGTAATAATTGTGGCTGAAGTTTCAAAATACATATGTTCTGCAATACCAAATTTCATCAAAAACTCTGTGCCAAAAACCATCATCAAAAATACAACAACGAACGAATAGAAGTATGCCACTGAAGTACCAAGTGCAATCAAAGTGTCCATGTTTGTAGTTTTATTTATCAAAGCAGACCACGCACTTTGGTAGTATCTTTTTCCCACCCAGAATTGAACTGGTGTCGCCAAAACTAGCATTACAAAAGCATTTTTGAGAATTGCTGGAGCAAATGGTACCATCGCACCGATTAATAATAGGACTGTCAAAATACCACTCACTACCAATTGAGTTCGTATCTGTTTAAGCTCTTGCTCGCGCTCTTTTTCTGATAAATCAGAGTGATCATGCATTCCAATATGAGCCGTATACCCCAAACTCTTCACAGCGCTCGCAGCCTGTCCTGCATCAAACTTACTTTCATCAACTTCAATCGTTGCCTGTTCATTTGCATAGTTTACTTGTGCACTCACCACACCTTCTGACTTGCTCAATTTACGTTGCACATTAGACGCACAACTTGCACAGTGCATTCCAGAAATATGAAAAGAAAGTGTCTTACCATTTGAATGATTCATTTTGCTGTGATCCATATGCTTCAGTGCCTCCATAAAAATTATTCTCCTACAATATATTTCTCAGGCTCCTTTTTAAATTTTTCTAAACACCCAGACGCACAAAAATAATACTTTTCGCCATCATGTTGATGAACAAATCCAGCAGTTTTTGGTGAAACTCTCATCTGACAAACAGGGTCATGAGCAAGTGGAACAAGGTCTGCAATTTCAAGATGCAAATCAGCAGCATAATTACAATTTGAGTGTTGCCTGATTAACAACTCACGAACCATATCTGCAATTTGTAAATATTCTGGCTGAGCAATTTTATAGGTAACTTCTTTACCTGATTTGTTTGCATCTAAAATATTTTGTTCTCGTAAAATTTGTAAATGCTGACTCACATTAGCTTGAGGTAAATCAAGCATGGTATAAATTTCGCTTACCGTTAATTCCTGGTCTCGCAATAAATGAATTATTTCTAACCTCCGTGAATGGGCCAATGCTTTAAAAATAGTTTCTTGTAATTCGAATAGTCTGTTGTACATGGATATGAATAATATATTCGATTTTTAGAATATATGCAATAGGTAAGAATTAGGGAAGAAGTTTTTTTAGTTGCAATTCTTTAGTAAACTGCTTATAGTGTGATATATGCCAGAAGAATCTCAAGAGCCAGCAGTAGATACTAATGCAACCCTCACCTGCCCTGAATGTGGAACAAAACAAAAGGTTGTAATGCCAACTGATAAATTTCAACACTACTATAAGTGCACTAATGAAGAATGCTCAGCTGATTTATCTCTAACTCCTGGAAATTGCTGTGTTTTTTGCTCATATGCGGACAAACTTTGCCCACAACGACAAGTTAACCCAAATATTAAT
>CAZDWQ010000061.1:0-5895 GCA_964509285.1 uncultured Pseudomonadales bacterium
ATTTGAAAAAGAATTATTAACTATTGGTGCGCGGATTCCAACGCGAATGTAGGATGTCACAACCTTTTGAGGTAGTAAGGACAGTATTTTCATGTCTGTATCCAAAGTTTCCTTCAAGGTAAATTCCAGGCTCAATGGTTATTGTCATGTCTGTTGTGATTGGGTCGGAGTTACGCCAGCTCAGGGAAGGTTGTTCGTGGATATCTAGCCCCAGTCCATGCCCAGTAGTATGAATAAAGTTATCTCCAAAGCCTTGGTTGCTAATGTGAATTCGAGCAGCATTATCAACATCTTTTGCCAAAACTGTTTTCTGTGCATGTTGCTGCGCAACTGCAAAGGCTAAGTTGTACGCATCAAGGACAATTTTTTCAATTTTTTTAAATTCTTCACTAGGGTTTGCGCCGAACCAAAAAGTGCGAGTCATGTCGGCACAATATTTCTCAAATTTTCCTCCCATATCAACCAACACAACGGTATCTTCTTCAAGTTTTTCAAGGCTTGGTTGGTGATGCGGTTTGGCGCTGTTAGCGCCAAACGCTATTATAGTAGGGAAAGCAAGCTCCTTTATTTTGTGTTTTGCAAACTCAGTTTCAATCATCTGTGCAACATCAATTTCGGTCATACCTGCTTGTATTTTGGGCTGTACAGCTTCAAAGACAGAGAGCGTAACTGCACAGGCTTTTGTAATGAGTGCAACTTCACCTGCATCTTTTTTACACATAAACTCAGCGACAAGTGCCGGTGCCATTTTGACTGTTTCAAGATTTGTTATTTCTGTAATTGCTTCAAGTTCAGCAACAAACAAAGTGTGCGCATCATACGCAATTTTTTTAAGACCATTTTTTTCTAGAATTTTATCAAAGTGTAACTTGAGTTGTGGAGGAAAAGTACCAGGTAAATAATTTAAAAATTCAAAGTTAGAAATAGGTGCAAAATTTGTGTGAATGAGAGTAGCAGAAGTGGTATCACAAACTAAAAAAGCTTCGCGTTCATTAGGAACTAAAAATTCAAATCCAGTGAAATATGCAATGTGACTTGGGTTTGAAAATAAATAAATTGTATTGGGATCAAGTTTTTTTTTAAGTTTCGCAATGCGTTGGGCGTAGACCACTTCTTGAAACATACGTTATTCGTCACTTTCCGTGAGTGGGGCAAGTGAGCGGATTGTTGTGGCTTCAATTTTAGTTTCATTCTCTTGACCAGAAACTAAAACAGTGATGTCCTCTGAGAGATCGGTGAGTAAAATTTTCACTCCAGTAAGGTCTTCAAAATCTGTCGTTTTTGTAACGAAAATCTCTTTTTCACCTTCACCAGATCTTGGCTCAATACTAATACTTGTTTTTGTAATTTTAGTAATGGTACCAATGTTTACATACTGAGTTTTTGGTTGCAAACTTTTTGCGCTCACAAACATGAACACGGGACTAAAATCATCGTCCTTAATTTTTCCTAGAATTGTTACCCAGTTTTCAACGGCGATGTCGGTGACTTTAATTTCTTTTCCATCTCTTGTAATAGAAAGACTTTCGGCTAGTGGAATGATTCTCGTTCCGAGACGATTAGTAATGGTAATAGTTTCATCAGTAACACGGCTAACTTCACCTAAGAGGGCGATTTTTCGATTTAATAGGTTGTCGATAGCACCTTTGACTTTACTGTTTTCAATATTTTCTTTAATGATTTTTTTAATGTTTTCAAAAGAAGCTGACCCAGTGGCTTCGTCCGTTGGTTCTACTGCGAAACTCACAGTGCCTAACGCAAGAGCTACGGTACTCAAAAGCATGAACGTTGTAATGACAGTCTTAAGCTTAGTATTTTTATTCATTTAGTATGTTCCTAATTTGCTGTATCTGTACTTGTTTCATCTGGTTGGGCAGAAGCGGTTGCTTGTTTGGCTTCTAGTTCTGCTTGAGCAGCTTCTAGTTTTTCAAAAGCATCAGAGACCACAACTAACCGTTCTTCTACAACAGAAGAGCTATTTTCATCTATGACGTGCACGCGAATAATATTTACGCCGTCTTCTAGGGTAACTTTGATAGTAAAATTGCCCGATTCATCTGAAGTAGAAACGTAGTCTGTATTATTTATAAAGACAACGACAAAAGAGTTGGCGATAGTAGTTCCAGTTACAGTAAGTTCTTTTTCTAGTTGAATGGTGCCATCTTCTGGGCTATGAAGTGCAAGTACAGTTGGGGTAGCTGTTGCTTCTGTTTCTTGGTTATCTTGAATAAATTCTGCGGTTGGTTTTTCAGTAATAGAACTTTTAACTCGATAGACGCCAAAAGTGATGATTAGGCCCATACTCAGGCCAACAAAAATAGCTACAAGAACTTCTTTTTTCATATCTTTTGGCAGGTAATTACCTCATTATACAACAGTTCGGCTTGAGATTTTTAGTCCGTTTGCTTGTCAACCAAACCAATGATACCATACGATATATGACAATTACATACCACGGACACTCAACATTTAAGATCAAAGGAAGAACAGGAACAGTAGTAACTGATCCATTTGATGATTACATTGGTTTAGTTTTGCCAAAAATGAGTGCCGATATTGTTACAGTGAGTCATGACCACAAAGATCACAACGCAATTAAGACACTTACCGGTACAACTAGAAGAAACAACCCATTTATCGTGACAGAACCAGGAGAATATGAAGTTGGAGGAACCTCAGTTTTTGGTGTGCAAACATATCATGATGAAAATGGCGGAGTAGAAAGAGGACAAAATATTGTTTTTACTGTTTTACTTGACGGAATTCGTGTCTGTCATTTAGGTGATTTGGGTCATGAGCTAACTCCAAAACAACTTGAGAAAATTGGTGAAGTTGATGTCTTAATTTGCCCTGTCGGTGGTGTGTTTACTATTGACTCTGAGTTAGCAGTTAAGACAATTCGTGCAATCGAACCAGGAATTGTGATTCCTATGCACTACAAGACTGAAAAACATAACAAAGAGGCGTTTGGCGACCTAGAAACATTAGCAGATTTCTTAAAAGTGTATGGAGTAAATCCAACACCTGTTGCGAAACTTGAGCTTGCCAGCAAATCTTCGATTCCAGAAGAGACTGAGTTGGTAGTTTTGAGTGAAGTATAAAGGTAACGTATGGGACAAGATGTTCCGGGCAGAATCCCACCACAAAATTTAGACGCTGAGCGCTCAGTACTTGGCGCTATTTTGCTTGATTCAGAGGCGATTGTTACTGTTGCTGATATTTTAACCCCAGACAGTTTTTATGTTCCTGCTCATCAGCATATTTATGCTGCGATGGAAACCTTGTACGAAAAACGACAGCCAATTGATGTTGTGACTCTCACCAACCAGATCAAAAAGATGAAAAAGCTCACGGAAGTGGGTGGTACAACTGCGATTGCGGAGCTCTCGAACGTGGTTTCAACGGCGGCTAACGCAAAGCACTATGCTCAGTTAGTTTCTGAGGCATATGTAAAGCGTCGGTTGATTTCTATGTCTGTTGAGATGAATGAATTGGCTTTCGATCCTGGTAAAGATGTGACTGATATCATGGATTTAGCCGAGCAACGCGTGTTTGCACTTTCTCAAACCCAGAATAAAAAAGCCTTTTTGCCAATTAAAGACACTTTGGTTGAAAGTTTTGAGCGTTTGGACGAATTACAGAAGCATTCTGGCGAGCTGCGAGGCGTTCCAACGGGTTTTGCTGATTTAGACCGCTGTTTGGCTGGTTTTCAAAAATCTAACTTGATTATTCTGGCTGCACGGCCGGGTACTGGTAAAACAGCTTTTGCCTTGAATATGGCACAACACATGACGGTTGTTTCTAAAAAGAAAGTTGGGTTTTTCTCTCTAGAAATGAGTAGAGAAGAGTTAGTTGATCGGTTGTTGGTTTCACAGGCAGATATTGACGCCTGGAAACTCAAGACTGGCCGCCTGGATCAGCAGGATTTCTTAAAATTGTCTGATGCTATGGGTGTTCTTGCGGATTCCCAGATTTTTATTGACGATACGCCTGCGTTGACCATTTTTGAGATGAGAACTCGAGCTCGCAGACTCAAGGCTGAGTATGATATTGATATGCTGATTGTCGATTATTTGCAGTTGGCTCATGGTCGTACTAAAGATAACCGTGTTACTGAGGTTGCTGAAATTTCTCAAGGACTTAAAAATATTGCCCGTGAGCTGAAAGTACCAGTGTTGGCGCTGGCACAACTTTCTCGTGCGGTTGAGAGTAGAACAGAGAAGACACCACAGCTTTCTGACCTGAGAGAATCTGGTTCTATCGAGCAAGACGCTGATGTGGTTATGTTCTTGTATCGCAAAGATGACAACATTCGTGAAGCTGTGAACTTGAAAATTTCTAAACATCGTAATGGTGGTATGGCGGATATTGATCTGTATTTCAGAGGAGACCGTATCAAATTCTACGGCATGGAAACGCAAAGAGAAGGGTAAAACCAGATAGTTGTTTTTTTAAGTGTATGCTGCGGTATTTTCCTCGAGTTGAATTGCATTTTTAGTAGAAAAGGTGTATATTATAGGTCTGTTCGCACTGTGTTGCGAGCAGTTGCTCTTTCAATTTTTTCACACCATGGAGGTGTGACTATGAAACTAAAAAGCTTTGTAACCTTTCTTATGCTGCTAGCCCTAGTAATAGTTGGGACATTGGCAGCATTGGGGGTCGGGGATGCGATTTTTAACGCACTCCCTGGAGTACAACAACAACAATGGGAGATCTTTCTCCCAGTCGTTTCAAACTAAAGAATCTGCCCCGAGCTGACCATGCTGCTTTTGCAGCAATGGTCGGTGAGGGGCAAACAAGAGCAAAAAAGCCGTCGGGATGTATCTCGGCGGCTTTTTACTTTCTATAAAATAAAACTTGTTAACAAAGAATAAATAAAAGCCTCGCTCGGACCAGAGGTTCGGAGGCTTGTTTTATTCTTTGTTAACAAAAATTATGCCCCTGGCTGATATCCAAAGAGCAAATAGACGAGTCCACCAGACAAGACAAGGAAGAGAGCAGCAAATCCAAGGTTAGACTTGAGGCTTTTCATCGACTTTTCTGGATCTGGATTATCAACACTAATAATGACAACGGTTGCAACAATAAACCAAACGACGGCGCGCGCCACAACTGACCAGATGCTATCTACTCTAAATATCGATCCAAGGATGTTTTGTAAAATATCCATACCCTTCATCATGCTACATATCTTTCAAAAATGCAAGTTTCTTGATATACTAGCAGTCTTCTGAAATGCCGAGGTGGCGGAATTGGTAGACGCGTGGGTCTCAAAAACCCATGAAGGCAACTTCGTGCGGGTTCGATTCCCGCCCTCGGCACAGATGTTTTTCCCGGGTTTTTGTTTTTTGATTGATGGTTGTGTTCTTGGTTAGCGCTGGCTGGCGATCTGCTTTGATGTTTTTGCGAAGTTATTGAGACATTTTATTTTATGAGTTATAGTAAATTTACTCAAGAAGAAAGTCCTAACTATTGACAATATAGGACTCTTTTGCTATAATAACGGACGCTGGCAATTTGCTAAGGGGATTTATCCCCGGCGCGAATTGGCGGCATTGCTATTTCACAATTTAATGTTTTCTTAGGCTCAGTAGAGCAAATAAAAGGTGATAAAAGATGATCCGCAAACCGCAGTTTATCGTTGATTGGCAGAAGCGTCAGGCAGAAAAAGCCGCGCTGAAGTTGGCCCAGAAAATCCGTTCGCTCGGTGGCTTCACCGCCGCCGACCTGGCAGAAGCGATTGCCCAAGCCCGCCTTGAAGGTGTGGTAGAAGGCGTGGCCGAAAACCAGATTCTGGCCGATAACTACTTGGCCCAGGTTGTTGGGGCAGTCCAGATTGTTTTCCTCAATTCGCAGTTGAAGTGCACCACTTTTGTAATTTAGTACTTTGTAATT
>CAZDWQ010000062.1:0-5526 GCA_964509285.1 uncultured Pseudomonadales bacterium
ACCATTAAAAAACCAACACAAAATGTCCATTAACCCAGTTTTTGTAATTTCCCTGACGCAAACTAGTTGCAAGATCTTGAAAATGATGCAGTTTTCTTATGAATGAAAATTTCATAATTACATTATGCACACGACTGTGTGCATGAGTCAATGACTCCCAATATTGTAGTTGCATATACCGATACTGTATCAAGCGATACTTACAAGAAACTTACATTTTTTATAGTTATTGTGAAAAATCCTAATCTATATGGTCTCGCCTATTCAAAGCTGGATTTATTTTTTCGTAATCATCAACAACTTGTTTACAATAAATGTATTTGCCATATTCAAATGCTTTTTCATGAATTGGGGTTGCTTCTGCATCTGTAGCGGCTTTCACTGAAGAATTAAGAACATTTCCAGTGTGTTTGCTTACTTCTGCAGTTTTTTCTGAGAGAGTAAAAATTTCAGTCTCTGTATTTTGTACAATATTTTGAAAGCCATCTGCAATCTTTTTTGAGTCAAGGTTTTCTAATTTTTCAACGACTGGTGCCAGGGGAGTTGCTTTTAGTTTCGGTAAAATATTTACGGCTAGTTTTTTTGGATCACCAAAGAAATAAAATGTGCCAACTATTGCTGCAAGAATAAATAGGAGAAATAGTTTGGTTTTAAAAAAGATAGAGAACATCTTGGGTTTAGTATACAGTGTGATTAAGATAAATACGAGGTTTACTCGTATCTTAAAGCTTCAATAGGTGAGAGTTTTGAAGCTCTTCTAGCAGGCGCAGCGCCAAAAACAAGCCCAACTAATGTTGAGACGCCAAACGCCAAAATAACTGAGTCAACGGTAACTTTTGCAGGAAAAAATGCTTGCATAGCAAGAGTGCCTAGATAGGCAATAATAAGTCCAATTACTCCGCCAAGTACGGAAATAACTGCTGCTTCAATCAAAAATTGCATCAAAATTGTATTAGGGGTTGCCCCCAATGCTTTGCGCAAACCGATTTCTCGAGTTCTCTCGGTAACAGAAACAAGCATAATATTCATAATCCCAATTCCTCCAACTACCAGAGAAATACTAGCAATTCCGCCAAGTCCAACAGTTAAAACTCCCAAAATTTGATTAATGGTTTCTAGAATTTGTGATTGATCAAAGACAGAGAACTGATCTTCTTTATATTTTTTACCTAATTGTTTTTCTATTGCAGAAATGGATTGTGGGATATTTTCTGCAGATTTTGTTTTGACAATAATTTCTACAATAGTTTTTGTATCGAATTGTTTGAAGTAAGTTTGAATTGGAATATACACGTAGGTATCAAAAGATGGTCCGCCAAAACTACTTCCAGCTTTTTCTTGTACACCAACAATTTTGAAGTTTTGGCTGCCAAGTTGTACTGTTTTGCCAATTGGATCTATTTTGCCGAATAATTTTTCTGCTACATCAAACCCAAGAACAATAACTTTTGCTTTAGAGTCATTCTCAATTTTAGAGAAAAATCGACCTTTTTCTGGTTTGATATTTGATTGTACTTTTGGGTATTCATGAGTTGAGCCAACAATACTTACACTTTTTTCTTCTCCCCTATACGAAATTTTTTCTGTTTTTGTAGCAAACGGAATCGCTGTTTGTACAAACTCACGAATTTTTTTAATATCAACAACGTCTTCCATTTCAAGTTTTGAGTTTGAGAGAGCACTCAACTGATTTTCTCTGTTAAATCCACCATCTTCACCAAATGGGTCGCCAGGGAAAACGAGTACCGTATTAGCACCGAGTTCATCAAATTGTTCAGCAACATAGGCTTGTAGCCCAGTTCCAATTGAGGTAAGCATAACAACTGAGCCAACGCCAATAATTACTCCAAGAGCAGTGAGAAAAGATCTAGATTTGTTAGTCCAGATGGCTTTGAGTGCTATTTTAAGTACGTTTTGCATTTATTTTTTCTTTATTCTGCAATTTATAGTATTTGATTTTGTGTCTGAGATAATTGTTCCGTCCTTGAATTTAATTTGCCTATTGGCGAATCCAGCAATATCTTCTTCATGTGTGACCATAATAATAGTCTTGCCTTCGTTATGTAGAGCAACGAGCATATTCATAATTTCTTGGCCACTTTTTGTGTCAAGATTTCCTGTTGGTTCATCAGCGAAAATAATTGCAGGATTATTAATCAGTGCCCGTGCGATTGCCACTCGTTGTTGTTGACCACCAGACAATTGTGCTGGCGTGTTTTTTAATTTATCTTTCAAGCCGACTTTTTCAAGGAGCGCGATTGCCCTTTGTGTTTGTTCTGATTGCGGTACATTTGCATATACGAGGGGAAGTGCAACATTGTCGATGGCAGAAGTTCTTGGTAGTAAGTTAAATTGTTGAAAAATAAAACCGATTTCTCTATTTCGTAGACGTGCTCGTTCTACTTCGTTGTAAGCGGTAACGTCTTTGCCTTTCAAAATTATCTTGCCGTGAGTTGGTTCGGCTAACATACTAGCAACTTGTAAAAAGGTTGATTTACCCGATCCAGAAGGGCCCATGATTGCAATGAACTCTCCTTTTTCTACTTCAAAATCTACTTTATTTAATGCCTTGGTTACGGTCGAACCCATGTGGTAGTGTTTTGAAACTGTTTCGAGTGTAAGTAACATTTTTATAAATCTAATATTTTATTCAGGAATAACAACTTCGTCTGATTCGGAAAGGCCAGAAAGTATTTCTACGAGTTCGTCAGTTTCAAGTCCAACAGTGACTTCTCTTTCCTCAGATTGGTTCTCACCTGTTTTGACGTTTACGTATGTTGTATCGTCTCTTTGAATGAGTGCGATTGAAGGTATTGTCAAGACATTTTGTTTTTCTTCAAGGAGAATTTTAATATCACCGTTCATACCGATTCTCAGGAGCTGGCTCACTTTGGTTTCTGTGAGTGGAAACTCAACGATAAAGGCTGTCCCACCGCTTGTTTCGGTACTGGTGTAACTAATATAGCTTACTTGTGTACTCAACTCATTTTCTGAGAGGGCGTCTAAAATAAGAGTTGCTTTTTGTCCTAATTTGACCAAAGAAATATCTGATTCATCAACAGCAGCTCTGAAGGTAAGTGTTTTTGGATTTACGATTTCAAAGTAGTCTGTGGCTAGAATCTGCATACCAGCAACAGAAGTTGACGCCACAGTGAGAATGCCCTCGATTGGGGAATATAAAGCTGAGTTTTTGATTGCGATATCTCTGATTTCAACATCTAAAACAGTGTTTTCAAGGTCCCACTGATCTTTGTCTGCACTTCGTCTTTCTGTGAGGCTGAGGGCTTGGTTTTTGTTTGCGTCTTGTACTTCCTCAAAATCCCAACGCTCTTTCATATAGTCATTTAAGTCTTGGTCTAGCTGTTTTTCTAGAGTGGCTTTATCGACTGTGGCGATTGTTTGCCATTTTTTGATTTGATCACCTTCTTTTGCACCAATATAGGTGAGCTTGCCACCAGCAATAAAGCGGAGGCGAACTTTCTCTTTTGCATCTATATGACCAGAAACATCAAGTGTCTTGGTGATATTTTGTGTAATCGGATGTGCAAACTTGAGCGCAACAACAGAGCTTGCTTTTGAGTGAGCTGTGAAAAAAATGCCTAGGGCGATAATCAGGACTATTCCCAAGGAAAGTTTCCACCTTTTTTTAATTGTATGAATTAGTGATTTGAGTTTTAGTTTCATTTTAGAAAAACTTTCTAGACTACTATTATATACCAAATTTTGATCTGAAAATGTTTTGCTGTGGGTGGGATTCGATACTTCTATTGGCGCAGCGGTATGGTTGGCGGTACTAATTGCAGATGAAACTTCCTGGTATATAATGCTTGTATATCTTTTTTTTAATAAGAGTCGATAGCTCAGTTGGTAGAGCGGTGAGCTTATACCTCACTGGTCGGGGGTTCGAGTCCCTCTCGACTCACATTTTTTGTTCGATAATTAATGATGTTCTCCCCTGACAGCTACGCTAATGTCCGGGTTTTCCTTTTTGCTTTGTATAATGACCTAAAGGTCAAATTCTCATGAAAACACTAGTCAAATAACGATTCTGTTTGGGGGCATCTTCTTTTCCTTGATACTCGATGTACTTTTGTATTGTCTCTTCATTCAATCCTATTGTTGATGAATAGTATCCTACTCCACACACATTCCCTCATATGTACATATTTTTGGAAAACTTCCTACGATTTTTTGTTCCCCAAACCAAATGGTACTGGTGTCGATACACACTGTGATTCAACTTCAGTGTTTTCATGAGGACATCATAAAGCACCTGAAGGTGCTATGAGGCGTTCATCACCGGACACTATCGCTTCGCTCCAACGGAAGAAATGTCCAGAGTTTCCTCGCTATTAAAAAAGCCCCGCTTGCGCGGGGCTTTTCTTATCTCTTTTTGCGTTATCCTTAGCTGTTTAGAGCAAGAAGAATAGTGCCGCACCAAGTCCGAGTGTTACCAGTCCAGCTTTTAACCAGTTCATCCAGTCCTCAGGTCCAGTTTGTGGAAGTGCTTGAGGAAGAGTTGGCTGAGCTGTTGAAGTTGTTGTCAACGTACAGCTTATAGAGGTTGGAGCGCTTGATAGTCTACACTTGAGCGTGCCATCCTCTGTAGTAACACAGATATGATTGTTGTTTGAACAGTCTGCGCTAGTGACACAAACATCGTTACAGCCAATCGTTGGGGTAGGTCTAGGAGTTGCTGCAGGATCAGAGCAGGTTATAGAGGTTGGATTGCTCTCAAGTCTGCAAGTGTTTGTGGTTGCACTACAATAGTGATCTAGGTCGCCTTTTTTACACTCAGTATTTGTTCTACATGCTTCATTACATTTTGGCGGCACGGCTTCACAAGTTGCAGAGGTTGGGTTTGTAGCCAATCTACAAGTTTTTGTGGTTGCATCACAAGTGTACTTATCATTAGTTAATTGACACTGTGTATTTGAAGTACAAGTTCCATTACATGCAACTGCGCCAGCAGGAGGAGCACAAGTTACAGAGGTTGGATTTGTTTTGAATCTACATGCCTTAGCGGTTGGATAACATAGCCACTTGTCATTTGCAGCCGTACAGAGATCTGTTTTGGCAGCAGGATCACATGGTGAGTTACAGACTAATGCAACAGGGTCACAAGTAGTAGAGATTTGGTTTGCAGTCAACCTGCATTTATTATTGATACATGACCATGCTGGATTAGCAACTTGGCATTGAGCATTGGTAGTACATGCGCTATCACATTTCTGTGTAGTTGGTGGAGGTGTTAATGGAGGAGATGGGGCTATAGTAGGAGTTGGCGTAGGAGTATTACCCAGACCTTCAGCACAAGTTACTCCGCTCCAACATTTTGTAGGGCCGCAGTCACAACTCATGGTTAAAACATCAAGACACATAAATTGGCTACCACAACGATCAGCACAGCTATTTGGGAATTCTTTCCATGTTCCTCCGGCTTGAGCACATTGTATTTCTTGATCTGTTACTGGCGGAGTAGGAGTAGGAGTAGGAGTAGGAGTAGTTGATGGTTCACAAATAGGT
>CAZDWQ010000063.1:0-5396 GCA_964509285.1 uncultured Pseudomonadales bacterium
CTACTAGATTAGCACATCTAGTAAAAATATTAATTATGCAGTAGATCTATTGCTTTAGGAACTGAGATTTTTGGTGCAAATCTTGTTGATCTAGGTGCAAGTGACAATGTTGCGATTGGACAATACAGTCTATATGAATTAACGACTGGAGACACTAATATCGCTATTGGATACGAAACAATGTATGCAAATACCTCTGGTTCATACAATGTAGCGTTAGGGTACAACTCTTTGTGGGGTAACGAAACTGGTGGTGATAATGTTGCTATTGGTGACAGTGCTATGGTTGATGGTGTGAGCGCAACTAATAACGTTGCACTTGGGTTATATGCCTTGCGCAGAACAGATTCTGGGTGGAATAACGTGGCCATTGGTACGAATGCCTTGAGTGGTCCGACCGGATATGTTGAAGAAAATATTGCCATAGGCAGAAATTCACAAACTTCAACTGCTATGTCTGGTGACGAGAATATTAGTTTGGGCGCTTTTTCTTTAGATGAACTAACCTCTGCTAATGGTAACGTTGCCATTGGAGACAGTGCTGGTACATCTATCACTTCTGGTGACTTTAATACGGTAGTAGGTACGTATGCTTGCTGCGGTGCTTCAGCCACTGGGAGTTATAATGTCCTTTTTGGCTATTCTACTGGAGTTTCTTTAACGTCTGGTTCAAGTAATATTCTGATTGGAGATAATGTTGGTACTTTACTATCTACTGGTTCAAATAATATTTTGATAGGTCAAGAAGTTCGAGCTCAATCTGGGACAACTTCTAACCAGTTGAATATTGGGAACTTGTTGTATGGTACCGGACTTGGTACTAGTATAACTCTTGGGACAGGAAACATTGGTATTGGTTCAACAGCTCCAGGACAGAAACTTGATGTGGTTGGGAGTGCACGGTTTAGTGCAGTGGGATCTGGAGCTTATGCAAGTGATCTAAACTTGACTGCTGATGGAACCCTTACTACTTCAGCATCTGATGTCAGGTTGAAGGAGAATCTCGTTGAGCTGGGAGATAGTGAGGTTTTGAGTAAAATATTGCTTCTAAAACCGTATACATTTAACTGGATTGATGGTGGCAGAGGTGATATTGGGCTAATAGCCCAAGATGTTGCAGAGGTTTTTCCTGAGATTATTTTTACGAATAAGAATGATGGATATATGGGTGTTAATTACTCTAGATTGCCAAGTTTATTGGTGAGCGCAATTCAGGAACAGCAAGATCTGATTGCAGATTTATCAGTAGAGACACAAAAAAATTCAGAACTAGTAACAGTTGAGGATTTTCTCACAAAATACACAGCCCTTACGGATACTGTCTGGACGTTTATCAGTGAAGTAATTTTTAAAGCAAAAGTTACGTTCTTAGCTAGCGTTGAGTTTGTTAAAAAAGTGACTTTTGGTGGGGAAGTCCAGTTTAACAATGACACAGTCGGTAGGTTTGTTGTTCCAGCTGGTGTGAGACGGGTTGCAGTTAACTTTGATACCTCGTTTACTCAAGTACCTACTGTGTATTTATCTGCTTTAAGTGGAGTTGAAGGTGGGTATAACCTCGAGTCTGTGAGTACAACAGGATTTATTCTAGAGTTCGAGTCTGCTCAGGTTTCTGATCGGGCTTTTGATTGGTTAGCAGTGTTGGGTAGTAGGAAAAATAATGCTGAAGTTACTATTTTAGAAGAAACGGATACAGTTTCTGTTCAGGACTCTGAGCCTGCTGGTGAAGTAGCTGGAGAAACTATTGAGGTTACTGAACAAGAAAATGATTCAACTCAAATTCCAGAGGCAACCGAGAGTGGGCAAGAGTCAAGTCCAAGCGCTCAAGTAGTCGAGTAACCTATATCTCTTATTATCACAGTTCATGTAAGGTTCTACCTTTAAACTTGGCTTATGTTGTATGGCCAAGACGAGCGTCTATCGTTAAAAGAAGTTTTTCTGAAAAAGCCAACTTGGTTGTGGCTTGTGATTTTAGTGTTAGTTTTTTGTGGTCTTGGATTTGGGGGGTTCGGAATTTTCCAACTAGTAAGTAATAATGACCAAGAAATTGTGACAAGTTCTGACATTGAGAGTCAAGTTTGTGAGCAAACTGCCGATTTTGGTCAAATCACAGTCTATATATCTGGCGCAGTTGTTAATCCCGGTGTTTATATACTTGAAACTGGTAATCGAATTGTTGATCTCCTTGATGCAAGTGGAGGTATATCAAGTGATGCAGATAATGTTTATATAAATCGTGAGTTCAACTTGGCTAAACGGTTGAGTGATGGTGAACAATTTTATATTCCCACAAAGGATGAGACAGAAGAACAACTTAAAACACAGTTTGCTGATGTTGTTGTGAGTAATGAAAACGATATAGAAAAGGTTGCTGTAAAAACTGCTGAAAGTCCTATATCAATAAATTCTAGTACCAAGAATGAATTGATGAAGTTATCAGGAATTGGAGAGGCAAGAGCAATGAAAATTATTGAAAATCGACCGTACAACAACAAACAAGAATTGGTTGAAAAGGGCGTGCTTTCCAGCTCGCTTTTTGCTGAGATTGAAAGTGAAATTATTCTTTAAATTATAAGGACTTTGCTATGGGATATATAAATGGCGACAAATGAAGTTGGCTGGGTCTCTAAAAGGGAACAAATTGGCAAAAATAAGCCGAAAATAATATTTTCAATACAAAAGACATCATTTTCGTGGGTGCGTTTATATTAAATAAAATACTATGAAAAGATTATTTTTGATACTATTATTACTAATAATAACATTGAGAATTTTGCAACAATTATATATTCGTGCGAATATAGATCAAGGTCTGAGACTTGGCATATTGGGAGATAGTGGGTTACAAGTGCCTAGTAGTACTGAGAACAGAGCTAGTGACGGGGTTTGCAAAGGCAACTCAATAGTCTGGGATAGTGGTTTTACTACTTATAATGATAGAAGTAGGAGCGAATCTGGTAAAAATCTCAATCTTGTTATTGGCAGTGAGATACCTATGACTGACAGGAGATTTTTTATCGCAAAAAGATTGATAAGTTCGTTAAACAGCATTTATTGTGATTTGCTAGTTTCGATTGATGTTTGGAAAGGTGTTTTCTCTGGTTTTAGAGAGGTGTTGCTGAACAAGATAACTCTTGGTTTTAACCAGATTTATTACTCAAGTGTATCAGATGTCGTCACAGGAGTAACACTTGGTATAGAGAACCCTCATGGCTCTCAGAATGATCACTTATTTAAAGTTACGGGGACGCAGCATTTAATGGCAATTTCAGGTTTCAATCTCACGTTTTTTGTTGCCTTCGTGAATAGGTTATACGGTACTTTTTTTTCTAAGTCAACGGTTTTGATACTAAACTTGCTTACGTCCTGCCTTTTTATCTGGCTTATTGGTGTATCTCCAGGTATTCTGAGGGCGTTTTTGATGTTTGTAGTTACTCACTCGGCGTATTTTTTTAAACGTCAAAGTCAAGTTTTTTACTCACTTATTATTACATTCTTTTTTGCAATTTTAATTGATTTATCAAGCGTTTTTACTATTGGATTTCAACTCTCTTATGCAGCAACTCTTGGCATTGTTTTATTCTCAAACTTTTCTTTCAAAGTAAAAAATTTGGTTGACAAACTGATTGTAGGTTCCTCTGGTACAACAACCGACTTCCTCGAGTATTTGTTTGCTGGAATCTTTACAAGCTTTGCGGCTGAAGTAATGGTTTTTCCATTACTTACTTATTATTTCAAAGAATTTAGTTTAATTGGTGCTTTTGCTACTGTGGCTGTTTCATGGGCGATGCCGTTAATTTTACAATTAGGAATTTTAACCACTATTGCTCAATTTGTATTACCATTCAATTTGTTATTTATTTTTTCTATACCTTTGCTTTTGGTGACTCAGTTAGTCATTTTTCTATTACAGCTCTTTTATTTTGACAATTTTTTATTGAGTTTTCCGGGTTTAGATGGTGGTTTTTTAGTTATTTACTACCTAGCTTTTTCATTGATCTATGGGCTTATTTTTACTCTCAGAAAGAATAAAAATAGAAAGAAGTATGAAGAAATATATCATTTTAGGTTCTAGCATCATGTTATTATCGTTATTTTCCTCAAGTTGGTGGGAAAAAGAGCTGAAAGTTACCTTCTGTGATGTAGGACAAGGAGATGCAACGCTGATTTCAATGGGTTCAATACAAATGTTGGTTGATGCTGGCCCCAATAGTAAGGTTTTAGAGTGTTTGGAAAATAATATGCCATTTTGGGATAAAAAAATTGAGTTTTTTGTTCTAACTCATATGGATAGTGATCACATATCTGGTGCTCCTCAAGTACTGGGCTTTTTTGACGTTGATTACCTTTTTATCAACCCGTCAAATAAAAAAACGTCCGATTTTAGCCTGTTAGAGGGAGCTGTCTCGAGAAAAGTAGCCTCTAGTACTCGAGTAATCCATACCTTTGTGGGGCAGCAAATTGTGATTTCTCATGAATTATCTGCAACTGTGGTGGCACCTGATATTAATTTTCCTCAAGTAGAAGATGAAAATTCTATAAGATCCGAAACAACATTATCGGACGAGAACCTCAAGAATTCATATGAAAAACTTGCAGAAAATGGAGAAAATAGCCTATCCATAGCCCTTTTTATGCTTTTTAAAGATGTGGGAGTTGTTCTGCCTGGAGACCTCGAGAAAGAGGGAGAGCTAGCAATACTAATGAATGGACTGCTAGAGCGGGTAACAATCCTAAAAGTAGGGCACCACGGGTCAAAAACGAGTTCTACACCTGGTTTTATTGAAGTATTACAACCCGAAATTGCGGTAATTAGTAGTGGTAAGAATAACGCATATAATCATCCAAATCCTCAAGTAATCGATACATTCACTAGATTTGGGGTCAAGATTTATCAAACAAAAACATCTGGAGAGCTCAATTTTGCCTCTGATGGACACGAGTTTTGGCAAACTAAGGTGTCTGGTAGTTGATATGTGCGTTTGTTAAGTTGCGTACTAAAGACTTTTTCATATTTTGAAAAACTTTGCAAGTAGCAATTTGTATTTTATGTACAAGAACAAGAGCTTTTCTGAAGAATTTCCTTGAGAGAAATTTTGGCTTTTCTCAAGAATGAGTTTTTTCTAGTTTTGCTATGCAACAACCTTGGTTGAGGATAGTAAGCGATCTATCTTTTCAGGCTAAAGCAATTACTTCGCTAGAGTAGAGTAATTAGTCTACTAGAGTAAAGTGAGCAACCTGCCAGGTATTTAAAAGACTTTTTGAGTTAATAGAAAAAACGAGGTGGTTTTTTCATTTAAAAATTATTGTTTTTGACTTAAAAAGTAAGAGATTAAGTATTTCCTTTGGGTCTTGCCCAGTTAACTGCGTAAACGGAGCAGTTTTTTAAGGTCATCAGC
>CAZDWQ010000064.1:0-5318 GCA_964509285.1 uncultured Pseudomonadales bacterium
GCCACCAGCTTGAGTACATTGTTTTTCTTGATCTGGTCCTGGTGGAACTGTTGGAGTTGGGGTTGGCCCAACGATATCGTATTTAAGTGGTGAAGGAACTTGTACGAGCACTTCTAGGTTTTTAGTACTTGCGTAGGTTCTATCTTGATCAAAACTAACGACGATGTTCCCAGCTTTATGAGGAACAAGTTTCATACGAATAAGAGAGGTGTCACTTGGCTGGACGAGCCAATCTAGATAATTTGGGACAGCGACCACACTTACGAGATATCCACCTTTAATTTGTTCAATTTCGATGCTTTTTGGATCAAAACCTGAGCCTGGATTGACACTAATCTCTGGAGTATCTAAAGAATCATTGATAATAGTAAACACAACGTTAACCTCAACAAAAGTATAGTTAGCGCTGTTGAGATAGAACGCAGCTTCTCCGGTCTTATTGACTACGAAAGGAACTCTCAACTCTGGTTTTATGAATGGGGCACCAGCAATGATTGGTTTATCGCTACTAACTGCTTCGCCACGCAAGTCTTGAGAAGTTTTAAGTGGATTTTGAATAAAGACTAAACCAATAATACCAGCAACAACAAGTAAAATTCCGATGTACGGGATTAAATTTTTCATATTTTTATATAAGGTAATAAAAGAAGAATCGTTTTTCTGCATCAATTTTCAGTATAGCGACTTTTTATAAATCAAGCAACTAGATTCCACATATGAAAAAGTATGAAGTTTTTTTTGAGTATGGTAAACTAATACGAACAGAATAAATGAATATATAAGAATGATAAGGAGACAGTATGTCATCTGAAGCACAAAAAAGAGTGAAAAAAGCAATTATCACAGATGCGGGTTTTGCCAGCAGATACTTGCCAATCACAAAGACAGTTCCAAAAGGTATGCTGCCACTTGGAAACAGACCAATCATGCAGTTCATGGTTGAAGAGTGTGCTCAAGGAGGAATTGAAGAGATTATTATTGTTGCTACTCCAGAAGGTAAGCCAGTCTATGAGGATTACTTTAATAATGGTGTAAATAGAATCAGAAAACAGTTGGCCGCTCAAGGAAAAGAAGAGCGATATGAGCCAGTTCAACACATTTTAGACTTCCCAAAGATTGTAGTGATTACTCAAGATGAGAGTTTGCCATATGGGAATGGTTCTCCAGTTGTCTCTGCTGCCAAATTTGTTGAGGGTGAAGAAGCATTTATCGTTATATATAGTGATGACGTTGTTTTTGGCGAGCAGGGTGACGTCAAGACTATGGTTGATCTATATGAAGCAAATCCAGATGTATCTGGAATCATTATGTCTCAAGAAGTTTCTGCGGACGTAGTTGATAAATATGGAATCATTAAGTTCAAGGAAGGATCAGACACTGATCTTGACTATATCGTCGAAAAACCAGATAAGGGGACTGAGCCTTCAAGACTTGGCTCATACGGTAGATATTTGTTGACTCCAGAAGTGCTTGGTCACTTAACTAGTGCAAACACTGGAAAAGATAGTGAGTTATGGACAGTTGATGCTATTACTAAAGTTGCAGAAACAAAAACTGTGCTTGTTGGTAAGACAAAAGGTGAGTGGGTGACCACTGGTGATCCAGAGAATTATTTTAAAGCACATTTGAAATTTGTTATGGATCATGAAAAGTATGGTTCTAAAATAGAGGAGTGGATCAAAGAGATCCGGGGCGAGTAAATATACTCGTATTAGGGGTCCTTTTTGACACTTCTGTGCAAGCTGTTCAGGCACTATACTAAAAGAGATAACAAGTAAACTTTTTGCAACATTCGCTATTGTTCGCAACAAGGCTTATTTCGTAAAAAGTTTAGTTCTTTAACAGTCGAGCGTGAAGGGACTACACGATCATTTTCCTGAACGTTATGATTACGGGTTTATAGACTATTTTACATAGCCGTGGTTATGTAAATGTCTTACCCACCTGCTTTTTTGCGGGAAAAGTTGTAACCCTTCACGCCCGGTTGTTAAAAATGGCTCAAATCTTTGGTAACCGGGCGTGAAGTCAGGCAATTTGGTACAGATTGTGCTGTGTTTTTAGTTCTTGAGTCCCTTTTTGCATAGTGGATTTTATCGGTCATTAATGATAAAATTCTAAAATGTTTGCCCAGATGGTACAGTGGTAGCACGCTTTCTTGGTAAGAAAGAGGTCGAGAGTTCAATTCTCTCTCTGGGCTCCAAGTTATATCTCCAGGTATTAGTACCCCAGGGTGGTATACTAAATTTGAATACATTAACAAGTAAATAATGCCAAGTTACCCAAGTGGTCAACGGGGGCAGACTGTAAATCTGCTGACTTTCGTCTTCGTAGGTTCGAATCCTACACTTGGCACAGAAAGTTTTGCTTCTAAGGCAAAAGTACGCCACCTTAGCTCATTCGGTAGAGCAACGGTTTTGTAAACCGTAGGTGCGGGGTTCGAATCCCCGAGGTGGCTCCATTATAGACTGAGATATTTGTTATAACCGGATGTTGTTTTAACATTGCGACGGGGACTCGCTCATTTTGACAAGATCTGATATAATACCAGTCTTAAAGTTTTAAGAAAAGAAAGAATACAAAATATGGCAGGCGCAAAAAAGAAAAAGGGTCCAAGACAAATTACAGGTTTAGCTTGTAGTGTTTGTAAAGCTTTTGGTTACGTAACCGAATTCAACAAGAATAACGAGATTTTAATGAAACAAACCAAAAATGTTTCTACATTTCCATTGAGCAAATATTGCAAAGTTTGTCAAAAACATACAGATCACAAACAATCAAAGAAGTTAAAGTAACCACTTTTTTATCAGAAAACATTGAAACCCTCGAGAAATCGGGGGTTTTTTATAACAGGAGTGCTGTTTTTTTTATAATCTTAGATAATATATGTATATGCAAAGAGAAACTTTACAAGGACAACTAAAACGCGAAGCAGAACAAATAGTGCAAGATATTCGTGATATGAAGTTGCGCAAAAAACCTATTGACCTGTCAAAACTAGAGGCCTTTGCAAATAGGTTAGGTGGGCATCATACAATTACAACTTGGATGCTTGATGAAGTTGAAGCTTTGGGTGTCGATATTGCTGGAATTTTATTGAAGCAATACGAACAAAAGAAGCAACAACAACCAAGATTTAATTTAGCTAAAAGAGATAGACCTACCTAAAGTCTTTTACAGCTTTAATAATTTCCTTAGACCCATTTAAAAAGAGTGGGTCTATTTTTTGTGCATTGAGCATAGCTTTTTCTACCCAGGACTGAGCTTTTCCTTGAGTTGCTGTCAAAACTTCTAATTGAGCAACAATATTTTCTGTGGTAGCTACTCTAGAGATCTCTTTTTGTTCAAAAATCTCTCTAATTTTTTCTTCCCACTCGCCCCATTCATTGAGGGTAAGGAGGAATGAGCCGGAAGCAGCCGCGTCATAGGCCATGTCGCCGGATGGCTTAGTAATAAACCCATCTGCCCAAGGGAACGCAAACTTGATGAGCTCTTCGTTGGCATCAACAAGCTGTGGGTGGTAGATAATTCTAAGTTTGGCGTTTTTGTCATTTCTTGCACCGACTTTAATATGGTTTTCTCTAGCTAACTCGGCTAATTTGTCCTTAATGTCTTTATGTGTGCTGGTATAAATTAGGAGTTTGAAGTTGCAAGATTTGAGCCTGAGCCTTGGGATAAGTTGCTCTGCGACAGTCATAATTTCTTGAACGTTTGTACCAAGACCGCCAGTGGTTAAACACAAGTTGATACAGCCACTACGCCAAGGGAGTTTGTTTCTTCGACAGGCTATGATTCGAGGGTCGACTGGAGGTCCAGTCACAATAATCCTGTCTGGATTGGCTTCTTTTCCAAGGAGGGCAGCCTTTTCCAAAAATTCGGTTTTTGTTTGTTCATCAAACACACAGAAGCGCATGTTTTCTTTATCGGCGTGAAACACGTACTCATCCCGAACATGTGGGTCGGTTATCACCTGTACAATACGTTTTCCTTGCCCTGATAATATGTTTCCTGCAGCAATGTGAAGTGAGAGTATTGGGTAACTAATGTTTTCAGTTAAGTGAAGCAGTGGCGGAGTAATACTTTTTAGAATTGGTAGTTTCTGACGGCCGAATTTATCGACAATATCTTTCAAGGTTTTAAGCAATGGATTGCGTGCAAGGAGTTTCCCAATATTTTCTGTGAGAAGGATAGAAGACCACTGTTTTGCTGATACGTAGTTAGTTGGATCAACAACCCACATTTTTTTTGGGTCGACTTTTTTACCCCAGGCTTGAATGGCAATACCTGCAGCCATAGAGTAATGCGCTCTTGAGAAGACGACGTCTGGGATAGTATCATCGTCAGGATAGCCATGCACTCGTTTTAAGTCTTCTTTGTAGGAAGCTGAGACAGTAATAGTTGGAATTTCTGAGTTCTCGAGTAGTTGTTTGTCTTTTTGTAAGGTTTTTACAAGAAATTTGTCAAAGAGTTCGGGCATAAAGTGAGTATATAGTAATCTTGATATTCTAGACTAGTGGGAGTTGTTTTATTGAGTAAAAATGATAGTATTTACTTAAGTAGAGCGTTTATATAACCGTGTAACAAAAGTATGTCTTATTCAATTGGTAAGAAAAATAGAGCAATACGATTAAGGAGATCAGGTACCTCTTTATCCCAAATTTCAAAAAAACTTAAGATATCAAAAAGTACAGCTTCATTATGGGTTAGCAATGTTCTGATTGGCTCAAATGCAGTAAAAAAAATTGCAAATAATAGAATAGTCGGACAACAAAAGGCAAATCTAGCTAAGGAAAAGAAAAAGAGAGAGAACCAAGACAATTTGAATAGAGTAGTAATAGAATCACTCTCAAAAATTGCCGTAACTCATGAGTACCTAAAAGTCCTGTGTTCTCTACTATTTTGGACAGAAGGGAGTAAATCTGGTAGTTTTGTATCTTTTATAAACTCTGACCCTAAAATGATAGAACTATTTCTATTCACATTAAGGAATTCATTTAAAATTGATGAAAAAAAACTCAGAGGTCTTGTCCATGTTCATGAATACCATGATGAAAGTAAGGTAAAAGAACATTGGTCGCATATTTCTAGAATTCCACTCAGTCAGTTTAGTAAAAGTTATAAGAAACCAAACACTGGTAAACAAAAAAAAGAAGGGTATTTAGGAAGTTTTAGGATACGGTATTATGATGTTGAGGTTGCACGCGAGCTCAAGGCAATTTATACTATGCTTCCTGAGGTATTAAAAATAGGGCTATGATGTAATGGTAGCATTAAAGTCTCCAAAACTTTCCGTCCAGGTTCGAGCCCTGGTAGCCCTGCAA
>CAZDWQ010000065.1:0-5297 GCA_964509285.1 uncultured Pseudomonadales bacterium
GCAGGTTTATCACCTTGCGCAGGTTCCACTGCTTTACTAACTGGTGGTTCAACATTTTGTTGCGCATCAGAGCCACTTATATCTACTGCTGCTGGCCCATCATCTCTTTTGTCAGTCAAGCCTTTGTCTTGTAATCCTTGAACCTGTTTTCTTAATTTCGATAGCGAAGCAGCTACATCTTTTGGTAATCCACTACCCCCTAATCCCAAGAAACCTTCTCCCATATCTTCTCCTTCTTAACTATTTATTTCTATACGATTAATTAATAATAGCACCAATTAATTCTGGTATGCAACAGCCCAATAACAATATCTATAAACATCAATCTATATCGGACATGCTCCGCTTGCACACTTAAGGTGTTCGTAGTCAATATCTTCCATCAAAGATTCATCTGCTTCAATCTCATTGAGTACCTTCATAAACTCAGAAATTGTGACTGGTTGTTCTGGCTGATACTCATATGCAGTACTATCTTGTTGTGGCATCACACTACAACATTTCACCAACCCCTGATATTTAGAAACCATCTCTACAAACTCAGCATAGGTCACCCGTTTTGGATCATATTTAAGTGTATAAGAAACTTGATTTCCTGTATCTTCCATTGGCTTGCCATTGGTATCAACACCAACAATCCAATATTTTTCTAATAACATCAACCATTTGAACTGTTCTTCTGGGGTTGCTTCTCCGGCAGTAACTAGCTCGCCATTCATACCAATTCTACAAATTAAAGGCTGGGTTGGAAATCCAACAGCAGTTGAACCCTTATAACTTCGCAACTCTTTAATTGGGTACCCTTTTTTCTGGTATTTTTTAACCATTGGATCGTCACTTCTGTACTGCACCCAACGAATATACTCACGCATACTTGGTAAATGAGCTCCCTCGGTCAGAGCGAACAACTTAGAAACGGTACCAGAAGGCTTTATAGTAGTATTGGTGTGTGGAGTTACAACCCCAATTTTTTTAGAATAACTTTCTGCCTCTTCAACAACCGCGCGTTTAAATCGTGCTAGAGTGTTCCAAAATTCTTGAGACTTCTCTTCATCAATTAAATCTCTGAAAGCAAAGCCAAACGTATTCCACGCAAACTCGTGAATTCCGGTCATTCCCACACCAATTCTATTAGTACGTTTGACTTCTCTCGAATATAAACAATCCATAGTGTTAACACGAATTAAAGCTCTGGTTGCGGCTCTAAATGCTTCTTCTGCATCATCAAGTGTTGGAGCAAAATATGGCACCACGTCTGCAATCACACAGTATCCGCCAAGCATGTTCAAAGAAATCTCACCACAAGGGTTAGGAATCTGTGAATACAACTTTGCAGAAGCATTACGGGCAACAAGCGACAACATTTTTTCTGTACGTGCCATTGGTTTGTATTTTTCGCTTTCCGCGTATTTGCCATCAACGTAATCATCATAGCCATCATCATTTTGGACAAGTCTATGCTGGTTCACAAAACCTGGCTCACCGGTTCCGTCATGGTAACTTGCTTGCAAGACTGCGTCTAACACTTTTTTGGAATGCTGGGTTCTTTGTTTCCAAAATTTTTCATCAACAGTGATTGAGTTATTTGCACTCCACAAAAAGCCACCACGTTTGATATTTACAAACTCAAATACTTCAGGGTCTGTCCAGTTTTTGGTAGCAATTCTGGCACTTCTTCTGGCTCCACCAACCAACACACATTCAGCTAAATAATGGTCAATAAACAAAGCTTGTTTCCATGGAGACATACCCGCACCTTTAATAGTTGCCACTCTTTCGATTGCGTTCATTAATGGTTTTGGACCAGAAGCCGGTCTATTTTGCATACCTCGAATTACTGAACCGCTTGGACGAACTTTAGAAAAATCCAGAATCAGCAATTCATCTTTAAATTTTTTCTCATAAGCCATTATTTCTAACATCTCAATTGCCTGAGACCAACCCTCACGACTATCTGGAACTTCAAACCAGTGAATATTGTCGTTCTCGCCATATTTATGTTTGGCGTCTTTCACACTTTCATCAAAGCCCCACACAAAATCTTTGTGGTCTTCGGCCAAGACACAACGAACGTTTGGCATATTGTCCCAGTTCACCACACACATATCGTCATCATATGCACGGCCAACACCAGAACCATTCATAAGCAGGTAGAACACCACATATGAAGCTGAAGCAGTACTACAGTTAGTGAAAACTTCCATGTTACGCTCTGGTTGAGTCTCGTCACCATGTTGTAAATGACGGCCAGACATTAATAAAGAAGCGTTAGCAATATGCTTGCGTAAAATTTCGTAATCTTCTGTTTGGTGTTTTTTACCTAAACCCTTAATGTTTTTGGCTAACAAAGTATTTCCCAAAGCAACACGGTGTGCAACTTCACCCCAAGTCTCCCAACGCTCTTTCTTTGTTTCCTTGTCTGTAACTTTTCGCAAGTAGGTCCTTCTTGCCACAGCAAGACCCATTCCATTATCGAGTTTTCGCTCTATAAATTTCATTTTTCTTTTTGGTAAAGTTGTTGATTTTGTCATATTTTTTCGTTTACTTGTCTCTTACTAATTCTTCTTCCGGTTCGTCTTCATCTAATCGATTTAATTCCTCTTGAAAGTTTTCAATACTATCAAAATCTCGATACACACTTGCAAACAGCAAATATGAAAGTTTATCGATCTTTTTTAATCTATTAATAACTAAGTTGCCAATCTCCCAACTTTTGACTTCGCTTGATTTTTTTTGTCTGAGTTTGCGCTCAACTTCATCAATCAGCTCGTCAATGCTTGCCATTGAAATTGGCCGCTTCCAGGTTGCTTTGGTGAGACCACGCTTCAACTTGTCTCTGCTAAAGTTTTCTCTAGTACCATCTTTCTTTAAAACTTTTAAATCAATACCTTCAACGCGCTCATAGGTTGTAAAACGCTTACCACAAAATGAACAACTTCTGCGTCTGCGGATTGAGGTCTGATCTTCTGCCTCACGAGAATCAACGACATTCGTTTCATCTTTATCACAGTACGGACATTTCATATCTTTGACCCTTACGTATCCAGTGCACACTTTCGGGTTATTTAAAAATTACATGAGCTTGTATAGTTTTTTAGTTATAACCACAATATATTGTGTTTCAGTTTTACTGGAATTAAATAATCTCACTATTTTTGGGTTGGGTCAATCATTCACAATAGATCAAAACCAGTTAATTTTCGGGTCGTATTTCTTGGAAAAAAAGGAAAAAAATATTCAATAGAAAAGTCTTTAGTGTATATATCGCTACTTTTACTCTCGTATTTTATTTTGAACAGCGACTATGAGAGTTTCGCTTTCGATAATTAACTCACTTAACGGCGCTGTGTCAATCTTTTGGAAACGTGTTTGAATTTTTTTAATGTTTGCTGTGTTTTCTTCTAGAGCTAAAAGTAACCCCGTGCCAACATCATCAGAAGGTGAAGGTAAAGATAAAAATTCTTGTGTAGCTAATATCAGGTATTTTTGAGATTTTGTAAGAGTGCTCAAAGATAATCCTTCCTCTTTTTTATCAAGCAAACTATTTGCGCTGATCATTCTGTCTTGAGCTAGTCTGATCCGCAAAAAAATCTCTGATTCACCAGAAGTCATAACTAATAAACTTTTATCAATAACCATTAAAACTGGATACAAAATGTGATCTGGTAAAACCTTTTTGCCAAAATAAAACTGCTTTCTGCTTACTTTGTCAGCACTTGCTAAATCTTGTTGTGAAGATACTACTAAAGAAGAAATGAAGATAGAAACTCCAAAAAATACAGCCAAAACTGCAACTAAAAACTTTCGCTTTTGCATAGTGAGAGGACGATTGTAACAAATTTATGGACTTTTTGCGAAGCAAAAAGTCTAGACACTGTAATAAATCAATTAAAACAAAGCTTAAAATCCTGCGTGAACAAGCAATACCATACCCCAAATTGCGTGAGAAAGAACCAGTGCATAGGCATTTTTCTTAGAATAAAATAAAAATCCTTGACCGATTGCAAACAGAAGCAGTGTGAAAAGTTGCGGTACAACTAATGACATATCATACCTTAGTAAGGTATTTGGGATATGAAAAATCAAAAATATGAAAGCAGTTAGTAAAACATGTTTTGTTACAGACCAGTTTTCAAACTTTTCTCTAAGGATAGTCATCGTAAAACTGTAAAATAACAATGTTTCCCAAAATGCAGTAAAAATTGCCAGAGCAAATTCATACCAGAACAAACTCGAATCAAATAAATCAACGGCTTGTACAACACCACCACTCTGAATAACTGAAAGGAGAGAAAAAACAAAACCAAACACACCCCCCACCGTAATTCCCAACAATAATCCTGTTTTAAGTTTAGATGGAGAAAAAGTTGCAAGTACAGATTTACCTTCACCCACACTCAGGTATAACCAAACTGGTAAACCAAAAAAGATTGCTTTGCCAACCGTTTCGTCAAACCAAACTGGGAACGAGAATAGACTTCTGTATAAGAACCATAGAATTAATGTCAAAATTATTAAAGGAAAGAAAACGACTGTCGCTTTATTTTGTGATGGCATTTAGAACTATTTTTAAAACTTCCTGTTGGTTCGCGGAATACGTATCTATAATCATATCGTATAGATCTTCACGCCAAAAATCAATGGGATCACTCTGCTTCACCTTTCCTGTCGCAACAACCCAACTGTCCCATTCTTCTTTATACATTCTGCTCCATTTACCTAAATTATTTGCATATCTATCATGCATGTTCTTAATCGCATCATCTGCCGTAACGCCATCTCTATTAACTATACGATCAACTTTAACCGCTTTATCACTACAAATCATAAGAATTTTAAGTGTCCCTTCAACTCCTTGAGCCATAAACCCAGAAAGCCAAGATTCTAAAATCCAGCCACTTTCGTTTTGTAGTTTTTCTCTCATTCCATAATCAACTTTTCTATCGAAATCATCTTCGTAATCTGTTGCAGAATGATGCAAATTACCAACTTCTTTGAACAAACCTTTTTCTTTTGCGTATGAGCGCATGAAATCACCACCATTGAACCCACGCCAACCAGCAAATTTTAAAAGATCATTTTCTTTTAACATCTTTAATAAGGTCGTCGAACCACTTCCAGGAAGACCGGAAATAGTGATGTTTCTGTACTTAAAATTTTTTTCAATTTCGTGTTGATCTGACATACATTCTTTCTAAAAATGATTATTAACTAGTATATACGTTTTTTGATTCTACTTCATGCTGCTCTAAGCTATTTTGACATTCAATCAATGCTTTCATAGCAGAACTCATTTT
>CAZDWQ010000066.1:0-5131 GCA_964509285.1 uncultured Pseudomonadales bacterium
CAAACTCGCTAAAGCCTTGAAAGTCTCGGCTGACGAGTTCTTCAAATAATTAAAACCTTTTACCCCACATTCCGGCAGTGATGGGCGCATCTAAGTTTCGATACTCTCCAGTGAACGGATCTATTCCCCAGCGATCCCTTGGTGGCTCGGTCGGGCCATTTGATTTATAAGTAGGTCGATCAGATTCCAAAACCTTCAAAACGATGATTGTAAAGGCGTCAACTAGGTCATCATGTTTTTCGATACCAAAATTTACAATTTGACTAATGAGAGACTCTGCACCTTTTTGTGGGAATAGAACTTTGCCTTGCCTAATATATGGCGTGGCCATTTCTAACCTTGTCTGTTTATTCATGCCAGAGATAGCAACTGGTTCTGCTAATACCTTTTCGATAGTTAATTGTTGCACCACAGCCATTTGGTAGCTGACATTTTCGACTAAGACTGTAGGTACTCGTTTGTAGTCTTGTTCTAAGACGGCACTGACTCTTTTAATTTCTAAAATCGTATCGGGGAAATTCATCCGCTTGTTAACAATATATGGCAGGATATATATTCTTAGGTCATCTCCATACCCTATGACAATAAAGGGAACAAGGGAAGTAAAATCTGCACTACTTTTTTCAGAAATGGCCAAGTCAATTCCGATTCCTAGAATTCGATAGTGTCGTAGGTCTGGTAACTTGTCATAAAATTGTGGCCAACTCCTTTGGACAATACGCTTGTCATCAGAGATAAACTTTAGCAAATACTCACGATACCAAGCTGACTCGTCGGCTACCTGTCTTCTTTTTGTTTCGATATGAAGCATCGAGGGATATTTACCTAGCCAAGCGATATTGTCGTTTTTATCTAGGAGTGGGTACTCTTTGTATATTCCATCCATTTTCCCTGCATAAATACTTTCTTTAAGTCGCATCATGAGGGAGTCTTCATGGAGCAAGTTGCCAATTATTACTATTTTGGTGTTTAGGTCACCAATAGGCATAACCTCACCAGTAAACCAATTCCATACTTTATCTCTTCCTTCTCTGGTTTTGACTGACTCAAGATCTTCGACGTCATCTATCACGATTAGATCGGGACGGTATTGGTAGTGTCGTAGCCCACGAATACTTTCACTTTGAGAGATGGCCGAAATACGAGCGTTAAATTGGGGAATCACAAACGAGTTGGATCGCCATTCATCGGCAACTTCATTAAATGGTCCGAAGTCTCGAATTAATAGTTCGTTTGATGAAAGCTCCTGTTTTATATTGGTCAGTATTTGTTTGGATAAATCCTGAGTCTGACTTACCACTAATGTATATTTCTTGGCTGGTCTACCTACCATTGCCCAAATTGGATATGCAAGGCTAGCTATAGTCGATTTCGCCGAACCTCGAAAAGCGGTAATGGCAACTTTTAAGAGTCCGTCGTTTTGGAGAAGATTAAATATCTCTTTTTGAAATGGAGCAGTTGGGCACGTTATATAGTGGGTAAAGTAAGTGATAAAAAACCAAGAGAAACTTTCCCGAGTTAATGCCCTCCTGAAATTAGAGTCGATCTGAATTAATTTAATGATTTCTTGATGGTCATTCATGATTTTCGTTTTCTGGCGGCATCAATGCCACCATTTCTAGTGCTTTGTTTAATAATTCTTTTTGTTCATCGCTAAGTTCTATATCCTGGTTTTTATTCGTGGCAGTGATTTCTATTTTGGTTGCATAGGCTGGATGATGGTGCTTAAGCCAAAAAATTATGGCTGTCATATTCTTATCTTTGATAGCACTCATCATCTGAGACTCAGCCATATCATTCACAAGTAGGTTGCCATCCAGAAGTGCCTGATCACTGATTTTGGCAAATTCAGGATCATCCTTACGCCATCGGTAATAAGTAGCCCTGCCGATTCCTGCCTTTTCACAGGCGATCTGAACGATTGGAGTTTTCTTTAGTATCTCCAAAAGTTGTTCTTTGTTTTTCGACTGGCGTTTTTCAATAGTTTTATCCATATATTTTCTTGGCCTTTAATCCTGTTAACTTTTCCCAGCGCTTGATAATGACTTCTGTATAGACTGGAGACTTTTCCATGCCATAACAACGGCGTTTCATCTTTGTGGAAGCGATCAGCGTACTTCCACTTCCTGAGAACGGTTCGACGATTAAATCGCCACGTTTGGTTAAAACTTTTATGTAAGGAATGAGGATCTCGATTGGTTTGGTGCCAAAAATAATGCCTTGACCAGAATGTTTTTCGTCGGACGCTACATACTCGATGAAATCAGTAGGTTGGTTCTTTTTACCCTTTTGATAGCCTTCCCACTGTGGTTTGCCTTGGATGGCAAACAGAGCAGTTTCATATTCTTCTTGCAAACCATCAGCTTCTAGTTCCGTGTTGAATTCGATATCTTTTTCTGGAGATGCACCAACCATGGCAATATCATGTTTAGAAAAGAATTTGTACTTTGCAGAAAATCCTTGGTGACGATTGGGCAAGTGCCAGACAATCATGTTTTTAATTTTCCAGTACTTTTCCATCTCACCCCAAATGGTGCGAAGATTCTTCCAATTCTCATAAACAATGACGCTGAAACTCTCGTTTTGTATTTTGGCGATATTTCCCATCCACTTTTCGGTGAAGTCTGGTGGTAGGACATCAGTTTCCAAATATCTACGATCACGCTTGGCTCCGAATCCTGTGACCGCACTTCCATGTTTTTTCTTGCCATGGAGATAATCGAGTATGTAGGGTGGATCTGTAAAACACATATCCGCTTTCTCACCATTCATGAGAGCTAACATGTTTTCTTCTATAGTGGAGTCGCCACACATCAGACGACTATCACCCAATGCGTAAATATCACCCCTCTTGGTGTTTATGCTTTGGATATTGAGCTTTTGTAGTTCTTTCTCCAGGTCAAACTTTTCAGGTTCAACGTCAATATCAAAAATTGAATCCAATTCGTCACTGGAAAAACCAACGTCGGCTAGGAATGACTCATCAAATTTGGCAAGAAGATTCCAATCAAATTCTCCTGTGTTTTTATTCAAACGCAGATTAAGTTCCTTTTCTTTATCTAAATCAGGAATATCAACAAATACTACTGGAACAGTCTCAAACCCCAGTTCTTTAGCTACCTCCCAGCGAAAGTGGCCGCCGATGATGATATTTTTTCTGTCAGATGCGGAGTTAACGATTATTGGGTCTACCAGGCCAAAGCGTTGAATGCTTTGTTTTAGTTGTTCAGCTTGGGCATCATTATGAGTTCGGGCGTTATAGTCAGCTCCTACCAGCTCGTTAATGGGAACCTCAATCGTTTGTATAGGTATTTTTTGCATACCTATATTTTTCCAAACAAAGGGGGAATAAAAAATCAGATGACTTTTCGGGCTAACACTGCATTAGCTAGAAAATATTCCTAGTATCGACACTTGAGGGTAGATGGTAATTTCGCAAAATGGAATGATAAGTCCTCTGAACAGAGTTCATATTCATCTTGAGTTTGTTGGAGACTGTTTCAAATACATCCTGCATTTTTATCGAATCAGGTCTGGATGAATAATTTTCTTTTAGGCAATTTTCTACAGCCTCAAAAATCTTTAGCTGTTGTTTTGTTAGTTGAGCCGCTTTCCTTTGGCGAACTTTTAGCTCTGGACGTTTGATATATAGCTTACCATTTTCATCATGTGTCCTGACTGATGGGTGCCTGTACTTAAACAACGATTCATACGACTCTCGTGCTTGTTTGGTTAATGCAATAATATCTTTCTCGCTTAGCTCTGGAGAATATTTGATATATACACCTGTCTCACGGATTGGATCATCTGGTGAAGAAACCATCAAAACTCTGGAACTTCCACCGAACGACAACCCAGTGTTCCCTAAAACATAGACTTGGAGCAAAGGAAAACTAAGATCGTAATCGGCAAACTTTTCTATAACTCTCCAAATTTGTGGGTACGCTTTTCGTCTGACTTCATCCTCAATGGCAAATATTTCTTTGACCGTTTGAACACCGGTTTTCTTGCGTTTTGAAGTGGGGGTAATTTGACGCCTAACTTTATCTTTCGTTTCTCCATCCCAACGTATCATCTTCTCTAAATCTTTTATCCCTTCCTCTGGTAGTCCGAGATCACGTCGCAACTTTTTCATTAGCACGTCAAAAAAGAAACTATTTACCAATAAATAGTTCCGCCAGTCCTCAAAGTTTTTGACAGAAAGGATGTATTTGTCTTCCATTGTAAATTTAAGGTATTTCTAGTATGGTAATAGTATCAAATGGTAGGTTATTAGACAATGAAAAAAGACAATCAATTACCAGAATTACTGACCATGAAGGAGACGTGCGAACTCCTGAAAGTTCATGCCAACACACTGAGGCAATGGGATAAAAAAGGAATACTCAAGGCGGTGAGGTTTGGCACACGTGGTGACAGAAAATACAAGAAGGATGATGTATTGGGATTTCTTAATGGCATAGGTACAAATAAGTAAATACTTATATGAAAAAGGCAACAACGAAAAAGCAAAAGAGTTTGGTTAATCAATTCCATGGTGGAAGAGATAATGCTTTGGGCGATACTTATGAGGTTAACTTTTTCATTCAAAAAATAGTTGAAATGATAGTAACAAATCTAGTTGGTGGTGATGGTTTTGTAAAAATTAAACGAGGGAAGAGAAATGCTCATGTTGATGATATCTACACTGAGACGAGTCAGAATAAAAAGTCATATTCTCAGTGCAAGCGTTTTTTACCTGACGATAGACAGGATCTTTATCAGGACTTTGTTAGTGAATACCTAAATGATAGCTTGTGCGAATTGTGGTTGGTAACTCAAGGATCAGCAAAAGAACTGAGAGAACTTACTTTGTTAGCCAGAAGAGAACCATTTGTGGAGTTTAAAAAACAGCTAGACGGAGACAGTAGATACAAGAAGGAAAAATCAGTTTTTGAATCCCTACAATCCTGTTTTCCAATAAATAATTCTAATGTTGAAACACAAACATTCGAGTTCCTATCGAAGTTTAATGTACTGTTTTACGATGAAATATGGTCAAAAGATCAAATTGTTGACAAACTTTGTTCTATCTACGAAAAAGACTCAAGCGAAAGGATTCGAGATAGACTTTTCGCTAAAGCTGCCAGCG
>CAZDWQ010000067.1:0-5098 GCA_964509285.1 uncultured Pseudomonadales bacterium
GCATATTTTACCTCTTGTACTGAGGTGCGCGGATTCCATTGCGAACTTAAGAAACCTTTATTTTTCCTCTATTTATGATATATTCATAATTCATTAATGTTAATTAAAACCTTGACTGAAGACAGTAATAAATCAAATCGTAATGAGCTCCAAATCTATGTTTTTAACGGTGTTGAAGATGAGTGGTCTTTTCTTAGTGCCATCAACGATCCAATCAAACGTTTTGAACACATTTCTGAGCTTGAAAATGCAACTGATGCCTACTTTTTATCATTAGCCACAGAAAAAGATTTTGTTTACATTTCACCCAAACCAATATCGCAAGAATTCCAGGATTACGCACAGTCATTGTTACACTTCCAAAAATCTCGAGTGATTACTCCAACACTCAGGAGTCACTTAATTTGTGAAGATCTTTTGGCTGACTCAAAATCTTTTAACGAATTGGTCACTTTGGCTAAAGAATACAAAAAAATTCTTATGACGAGTTACTCAGCATCTTTTGAGTTCTATTCTTTATATGAACAATTATTGAGAGTTGGGCTTGATGTCTCAATTCCAGAAGCACCAGACTATGCGAGTGCTTGGACTGTGAATTTTTTTGGAAGTAAATCTGGTATTCGTCAGCTTGCCCAAAAAAGTAGAGCTCAAGAGCCAGATTTCATGATGCCCGAGGGTGTTATTTGTATGGGCAAACAGGACGCTGCAAAAATCGCTGCCAATCGTTACCTAAAAAATAAAGGTGTGGTTATTAAGACCAATAAAGGTAGTGGCGGAAATGGAGTTCTGATTTTTCGTGATGGTGAACTGCCAACAGTATACCGCGATTGTGTGAAGAAAATTCTCGACTCTATGGAAGAACGGTATTGGGATATTTATCCGGTAATTATTGAAGATCTGGTGAATATTCACTACAACGGTATGGGCGGTTTTCCCAATGTTGAGTTCAGAATTCATAAAAATGGCAGAATTGAGATGCTCTATGTTTGTGCCTGCCAAGTAACTTCAAAAGGTGTTTTTTATGGCATTGATATTAATGAGGATATCATTAATGACAGGTTGCAAACACGCATGGAAGACACTGGCTATTTTATTGCTGAACAATATGCTGCGGATGGGTACAGGGGCTATTTTGACATTGATATGATGTACGCTAAAAATGGTCATGTGTATGTGTGTGAGTCGAACACGCGCCACACTGGGGGGACTGATGTTTATAAAATGGCTAAAGCTTTACTTGGCAAGAACTTTATGACCGACGGGTATACTATCTCTAGAATTAGGCATGGTTGGTTTGAAAAAGATGCATACTCATTTTCTGATATTTTAGAGACTTTGAGCGAACTGCTCTATGATTCTAAAAAAAGAGAGGGAATTGTGATTAACTCTCATCATTTTATTAGAGATGGTGGGTTGATTTATACAATTATTGGTAAAAATAAGAAAAAGGCCTACGAATTGGAAAAAACGATGGTAAAGTTGCTTTCTTCACTAAAGAAATTGGGTAGTAGTTTTGATAATATTTGATTGATCTTTGTATCTACTTATGCTACAATATACCCTTAGATAGTTTGAAACGGGAAGGAACTCAAAAAAACGGGTTCTTTTTTTTACTCAAAGCACAAACTAAACTAGTAGGTATCAATTACAGTTAGAAATCAATTAAATAAGGAAAACAGAATATGTCAGCACAAGCAAGCTCAAACATTGTTCGTACAGAATTCGCTGCAGCAATCAACCAGATTGCAAACGAAAGACAAATTGATCCAGCATCTATTTATGATGCAATCAGACAGGCTCTCGTTTCTGCATACAGAAAACAATTTGGTCATCTAGAAGAAGAGTCATACTATTATGTTGAACTCAATGAAGATTCTGGTGAATCAAGAATTTTTAAATGCCCAATTTTAGAAAAAGACGAAGAAACTGGTGAAATTACCAAATGGGATGCGAAAAAAGCTCAAGACGTAACTCCAGCAGGTTTTGGTCGTATTGCTGCTCAAACTGCAAAACAAGTTATTTTACAAAAAATCAGAGAATCAGAAAAAGACAAAGTGATTGCTGATTTTGAAGCTCGTGTTGGTGAAATTGTTACCGCTCAAATTTTACGTATGGACGGTAGAGCAGTTATTTTAGACATCGGAAGAGGTCAAGGATATATGCCACCAGAAGAACAGATGCGTGGTGAGTTTTACAGAATGAACAACCGTATTACTGTTTTGATCAAAGAAATCAGAGACTCTCACAAAGGTAAGAGAATTATCGTTTCTAGAGCAGACAAAGAATTAGTTTCTAAACTTTTCGAGAGAGAAGTTCCAGAAATTGCAGCAGGCACAGTTGAGGTTGCACTGATTGCTCGTGAAGCTGGTGTGAGAACTAAATTAGCAGTCAGATCAACCCAAGATGGTGTTGACCCAGTTGGTTCTTGTGTTGGACAACGTGGCGTTCGTGTTCAAGAAGTTATCAGAGAATTAAACAATGAAAAACTCGATATTATTCCTTTCTCAGAAAACAAAAATCTTTTGATTCAAGGTGCACTCGCTCCTGCTGAAGGTTTGAAAATTGAGATCAAAGAAGATGAAGGACTTGTTGAAGTCACAGCTCCAGATGATCAACTTTCACTAGCAATTGGTCGTGGTGGACAGAACGTCCGTTTGGCTGCAAAGTTAACCAACTACAAAATTACTATTAAATCTGCTTCAGGTGAAGTCAGATCTAAAGTAACTGGTAAAGAAGAGTATGAAATTGATACTTTTGTTGGGCTTTCAGAAGATACAAGAAACTTCTTGGTTGAAAACAAACTTACCACAGTTGGCGATTTAAGTAGATTTAAGAATAAATGGATGGAAGCTGAACTTGGAGCAGATCAAGAAAAAGTCTTGTCTGAAAAAGTTGAAGCATTTGAAACAGAAATGTCTCAAAGAGATTCATCAGTTAACTTGCTTAAAGACTAATTACTAAAAAACTAATACTACTAAGGAACACACTATGGCACTACAAACTCGACCACCAATCATCACAATCATGGGCCATGTTGACCACGGCAAAACTACACTTTTAGACTACATTCGTAAAACAAATGTAACTGCTGGTGAAGCTGGTGGTATTACCCAACACACTGGTGCGTACAGTATTAAACACAATGGTAAAGACATTACTTTCATTGATACTCCAGGTCATGCTGCATTTAATAAGATGCGTGAACGTGGGGCAAAAGTTACTGATATTGTTATTTTAGTTGTAGCTGCAAATGATGGAGTAAAACCTCAAACTATTGAGTCAATTCGCCACATCAAAACTGCAAATGTTCCGGTTTTAGTTGCTATCAACAAAACTGATTTGAAAGATGTGAACCTAGATTTAGCAAAATCTGGTTTGGCTGAGCATGGTTTAGTTGTCACTGATTACGGTGGTGATATTGAAGCTGTCGAAGTTTCTGCTAAAACTGGTAAAAATGTTGACAAATTGCTCGAAACAATAAATGTTATGGCAGAATTGCTTGAACTCAAGGCTGATACAGAAGCTCCTTTAGAAGCAGTTGTAATTGAATCTTCAAAAGAAAGTAGACGCGGAATTCTTGCCACAGTTATTGTTAAAAAAGGTACTCTCAAAGTTCGACAAGATGTATATACTGACAACTCTGATGGCAGAGTAAAACTGCTACTTTCTGCAACTGGTGAAAGCTTACAAGAAGTCCTTCCAGGTTTTTGTGCAGAAATTGTTGGGTTTAAAGAAATTCCAACTGTTGGTTCTGTTGTTCGTGATATGAATGCCGAATATGCAGAGGTCGAAGAAGATGCTGTTGAAAAAGCTCCAGCAAATCCTTGGGGTGATATAGATTTTTCTCAATTAGTTACCAATGTTGATCATCCTAAGCTCAACTTGATAATCAAGGCTGACGTTCAAGGAACACTCGAAGCAATTTTGCAAGTTATCGATGAAGATAGTACTCATGTTATTTCTTCTGGAGTTGGTGAAATTACTGAAAGCGATGTTGAATCAGCTCAAACTAGTAACGCACTCATAATTTCTTTCCACAACAAAGTTTCTGGAAAAATTAAAAAAATCGCAAAAGAAAATGGCGTTAAAATTAAGTCTTACGATATTATTTATAAATTGATTGAAGATTTACAGAAACAAATGTTGAAATTGCTCGAGCCAACAATTGATGAAGTTGTGTTAGGTGAAGCAGAAATTATGCAATTGTTTGAGATGAATGGTGAAACTATTGCTGGATGTAGAGTTAAAACTGGTGAAATTAAGAAAAATGATAAATTCCATTTAAAACGTGGTGAAGAAATCGTCATGGACCCAACCCCAAAAAGAATGATGCATGGCAAAGAAGAAATCACTGAAGTCAAAGCTAAAAATGAGTTTGGTATGACATTCAAAAACAAGAAACTTGATTTTAGAGTTGGTGATATCTTGGTTGCTTACAAGGTTGAGGACGAAGACGAAGAATAAGGTGTTTTTTAAATAATTTTGCATAAATCGTTCGCTGCGAACCTTTGGTCCGAATCAGCTCACTAACTCATGTAAAATTATTTCACAAAAAAACACATTTCTGTGATATACTACTATATAGTAAAAATAAATTGGTTACTTTACTTGTAAAAGGTTTGTAAATCGCCATTTACAGTTTTTAAAAAACTGATCGGCACAACAAACTTTTGAAGTAAGGGAAAGGAATACCATGGCTTTATCAAAAGCTCAAAAACAACAAATTATTGTCGACTTCGCTCTCTTTGAGGGTGATACTGGATCTCCAGAGGTACAGATTGCTTTGTTAACTGCTTCTGTTCAAGAACTTACCAAACATTTGGGTAGTCACAAAAAAGATGACCACTCAAGAAGAGGTTTGCTCAAACAGGTCGCAAAAAGAAGAAGATTGCTCAATTTCTTACTTTCAAGAAGTGAAGAAAGATACAGAAAACTAATCGATAGATTAGGTTTAAGTAAATAATTATATTGAAATAAAACTATAAAGACCTCGGGATCCTCCCGGGGTCTTTTTGTATATACTGGCAAGAAGTTTAAAAAAGGTGAGTTAATAGAAAAAACGAGGTGGTTTTTTAGTTAATTTTCATTGATTGGTAGT
>CAZDWQ010000068.1:0-5087 GCA_964509285.1 uncultured Pseudomonadales bacterium
TCAATTACAAAGTACTAAATTACAAAAGTGGTGCACTTCAACTGCGAATTGAGGATCGATTACACTAGCGTAATTATATCCTATAACTATGAAATTGTCAATAATAAAGTACGCATTTAATATGTATTTTATTGCTTATTTAGTTCCCGAATGAGCAGTTTGGTGAGCTCTTTTGTATCCACTTTTTTGCCAAGTAATCGCAGTGTTTGACCCATGAAAAAGCCAATAACCTGCTGTTGTCCTGCCTGGAATTTCTGTACAGCGTCAGGATTTTGTGACATAACTGTTTTAATTACAGCAACAATTTCTGTTTCTGGAACTGTATCAGTGGCAAACAGCTTTGAAAATCTCTCTACAAGCTCCTCGGCTGAGTCAACAAAAGCTAATTTTTTGTTTGCTAGCACATTTGCCAATTTATTTGGTTCTTGATCAGCTTTTTGTAAGAGCTTGAAAGAATTTTCTAAAACTTCTGCAGTCTTAGTTGAATCAAATAGCAAGTTTGAGTACCTTGGTTCTACTTTAAATTCGCTTTCCCATCTGGCTATTTTTTCCTTTATTAATTCAGGAAGTTCAGCCCGCATAGACTCGATTTGTTTTTTTGTGAATGTGATCGGTGGCAAATCTGGATCTGGAAAGTAGCGATAATCTTCGGCATCTTCCTTGGTTCTTTGTGAAAAAGTGACTGTTTTTGTGGAGTCAAATCCTCGAGTTTCTTGGATTGGAGTTTTGCCTTCATCTAAGATTTTTGCCTGTCTATTCATTTCGTAACCGATTGCTTGCTCTGCAAATCTGAAAGAGTTAATATTTTTAACTTCAACTTTGTAGTTTGGTAGTTCGCTTTTTTCAGTATTCATTGAAGCTGGTGCTAGGGAGATATTAGCTTCAAGACGCATGCCACCTTGGTCCATATCGCAGTCAGCAACCTCGAGGTAGCGCAGCAAATCACGGATCTTTTTAGCATACTCTTTTGCTTGTTCTGGTGAATGTAAATCAGGTTCAGAAACAATTTCCATGAGGGGAACACTACTGCGGTTATAGTCAACTAAACTGACTTTTTTGCCATTTATTGTGGTGTGCTGGAGTTTTCCAGTATCTTCTTCTAGGTGAATACGAGTGATTTGTACAGGTCCATATGAAGTCTCGACAACGCCATCATAACAAAATGGGAGGTCATATTGGCTAATCTGGTATGCTTTTGGCAAATCTGGGTAAAAGTAGTTTTTTCGATCAAATTTTGAGAAAAAGTTGATTTTACAGCCCAAAGCCAGGCCAACTTTAATTGTCCATTCAATAGCTCGTTTGTTTGCTACTGGAAGTCCACCAGGCATACCAAGGCAGACGGGACAAGTATAGATGTTTGGTTCTTTTGCCCCAAATGGGTCATTTTTACAGCCACAAAACATTTTTGAAGCAGTTTTGAGTTCTGCATGGATTTCCATTCCGCACACGAGTTTATAGGTGTTTTTATCTGTAATAATTGTGTTCATGAGTTATTTTCCTGCCTTTTCTTTTGCTCTCCAGGTGTTCCAGTTGGTTGCTGTTTCATATGCATCAGCGACTTGAATTACCAGGTCTTCTCGCCACATTGGGGCAATAATATTCATTCCTAAAAATAAGTTTGTCTCTGGATCGCGGAAGCAGGGAATAGAAATTCCAGGTAATCCACTCAATGAACTTGCTTCTAAGAGTAAATCTTCGAGTTCGCCAAACATAGCAGCTCCCTTAGTAGCGCCGATTTTTTTGGCAAATCCAGGAGAAGTTGGTGCAATCAGTACATCATATTTCTTGAACAACTCTTCGTAATTTTTTATATACAAGGTACGAACTTTTTGAGCAGTATTGTAGTATTGATCGGAATATCCTTTCGATAAAGTATATGTTCCGAGCATAATACGGCGTTTGGCTTCATCGCCAAAATGTGAACGGTCATTGCCATATCGAATACCGTCAAAACGGCCAAGGTTACTCGAGACTTCACCGCGCTGAACAATTGTATACACACTAATTCCATGTCGAGGGTCCATGGCGTCAACAACTTCAACTGTTGCACCAAGTTTTTCGAAGACCTGCATTTCTTTTGCAAAAATTTTAGTGACCTCTTCTAGGCCTTTTAAATCTTTGTAAATATAACCAATTTTTAATCCCTTTACCCCTTTGCCGATAGTTTCAGTAAAATCAGGAACTTTATGAGGTCCAGTTGTGCCATCATATGCATCTGGTCCGGCGATTTGGTTAAGCAATATAGCAGCGTCTTCTACGGTTTTGGTGATTGGTCCTGGGCTATCAGTTGATGATGCCATGGCTACAACGCCGTATCTGCTACAACGACCATACGTTGGTTTGAGTCCCACGACGCCACACCAAGCAGCTGGTTGTCTGATTGAGCCAGCAGTTTCAGTTCCGAGTGCTGCTATACAGAGGTCCGCTGCGACAGCAGCGGCACTTCCACCAGAAGATCCACCCGGTAAGTGTTTTGTGTTTCTTGGGTTAAGGGTTCTTCCATATTGTGAAGTTTCAGTTGAAGAACCATGTGCCCAAGCATCCATGTTGGTTTTACCAATAATGACACCACCGGATTTTTGTAGTCGTTGAGTTACTGTTGATTCATACTCGGGAATAAAATTATCCAAAACGGTTGAAGAAGCAGTTGTCCTCATACCTTTAGTACAGAAGTTATCCTTTACTGCAATCGGGACTCCGGCTAATGGAGTATCAAGTAAACTTTCTGCTGTTTCTTCAGGGTTTTCAGCCAAAGTTAGGTATATATTTAGTTCTTTATTTTTTTCTTCTATGGCGGTAGTAACGTCACTATACAATTTTGAGTGCGTTATTTTCTTTGTCTTGAGGGCGTGTATAGCCTGTTTGAGCGTGAGAGTGTTATTCATTATTTTTCCTCGATAATTCTAGGTACCACAAAGTATCCGTTGTGTGTCTGTTTTGCGTTTGCCAGGGCTTGTTTTTGGGTGAACATGTTGTTTGCATTAACAACATCTTCTCGAAGAATATTTTCAAGTCCTGTCACCTGGTGAGTTGGTTCAACTTTTGTTACATCAACAGATTGAAGTTCTGCAATGGTGTTTAAAGTCTCATCGAAAGCATTTTGTAAGTTTTCTTGTTCTTTTTGGGTGACAGGAATGTTTGCCAGGTTCGCGATGTGTTTAATTTGATCTTTTGTTATTTTTGCCGTTTTTTTCATGGTGGGTCTATTGTACCTAATAATTATTACTTTTGGTTACAAAAAAGCGAGCTTGTGGCTCGCAGTTTACTTTTACTTTTACGCGCCACAAATTACAACAAAGTTTGTTGCTGGTTTTGAGCTTGGGTAAAAGAAATTATATTTTTCATTTCAGAGGGATTATATCACAAACTCCTGAGTGCTTTAATTCTCTCCTCGACTGGTGGATGCGTGCTAAACAAGCCCGCAAACAAATGACCTTTGGTATTTTTAAGCGGGTTGGCAATGTATAGATGTGCTGTTGCATTGTTTGCTGCTTCAAGAGGTTCGGTGTCTGCACTAATTCTTTCAAGTGCTTTTGCAAGTCCCTCTGGGTTTTTTGTGAGAGCAATGGCGCTTGAATCTGCTAAGAATTCTCTTCTTCTAGAAATAGCCAACTGGATAATTTTTGCAATGATTGGAGAAAGAAGCGCCATCAGAACTCCAGCAATCAAAAGGATAACTTGCAGTTGGCCACCTTCTCTATTGCTGCCTCGTCTGCCACGTAAACTACTGCGAAGAATAAAATCGGAAAGTAATGCAATTAGGCCGACCAAAATTGTGACGATTCCCATCAGGCGGATATCATAGTTTTGGATATGAGAAAGTTCGTGGGCAATAACGCCTTCAAGTTCTGCTCGGTTTAATTTTTGTAGTAATCCAGTTGTGCAACAAATAACGGCGTGCTCTGGATCTCTACCAGTGGCAAAAGCATTGGTGGCAGTGTCCTCTATGACATAAAGTTTTGGTTTTGGCATTCTTTGAGAGGCTGCCAAGTTTTCTGCTACTGTGTAAAAATCAAAGTGTTGTTCTCTATTTGCTTCATGAGCTCCAGAGATACTTAAAATTATTTGATCAGAGAACCAGTATGAGCCAAAAGAAATAATTCCAGAAATGACTAATGCGATGCCAACTATGCTCAAGTCGTACTGAAAGCCAACCGCCATGACATAGGCAGCGAAGACAATAAAAGCCACAAACAAGATCATAATGATGCTTGATTTTTGCTTATTGCTAGAAACAAGTTCGTAGTGGGTCATACAGTAACCTGACGTGATTTAAATTAGTAGTTTTTGAGCTTCTAATTTCTAAAGGTCTACCTTAACATCTTTCATTTCTGAACTACTGACTTCAACATGTTCTCCTGTCATTGCAGTTGAGAGGCCTTTTTCTGGTTCAAATTTGAACATTCCAGCAACAACATTTGAAGGGAACGTGACCAACATTTCATTGTAATTTTGTGATAAATCAATAACTGCTCTTCTGGCATACATCAGTTTGTCTGCAGTGTCAGTGAGTTCGTTCATAAGTTTAGTGACGGTTGCATCACTTTTGAGTTCTGGGTTGTCTTCAACGGCAATAGTCATTTTTGGTACTAATGATTGGACTTGTTCAATTGCTTTTTCAATATCGTTGACCTTGCCAGATTCTTGAGCATTTGCAACAGATTTTCTTGCATCAGTGAGCATTTTGAAAATTCCGGTTTCTTGTTTCATCATGCCTTTGACAGATGCTTCAAGATTAGGAATTAAAGATGCTTGGCGTTTGAGTTGGTTGCCAATTTCTTGGATACTAGCGGTAATTTGAGTTTTGAGGCGTTGGAGGGAGTTGTAAATAGACACTACGTAAAATGCAACAGCAACACCAGCAACGATCAAAACAAGAATAAGATTCATGGACATATGTTTCTCCTTTTTATATGATCTATACTATACTACATTAGTATTGGCAAAACTAGGTCTAGTAAGGTATAATTCCTTTTGTTCTTTGAAATGATGTTTGTGTTTTTATGTGGGCTCGTGGTGTAGTGGTTAACATGCTTCCCTGTCACGGAAGAGATCGTCGGTTCGAATCCGATCGGGCTCGCAAGAAC
>CAZDWQ010000069.1:0-5069 GCA_964509285.1 uncultured Pseudomonadales bacterium
GAAGTGCATTAAATAAAGTGGACTTACCAACATTAGGTAACCCCACAATCCCAACGCTTATGTTCATCTTGGATATTTTGTGCCTGAGTAGATAACGGAATATATCCGTTTACAAAGGCATTGCTCCTTTCTTTGACATAAATGGATTTTATCATACCTCTCATGTATTTTTGCTTCTTTTCAACAGTAATTTCTTGTAGGTCGTCCATAATCTCCTTGCACACACTATCAATATCATCAAGATTTATTCTTTCGTCCACTATGTTTAAAGTTTCTTTTGCTTGCTCTTCAATTGCTTTTCGCTTCGCGTTTATATCAATCATAAGCTCTTTATACTTCTCAAAAGTCATAAGCTTGGAGCCATAAGCCTGTATATAACGGTCTTCCTCATCTTTTAGAGCCTCTAATGCAGACTTAGCACTAGATACCTCATTTTTTGATAAAGATTTAAACTTATCCTGTTTCTTTTGCCATCTCATCAACCAGTCTTTACCCGCATTATTTGCAATCCGAATTGCCTTAATCTCCTCAAGTCTCTTTAGAATGTTTTCCTCTGTTTCATTATTTGGTACGCCAACTGCAGATACATGGCTTAATTCATATTGAATAGGAAAATTTTTTGGAGAAGTAAGAATGGCTTCTTTTATTCTACTTACTACCCACCAGTAATACTCACTCACCCTTTCTTCAGTAGTCATATTCATATTAATATTGAGCCTATTTTACCAGAATCAACTAGCCTAATAAATATAGTGAGTTAGATGGTGGGGTAATTGTGCTAAAATTCAGGTAAGGGCATTATTAATATGAATATTAAGTGGCTCTGTGTAGCCTCCGGCGTTATTCTAATTCTTGCCATAATTCCAACATGGCCATATAGTTATTATGTCTTGCTCCGTTGGGCAATATTTATTACTTCAATAATTGTTGCGATTGGTTTTTATAATTCTAAAGTAACTGGTTGGGCATGGGTTTTTGGAGCAATAGCATTTTTATTTAACCCCCTTTTTCCTATTTATCTTACTCGGACTACATGGACACCAATTGACCTTATAAGTGCAGTTCTTTTCTTTATTGCCGGATTTTCAAAGAAAAAATGAAAAACATTCTATATGGATTATTGGGATTATCTCTTGCAACATTGTGGATATTTAATTTTTTCGCTGGAATTGTAGGTGGAATTTGGTTAATTGCTCTTGGTAATATTTGGTTTGTAGTAATAGCTGTAGTCATCACTTTCATAATGCCTTATGTTTACAGTTTGGCAATGCTCCCTTCTTTACTTCTAGTTCCCCTGCTTACGAAAGCAGTAGAAAAAGAAAACCGCTTCTTTACTGTAGTACTTGGATTTCTACTTGGAGCATATAATAATTTTCTCCTAGCATTTTGGGCGACATATGTATTTGGATTTATCGTTTTATCTAACAATTTACCCTTAATTCCTGCACTTTTATTTGGTTACGCAATAGCTATGGGACCGATTAGTTCAATGGCACGAGGAGAAGGTTCCGATGCTGGCTCAGGAACTACATTTGGCGTGCTTTTTGTACAGGTATGCTATCTACTTCTTGCTGTTAATATTCTTCTAGGAGGTAGTTCCACCACAGGATATGCTTGGATATGGCTTCTGCTTATAGCTTATACAATCCTTATAACTGTATTCCTTGGAATATCTTTTGCTCCCAAAAGTAAAAAAGCCAAACATCGTACAGAAGAACCAACTTCTACAGAGAACGACGAAGCCTATTGTACCTCTTGTGGTAAGAAGATTGATACTCATGCGGCATTTTGTAAATATTGTGGATTTAAAGTATCACCCTCATAGTGATACAATAAGCTTAAATTAAGATTAATATGAAATGTAAAAACTGTGGTAAAAACATAGACGAAGACAGTCAATTTTGTCCTTCTTGCGGTGAGAAAGTTGAGAAAGCTGATAAATCTCCTATTGCTGACGTAGAAAAGGAAATTATTGACCACCTAGAATTTCTGGGTTATGAGATTAATAAGCTGGAATTGACCGCTGGAAGCCCACAACGCTATTCCGCAATTCATAAGGGAAGTAAACCCAACTTACTTTTCAATACGATAACTGACATTGGAACTTCTTTTGTTACTCTTTACAACCTAAATGAAGAAAAAGTCAAAAAGAACCATAAGGAGCTCCTAGAGACTATCAACAGAATGAACTATCAAGCATTATTTTGTAATTTTTCAACTTCACCTGAAATGAATAGTTTCGTGTGCAGTGCTTTGTATTTGGGAAAATATAGTAAAAAACAGTTTGCAGATTTCCTAGATTTGTTTGAAAGTGATATTCAAGGAAGACTCAAAAATGAAGAATACCTAAAAGACTTTTCATAATTATGTATTGTCATAAATGTGGTAAACAAAATACCGAAAATAGTAAATTCTGCAAGCACTGTGGGGCAGATTTGAATGGAACTGATAAACAAGAGGTTCCAGAGCATACGGAACACTATACCATCTCACATAAAAAGGAGGAGAAAAAGTCTTCTATCTGGGGTAAGGCAATTACTGCAATCGTAATTTTTCTAATTGTAAGCGGTGGTATTTATGGAAGCGTAGATAAGGAACCTATTGCAACAAATAATGAAGCTCTATCAAAGTTTGACGCTGGAGATAGTAAAACAGCTATTGAACAATTTCGGAAAGCTGCAAATGAAGCCACCTCAGATGAAGTGAAAGTAGCTGCACTTAAAAACCTTGGCTATGCATACTCAACTGAAGGGCAAACCACTGAAGCATTGAGTTCATTCAATGAGGCTCTTCCCCTAACGACACAGGATACATTTGATTATTACCTTATTTCAGGAGAAATTGCACTGCTGGACGGAAATATTAATGATGCATTGACTAATTACAATAATGCATACAGACTTAATCCCGAAGATTTTCAAATTAATAATGCCCTTGCTTTATTCCATTTAGACTTAGAAGGGGTTGCCCCAAAATATGTAGACTACAACAAAGCACTTCTCTATGCTAAAAAGGCAAATGAATTAAGTCCTTCGGAAATATCAAAGCAAAATCTTGCCATTGCTAATTACTATAATGAAAACTACAGTGAAACCATATCTTTACTTTCATCGTCTAACTTTACCCAACATCCTTACGCAGCTTATTGGCTTGGTCTTGCTTATCTAGGAAATAAGGATGATGCAAATGCAAAAACCTATTTACAAATGGCAATTGACAATGGAGCAGAAGTCTCTCAAGAAGTACACGATTATTTAAGCTCAAATTAATATGTTTTGTAAACACTGTGGAAAGAAAAACCCTGAAGGTAGTAAATTTTGCCAACACTGCGGTCTTGAAATTGGTAACGTAGCAAAAACTAGTGATACTCAACACGAAGAAAAACATTCATATGTAGATAAACATATAGACCAAACTACCCCTCCATATCCCTATGCAATCTCAACTTGGAAACTTATAATAATGTGCTTAGCAACTTTTGGCATATATGAGATTTATTGGTTTTATAGGCAATGGAAATCTTTTAATGCGGAAAACAAATTAAACCATGGACATTTTGCTCTTTGGATGAGTGCACTTTTTGCTCCTCTAACTTCCTATTCTCTCTTCAAGCATATCTCTACTGATGTAAAAGAAGTAAATAAAGGAAAGGGTTTAGAATCAGGGGCGCTTGCAGTTGTATATTTCATTTTGACACGTTTCTGGATTGGATTTTTACCTTTGATACCAGTTCAGAATAAAATAAACTTGTATTGGGAGAAAAAGTACGACGATAAGCTAGTAAGGTCTAATTTCGGCTTATGGAATTGGATTATAGTTATTGCTGTAGCCATAATGTTCTATGCTATATATGCTGGCGATACATCTTCCAATAACACATCCACTAATATTCCTGAAACTAAAGTCATTGAAAAAGATAGTAAAGAAGAAATTGCATCTTCGGTTGTGAACATATTTTGCCCAAGTACAAGTAACGCCAGAAATGAATCTTCTAGTGGTGGGTCTGGCATAATGCTTACAGAGGACGGAATAATATTAACTAACTCACATATAATTCCCCAGAATAAGAAAAATATACTCGTGGATGAAACAGGATGTTTGGTAGTACTACCAGACTCAGAAACAGGACAACCTTCAGAGATTTACCTAGCACATCCTATTGTCATTCCAGGCATAAGCGATGACTATGACCTAGCATATATGCAAATATATGATGCGTATTACGATGAGGAAGCAGGAAAATACAAAGGAACTTATCCCAAGAAGTTTCCTGCCTTTGATGACACAAACCGATGTAAGAATGAAAATGTTAAGCTTGGGGAAGCTGTAAGAATCTATGGCTATCCTGCTATTAGCGGGGGTTACTCACTAACTGTAACTGATGGAGTTGTTAGCAGTTTTCCTGGGGATGGATTAATAGTTACATCAGCTAAAATCAGTCATGGAAACTCCGGTGGTTTAGCAGTAGATAAAGATGGTTGCATGCTGGGAGTACCATCACTGGTAAGCTCTGATGATAGCGAAAGCTTAGGGGTCATTTATTCCATGTCTTTAGTTAGGCAATTTGATGCAGAGGTCACTCAATATTTGAAAGAAAACAATTCAGAATAATAAAACCTTATACTCCCCTAGTTGCTGCTAATAAAAAACTGATAATAAAACCAAATACCCATACGGCAGCAATAAATACAACAATATCTAAAACCCATCGCACATAAAAGGGAAACTTATCTCTAAACCTTAAATAAGATTTCGGAACTATTGCCATAGTTAAATCGTAGACTTCATATAGGTGGTTGTCAATGTTTACTCCTATGGGGTCAAAATTGCTTTTGTAATTCTTCCTCTGCTATCTCGTGCGATTATTTCTCTGAACTTTCTTGGTGTTGGAAGCTTAATTTTTACATGGAAAGGCACGAAATGTCGGGTTGTGTCCGTACCACCCCAACAGATAAATTCATTCGACAATTATAGCAAAATTTTGAAGAGCGAATATTTAGAACTAGCAGTAGTATTTAACTAAAAGATTTACTTATAAACTGTTATTTGCTTGGAAGTTGAGGCACCTT
>CAZDWQ010000070.1:0-4785 GCA_964509285.1 uncultured Pseudomonadales bacterium
TAATTTGTTTTGCCTAAGATTAGATGTTTTACCGTTTCTATCTAAAGGATCGCGTAATTCAGAATAGGCTGTATCTTTTGACAAATATCTTTTTGCTCTTTGACTATTTTCGCTAAACTTTGTGAGAAACGACCCAGGTTCGACAACAGTCACATCAATTCCAAATGGTTTTACTTCAAATCTTAGAGCTTCTGAAAGAGTTTCAAGTGCAAACTTAGATGAAGAATAGATTCCATATAGTCCAAAAGAAAGTAGACCATTTACAGAGCTAATATTTATTATTCTCCCTGATTTTTGCTCTCTCATAATTGGTAGAACCGCTTTTACCATTCTCAACATTCCAAATATATTTACATCGTATAGTTTTTGAATCTCATCTATTTCAAAGTCTTCAACTGGGCCAAGGTATCCGAAACCCGCATTATTAATCAGTAAGTCAATTTGTTTGTGTTTTTTATAAATATTTTCGATAGCAGTCTTTACTTCTTTATCATTTGTTACATCGAGTTTCACAACCTCAAGTTGCAAGTTTTCCTTATCAGCAATGTCAGAAAGTTCTTTTTCACCCTCATCGAAGCCTTTCACACCAGCAAAAACCATCCATCCATTACGCGCAAATTTAAGAGCAGTTAAATAACCAAAACCAGAGGAGCAGCCAGTAATCAAAGCAATCTTTTTGTTTGGTTTCATAATTCTTTTTTTATCAAATCGATTAGGATGGGGAGTTCCTTAAAATTGCTTCCACAGTGACGACCTTCTGGAACAACATGAATCTCACTACCTAGTTTTTCCGCAAATAACGGCGGTTCGGTGTTGGGAACATATGGATCATTATCTCCATAGACCACAAAAGATTTACCTATCTTTGCTTTTATCTTCTCAAAATCAAAGTCAAACGAATAAAAGGTTTTGTTAACTGGGTAAAATTGCCAAATATTTGGTGCATCGGGAATATTAAAAAATGGTGCCACAAAAACAGCAATTTTAATTTTTAAGTCGTACTTGGCGAGCATATGAAGCATAAAAATTGGAGCAATTGAATGTCCAATAAAACCAATTTCCTGATCTTTTATTTGAGAAAGAATATGGTCAACGAAGTACTTTTCCCAGGAACTAAGGCTCTCTATTGCTGTATATGCATCGATATTTTCTAATCCAACTTTTTCAATTTCGTTCCAATCATCAACTGGAAACTGTTCAAGAATAACTTCGTGACCTAATGCTTTTAACTCTTTTTCTAACCAGCGAAACCAGTTTTCATCTGGAGAACCATATGAGCCATGCATTATTAAATATTTCATAGTTATTTTTGGAAATAAGGACTTTCTTCCTTCTTTACATCTCTAATATGTCGTTCGTTTTCGACGTTAAAAGCTGGAACAGTAAATAAAACCATTTTCATTTTTCCAAAATAGTGAATCCTTTTATTTGGCGGTACTGTAACGATATCCTTAGCAGCTACTGGGACTTTTTCATCATCGATTATGAAAGTGCCCTCTCCCTCAACAATAAACCATGTATATGTGCTTTTAGTGCTTAGGAACTCTTCAAAATGACCTTCTTCGACTTCTTCATAAACAATGTTAGCGTCGGGATTATTTAAGCTATACAAAGTAATATTTACTCCGAATTTGTTTATGGTTTTTGCTTCTTCAAAGGAGAATTTGTATTTCATATATTTTAATCAGCAATTTTAATCACTGCGTAAAAAGGAATGTTTCCATTTTTAATCCCATCTAAAACCTCTTGAGCTTGTGAGATGGAGAAAACCTCAGTTTCGGATTTAACATCATTCTTTGAGGCAAACTCCAATAATTCCTTCATTTCGCTTCTACTTCCTAAATAGCTCCCAGCTACCTTTCTTTGTGCATAATCAGCGAGTAGAACTGCGGGGAACGATATGTTTTTTTCAGGAAGTCCATTAAAACAAAGTGTTCCCTCAGGTTTGAGAAGCTCAATAATTTTTGTCCATTCGTAATCGTGATACGAAGTCACAAGAATAAAATCAAAGATCTTTTTGCTTTTCTCTAATTCTTTTTCGTCAAGTGGATTTAAAAAGTCCTTAGCTCCAAGCTTTGCCAATATCTCATGCTTACTTTTTGAATGAGTGAGGGCAGTTACCACGAATCCCATTTTGTTCAATATCTGGACAGCCAAATGTCCCAAATTCCCTACCCCTAGAACACCAACTTTTGAACCTTCTTTTATTTGAGAATTTTTGATTGCAGAGTAGGCAGTCAAACCATAACCCATTAATGCTACATATTCTGGTTTTTGGATCTTTTCAGGTATTTGGTAGACGAATCTTGAATCAACGATTATTTGTTCTGCTAAACCACCGAACTCATTTACCTCGATTACTCTTTGTTTCTCGCAGAACTGTTCTTTTCCTTCTTTGCAATAAAAACATTCGCCACAAGAATAAACTTGATAGTTTACCCCCACATAGTCGCCAGCCCTGATATCTTTAACGTTCGGTCCTACCTTTGAAACCACTCCAAACATTTCAGAGCTTGGTACCATTGGATACCTTGAATCACCCCAGAAATTTCCAATAAAGAATACATCTGCTCTAAGAAGGGAACAATACTTCAAATCGATTAAAACATCGTCCTCACCAACCTCTTTTTGGTAGTGAAGTTTGTGTATATTTTCGCCTGCTTTATCAACACCCAATGCTTTTATATTCATTTTTCGTCTCCTTCTAGAAATCTCTGTTCACCTAAGACTGTCACGTTGCTATCAACTACGGTTATGGCCTCGCCATTTTTAAGTAAACATAGTTTCTTTCCATTCCAGTGTTTTTTAATTTCTGGAAGCATTTCATCTTCAAAGTGAGGATAAATTTCAAAATCAACATATCCCAACCCAGGGAAGAGGCTGGCTCCGACCTCCGACTCACCTAAATACCATTCGGTTACTGTAAGTGTTTGAGCGGTTACCATACTCCCAGCACTAGATCCTACATAAACGCTTCCGTCCTTTAATAAGTCTGGTAAGTGTTTGTCCAATTCGCATCTACGAATCCAGTACATTAGATAGCCACAAGCCCCGCCGGCGAACCAGATAACATCTTTACCTTTGAGTACGTCGAGTACACTTGAGTTTTTATATTCTTCAAGAACAACCGGCGTTACTTCTGCACCCAATGTATTTACTAGTTTCCAAGTTGAGCTTTCAGTTTCCCATTCTCCATAAGGATTCTCGCCATTAGCAGCGGTTGGAATATATGCAATAGACTTACCATCAAAGCCACCAATAAATTTCTTTAATTTTTCTATACTATCTGGATGTTTTGCTTCAGATGCTAAAAATAATTTCATATTAATTCGATGTTTTTGTATTTCTTTTGTTCAAAACTACATGATCCATAACCATAGAGATATCTCTTTCGAGCATAAAAACAATTATTTCAGCGACTTTATTTGTGTCCATCCAATCCTTGTTATCTTTAGGCTTACCAACTTTTTCAAATAGGGACGTGTGCATACCACCAGGATAGAATCCACTAACTTTAATATTTGAACTTGCTAAATCAACTTTAAGCGACTCAGTAAAACCAGTAACTCCAAACTTTGTTGCTACATATACAGCCTGATTATCTCTACCTTTTAGTCCGGAGGTTGAAGAAATGTTTAGAATATGTGACTCGGTGGGTTTTTTCAGTAATGGGAGAAAGGCTTTGGTTGTGTAAATCACACCTTTTAGATTTATATCAATTGCCCGAGATATTTCTTCTTCTGTATTATCAGCAACCTGGCCCTCAATCCATATTCCGGCATTATTGATAAGAACGTCGACCTCATTGAGGTCTTCCGCTACTGACTGAATTTGTTTTAGATTGCTAACATCCGCAATGTAGCCTTTGGCAACTCCTCCCAATTCTTTTACCGCTTTATCCAATCTTTCTTTATTTCTTCCAATGATTACAACTTTTGACCCTTTTGAAACAAAATGTTTTGCAAGTGAAAAGCCTAATCCGTCCGATCCACCAGTAATTACTACAGTTTTATCTTTAAGTTGCATATTTGTATTTTACTTTAATTTGCCTAGAGTATAAAGGCGATACATAGCAACAGTACCGCAATCTCTAGGAAAGTCCAGTGATTCTTTTTTCCAACAAAAGATGCCTGCGGTTTAATTCAGGCATCCTTTGTATGTAGCCGTAGTCATTATCTACCCAGGTCGACTACGATGCTTTTGTTGCTCCAGAAACTGGCGTTGTACTGGAACTTTAAGCCGGAGGCTGTTTTGGGTACTTCAAATCCGACCCAATCAGTCTTCTTGGCTTTGGCTATCAGTGCGCCGTCTAGCCCCAGAGATCCTGGATTTTCCATTCTCTTGCTGGTTACCGTGGTCTGATATTGATTATTGTCTTTATCAGTCACAAACATCTGGCCTAGGGTAGTAATGTACTCTTGGTTTGAGCCAGTGTTTTCAATGGTTAGATTAAGCTCTATCCATTGGTTACCAGATTGTGGCTTAGTATATTGACCACCTTGGGATGTCTCTACTTTGTTAATAGTTAAGATGATATCACCCATTTGGACTTTATCGCCGACTTTATACATCTGCTGGGTAGGCTGATTATTGGTATTGGCTGCGGTTTGGGTAGTAGTAGAGTCGTTAGACCCAATTTTCTTGCTTTCGCCGCCTTTACTACCAATCATTCCTAGAACAATGATGATGAGTAGGGCAATCCCGCCCCATTTTAGTAATTTTTTCATTTATTTCTCACCTCCTTTCTTTAACTGAATAATACCGCTTTTAGCCATGAAATGCTAG
>CAZDWQ010000071.1:0-4761 GCA_964509285.1 uncultured Pseudomonadales bacterium
TAGAGCATCGGTTTGTGGAACCGAATGTCGCGGGTTCGATCCCCGTCAGCCACCCACTATAGAATATTTGGAAGAAAAAAACGCTTCTTGGCTTGTTAAATCAGGCAATTCGATAGGTTCGAGCCGTTTATTTTCACTAAGTCTACTTACTACCTTTTGTATGTAATCAAAGGGTTTTCTAATCTGAAGCTGAATAGCTTTGTCTTTTATAATCAGGTTCGAGCCAATGACACGAAGAATTGTTTATGTTTGTTGGTGCACTCTTTTGGATAGGAGCTGGGACGAAACTCCACCAGATAAAAAATAATGAACCTCCAAACGTATGAAATTAAACAGAAGGGAATTGTTAGTTGGACTAGTAAGTATTTTTGTGGGAGGACTAGTTTCCTATGCTTTTACATATCATCAGATTCAGTCACATAATAAGCTAACAGCAAGGATTTTATCGAATGCCATCAAGAGTATGGAAGCATCACAAAACCTTGCAGAATCGTGCTCAGAAGCTTACAGTACCGCTTCTAAATGTGTCACTAATCTAAGCACCTGTAACCTTCAAGAAGAAGAAAAAAAGCTGGACATATTTAATACCCGCAGAAAGCACGCAGACGAATAAATTGATTGGATGTATAAAGACATGAAGAAGATTGTTGAAGAAGTTTCGACTAATCGCTAGTTTATGAGACGAAAAAGAAAGCACGGTTTGCTGATTGATGATGTTGTGGAAAAAGTCATTAGAGAAGATTATGTCTCTACTCCCTTTATTCAGCGAAAGTTTCAGATTAGTTATTTAAAAGCTCAACAAATCTTAAAACAATTAGCTGAAATGGGATATGTTGAAAAAGTGGAAGAGTTCAAGTCTGTGAAGGTATTAAAAAATGAATATATACAATGAGAAAACTGATTGAGACTTATGATGTTCTTAAAAGACCGACAAAAACGCCTCTGATTTCCAAAGATTCAGGGTAAATATTAGGAAAGGTCTTGTTTCGTGGTTCTAAATAGGTTTTTCCCTGGTGTTGCTTAAAAACCTTTAATGTTGCACCTTTTTCCGTAATGGCTACAACCACATCATTATTTTGAGCTGTTAATTGATGCTTAATAATAACAACATCTTTATCCAATATTCCCATGTCTATCATACTATCACCCTTTATTCTTAGTGCATAATGCGGATAGTTAGAATTCATTTTTATATTATCTGGGATAGATATAGATTCTGGGTTTTCTATTGGCTCAATCGGTTCTCCTGCAGCAATATATCCCAGTAACGGTATCTGGTTTCTGACAATTTTGGGATTAATACCTCTATTTTTATAACTGCTTTTTGAGAGGTACCCCTTTTTTTCAAGCTCTTCTATAAAATACTGAGCAGTACTGAGATTTTCTGTTTTAAGAAAGCGCGCAACTTCCTTAAGAGACGGCGCATATTCATTTTCCTGAAAAAAGGAACGAATGAAATCTAAAACTTCTTTTTGTCTTGCTGTGAGTGCTTTTACCTCTTGCATACAATATGATTTTATGATAACTTTACAGTCAAGTCAAGTATGACATAAAAAATGAAAAGACACAACCAACATGTAGTTCCTCATAATGACACCTGGGCTGTTCGAGGAGAAAGAAACAGTAAGGTTACCGCCGTTAGAACCACACAGCAACAAGCAATTTCTCTTGCAAGAAACATTGCAATCAATAATCGTTCAGAAGTAGTAATTCATGGACGAGATGGGAGGATTCGTGATAAAGATAGCTATGGAAAAGACTCCAATCCCCCCCGAGATCAAAAACATTAGTATGAGCAACGACTTTATTTTTCCAAAATTAAAACACGACGATACTTTTGAAGATATTGTTTGTGAAATTCTTTCTCGAGAGTTTCAAAACCCCAACATTCAAAGATATGGAAGAAAAGGGCAAACGCAAAATGGTATCGACATAGTAGGAATTGCTGGTAAAGATTACACACATGATGAAGTGATAGGTGCCCAATGTAAAAATCATATAATTAAGGTCAGTGACAAAGATCTAAAAAAAGAAGTGGAAGAGGAGTTGAAAAAATTTGAAAAGAATGAACTCCCCATCGATAAATTTTTATTTATAACAAGTGCCGACAATAGTCCAGATGTAAAAAACTTTGTGATTAGTCTGAGCAAAAAACGAGCGAAGGAAGGTAAATGTCCAGTTGAAATTTTTTTCTGGGATTATATCACTGACAAACTCATTACCTATAAGGACATTTTATTTAAGTACTTCACTTACACATTGCCAACACAAAAAGCAGAAGATATCTCCATTCCAGACTTAAACATGTGCTCTCGACAAACCTTGGCAATCTCGGCTTCCCAACTCACGAAAGACAACGAGGAAAACTTACTAAAGGAGCTTGTTAAAGTTGCAGATCAAAACCTTAACGGTATAAGAAAAAGTGATTCATACAACTTGTATGTTGGGATATCAACAAAAAAAGATGTTAATTTTAATAAATTGGTTGATCTGGACATCAACTTCTCAAATTTATTCTCAGACGAGCATGAATTAGAGAAAAAGTTCTCCGAGACACTAAATGCGATAAAAAGCATGGTTAAAATTATTTCTTCGGGTGAGTTTTCGAAAAAACTTGTTCTATATACAGATATTGAAATTGGTACGGCATTTCTCCTCGGAAGAATATTCCGTAAGCATAAATTTGATGTAAAAATTATTTTCAAGAATCAGATATGGACAACAAGCTATGAAAACGTTCCATATGTAAGGTCAGATATTTTGGAGGACGCACCACACATTACCAGTAATTCAAATAATGATGGTGTTTTCATATTTAATGCAGTACAACGAGCGAGTGCAAAGGACGAAATTACTTCATATATAGAATCGAATTTGAACTCTTCTCGTGTAACACTTACTTACCAAATTGCAACTTCACAAATAGAGAGCGCTGCACATGCTTTGTCGACAGCAGAAAACATAGCTAAAAAAATTCACGTGCTAGAGAGCTGGAAGATAAGGAAAATACATTTGTTTCTTTTAACACCAAAACCTTTGGCCTTCCTTATTGGTTACCTCTTGAATACTCTCAACAGCGAAATCGTACTCTACTTTAGAAACGGCTCAAGAACAAATTACCTGGTTTCGGGTAGTATACACAATAATACATTTTAAATATGGCAATACTGGACAGTTCTTTTGATAAGTTTTTAGAAAATATAGAACCTGATAAGCCGGCAAAAAATCATGCTCAAGAAGCTCATGTCCCAGTCAGAGAACATCTAGAGGAGGATGACGGTTTCAAAGATTTTTTCAGTGACTCGTTTTTATATGGTTCTTATAAAAGACATACAGCAGTTGGAGGTATTAAAGATGTAGATATTGTTGTATTAACAAATTGTGACAATACTGATCCAGAACATACTCCAAAAAAAGTCTTGGCATTGTTAAAAAGAGCCCTAAATAGATATTACAAAGATGCAGGAAGCACCGAATACCAAAGGAAGTCAATTCAAGTGAAAGACCCTCTCCCTGATAACCCTGAGGTTGAAATGACACTAGACATTATTCCAGCTATTGCAATAAACGGAGAAGAAAACGCCCTACTTGTTCCAGACAGAGAGCTTAATGAATGGGTATTTAGTCATCCAAAGGGACATATAAGTCACGTAACAACCCTAAATGATGAACAACATTCAGGTGGAATGTTTGTTCCATTAGCAAAAATCGTACGATACTGGTGGTTATTTAACTCAAAGAAAAAACATCCAAAACCAAAGGGCTTTTGGATTGAATGCTTAACGGGAGAAAATTTTAATCAGAACAATACAACCTACGCAGCACATTTTATTACTGTTCTCCAAAATATAAGCACTAAATACAGTAACTATGAAACGTACACAGAACCACCTTCATTAACTGACCCAGGAATGCCACAAGAAACACTTAAAACGAGCATGACAGTTGAAGAATTCAAAAAGTTCATGGAATGCGTAAATGATTCTCTGATGAAAGCAAAAAAAGCTCTTGAGGAACCAGATGAGAAGAAAAGCTCATTATTATGGAGAAAGGTATTTGGAGGGTTATTCCCTAAGGTTGAGCAAAAAAATCTGGTTAAAGCATCTGAAGGTGGTATGTTTGTGGACTTATATCCTTCAGAGAAAGAGGAATTTGTAGAGGATTACGACGTAATTATACACGAACAAAACTACCGCTTTAAAATTGAATGCCTTGTTGAGCAAAATGGTTTTAGAACAAAACCTATACAGCAGGTATCATATTTTCAAAGAGAACTAAAATTAGTTTTTAAAGTTGTTCAAAGTGACATAAATGTTCCCTATCGATTAATGTGGAAGGTAAAGAACACAGGTGAGGAAGCAAAATGGTTAAGTCAACTGCGGGGAGAAATAACAATTACAAAAAGTCATGAAGTCAAAATTGAGCATACAAGATATCGAGGTACACATTATGTTGAATGTTACGCGATAGACCAAAACAACATATGTATTGCGAAAGATAGAGTATATGTTCCAATAAGATAAACCACTTTCTTCTTCCACTCAAGCCAAGGGCTTTAACAATTTTTACCACAGGGGGGTTGATGTTTCTATCAGATCTTAGTTATACTACAACTTAAGGGAAGACTAGGTGTACACGGTACGGTAGAAGGCTATCTCCTTCAACGGTAGTGTACTGAAGTAATTCCGAACGTCGTTCGGTAGTCGACCCCAAACTTCTTAAATTTACATTTGATATACTCTCCTTAGTATGAGAAAGATA
>CAZDWQ010000072.1:0-4712 GCA_964509285.1 uncultured Pseudomonadales bacterium
CATTTGAAAAAGAATTATTAACTATTGGTGCGCGGATTCCAACGCGAATGTAGGTCTTCATGATGCTTGTATGGAAGATGATATAATTCCTATTATCTGCTACTACACCTCGGACAACACAAAAGTTCCTCCAGTTGCGTTGCAACGGTCTCATAAAGAAACATTGGTGACTTCACTAGGAAAGCGAGGTAGTTTTGCGACATTAATTAGTGCTGCTACGGTACTACATGGGTTATTACAGCTTGTGCGAAGGTAGTTTTTAAGTGTCTGACTAGGTTAAGTAGACATTTTGCTGTAAAATAGGCAGTACAATGAATTTTATTCAAGCAATTATTTTATCGATTGTTGAAGGTATCACCGAGTTTTTACCAATTTCTTCGACAGGTCATCTTATCTTAACCAGTAAAGTTCTTGGGATTGTTCAGACTGAGTTTGTAAAAAGCTTCGAGGTGATAATTCAGCTTGGTGCGATTTTGGCGGTTATTCTTTTATATTTTAATACAGTTGTGAAAAACGTAAAGATTTGGGGGAGAACCTTACTTGCTTTTATTCCAACAGGAATTATTGGTTTTTTTGTGTATGACTTTGTGAAAGATAGTTTACTTGGTAACTACAACGTTGTTATTTTTTCACTTTTTTTTGGCGGTGTGGCGATTTTAGTTCTGGAAGAGTTTGTAAGTAGTAAAGGGAGTAAGGTAGAGTCGATTGAAAAATTGAGCCCAGGCCGTTCAGTACTTGTTGGCGTGATTCAATCTGTTTCTATGGTGCCCGGAGTTTCTCGAGCTTTAGCCACGATTTTTGGTGGTTTAGCTGTGGGTCTTGATAGAAAAAGTGCCACTGAGTTTTCATTTTTGCTTGCTGTACCTACGATGCTTGCAGCTTCTGGCTTTGATTTGATTAAAACTGGGTACTTATTTAGTACAGAAGAATATTTAGTTTTAGCAGTTGGATTCTTTGGCGCATTTATTTCCGCACTATTATCAATTAAATTTTTGATTAATTTCGTTCAAAAACATTCTTTTAAAGCATTTGCGATTTATAGAATTATTCTAGCGATTATTTTTTGGATTGTATATTAACTAGTAGGTATATTAGAGTATGTTAAAAAAAGAAGCTTTCTTACTTCCGTTTTATTCCTTGAAACTTGAAAAAGTCCAATCAGAATTACATACAAATTTTGAGGCTGGTTTGAACGTTGCTGAAGTTGAAAAGCGTTTGCAAGAGTTTGGACACAATGCGTTACCAGAAGTAGCAAAAACTCCAGTATGGAGAAAATTTTTGGCACAGTTTGAAGATTTTTTGATTTATATTTTGATTGCAGGATTGGTCTTTTCTTTCCTGGCGGGTGAGTATATAGATGGTGTTGTTATTTTAGTAATTGTGTTAGGAAATGCTATTTTGGCGTTTATCCAAGAGGGGAAAGCTGAAAAAGACTTAGAAGAAATTCAAAAGATTTCTGCTCCCTACTGTACAGTTAGAAGAAGTGGCAAGTTAGAAAAAATTCCTGTCACTGATGTAGTTGTTGGAGATATTTTAATTTTAGAAACTGGCGACCAAGTTGCCGCAGATGCTCGTTTGATTAGTTTAGTCAAACTACAAGTTGATGAATCTTCGTTAACCGGCGAATCAGAATTTGTGAAAAAACAAATTGATCCTGTTGGTGAAGAGATGAATTTGGCTGATAGAACGAATATGTTGTATAAGCACTCATTGGTTCGGTATGGGAGAGGTGAAGCAGTTGTGACAGCCACTGGTCCTCAGACTGAGATTGGCAAAATTGCTGAAAAACTGATGACCACAGAAAAAATGCCAACTCCACTCGAAAAGCAGTTGGAACATTTAGGTAAGAGACTTGGTGTTGCTGCATTATTTATTTGTGGATTAATTTTTCTGTTTAATTGGGGACTACGAGGAAACCCACTCGTGCATGCAATTATTGATTCTGTTTCATTAGCAATTGCGGTGGTGCCAGAAGGTCTGCCAGCGATTGTGACGATTTGTCTTGCCATTGGTGTACAAGTCATGAGAAGAAAAAATGCAATTGTTCGTCATCTACCAGCAATTGAAACCTTGGGTTCAACCGATTTTATTTGTACTGATAAAACAGGAACAATTACTGAAGGTGAAATGAAATCCGTGGCTGCGTATTTTGATGGAAATGCTCATAATTTTAGGGAATTAGGTAATAAGACAAATAAAGAAAGTCTGAAGCGCTTATTAGAAATTGCGATGTCTTGCAACAATGCAACAGATGGTTCTGGTTCTCCAACAGAAGTTGCTCTTTTACAAATTGCAACAAGTTTCAAAATAGAACGACTTGCAAAAGTTGATGAAAATCCATTTGATTCTGCAAGAAAAGCAATGAGTACAGTACATAAAATGGGAAAAAGTTACACAGCAATGGTGAAGGGATCTCCAGAAGCAATTCTCGCCAATTCCACTCACTTTTTTGAACACGGTAAAACTCAGAAAATGACAAAGGACAAGTTACAAACGTTGCACAAAGATTTGTCTGAAATTTCTCGAAGAGGTTTGAGAGTTCTCGCATTCGCATATAAAGATTCTTTAAAAAGTATTCCAAAAACTACACAAAGTGCTGAAAGTGAACTAACATTTGTAGGGTTTATTGGTTTGAAGGATCCAATTAGAAAAGAAGCAAAAGAAGCAATTGCTCAACTAAAGAGAACTGGTATTACTCCTGTTATGATCACTGGTGACCAACATGAAACAGCGTTCATTATTGCAAAAGAAGCTGGAATTCTTGATGCTGATGATGAGCTTGAGACAAGCGTTATTCATGGTCAACAGTTGCAAACAATGACAGATGAACAATTGAGAAATATTTGTGAAAAAGTTCGTGTGTATGCGCGAGTTGAACCAAACGATAAGTTGCGAATTGTGCAAGCATTACAGTCTAAAAAACATATCGTTGCCATGTCAGGTGATGGTATAAATGATGCTCCAGCGATTAAAGCTGCAGATATTGGTTTGGCAATGGGTATTCGTGGTACAGAAGTTACCAAGAGTGTTGCGGATGTGGTTTTGGTTGATGATAACTATTTGACTATTGCTGCTGCTGTTGCAAATAGTAGAGTGATTTTAAGAAATATTAAATTTTTTACTTCATACTTATTGTCTTGTAATGCAGCAGAAATTTTGATTGTGCTGTTTGCGGTACTTGCTGGATTGCCAATGCCGCTGAACGCACGGTTATTATTGTGGCTTAATGTTGTTTCTGATTTTTTGCCAGCGCTCGCAATGTCATATGAACCATTTAGTGCAGCTGTTATGAAACGAGGTCCTAATCCAGCTGGTGCTCCAGTTATTGATAGAAGAATGTGGATTCATATAACTGTCCAAACGATCATTTCTTCAGTGATAGTCTTTTTAACCTATGTTCATTACGACCATATTTCTCATTCGATGGGAATGACTGCAGCGTTTGTGGTGTTAGCAATGGCTGAGGTTTTTAGAGCACTCACCGCACGTTCGCATGTGTTCTCATTATTTGAGATTGGACCATTCAAAAATCGTGTAAGTAATGTAGCAGTGGTTGTTTCTTCTACGCTAGTTTTGATTTTAGTATATGTACCATTTATGAGGACAATTTTTGATACTTCATATCTTGATTTTTCTACTTTGGCAAAGTTACTCGCATTAGCAATGATTATGCCTGTGGTTGAGGAACTTACTAAATGGTTTATTCGGGTGTACAAAATTCAGCCATATAATTTGGTAGTAAAGTGAAGTTGAAAGTTTTTTATGTTAAAACAAGTAGTTTGTGAAGATATAGAAGGAAATAAATATCAAGTTCCTATCGATCGATTATCATTTCGGCCAGCAGTGTATGGAGTAATTATTAAAGAGGGTAAAGTATTGCTTTCGAAACAGTGGGATGGGTACGATTTTCCTGGTGGTGGAATTGATTTAGGAGAGCCAACTGAAGAGGCGCTCATTCGTGAAGTCAAAGAAGAAACAGGGTTAAATGTTACGGTAGGGAGAACTCTACACTGTAATAGTTCTTTTTTTAAGTTACCATTTGATGGCAACTTTGTTCATTCAATTCATATGTATTACGAATGTTTTGTAGTTGGTGGTGAACTTTCAACAGAGTTTTTTGACGAGCATGAAAAAAAATATGCAAGCAAAGCAGAATGGGTTGATCTGAGCAGAATCAATGAAATAAAAATTTATACTGCTGCCAAAGTAAGTAGCATTTTGGGTAAGGACTTATAAGAACATGAACGAATCAGAACAAAAAATCGGCACATATATGATTGGAGTTGGTTGCATTATGGAGCATGGACCCACTGGGAAAATTCTCTGCTTATTGCGAGACAGAGCAAATTACCAAAAAGGTGAATGGGAACTCATGTACGGCAGGATTGATCAGCATGAAGAGTTGTTTGAAGCACTCCGAAGAGAAGTGAAAGAAGAGACAGGGTTAGAAGGATTTACAATAGAGCGTCTGCTCAGAGTTTGGCATTTTTATCGTGGTGAAAAAAAACCAGAAACAGAAATTCATGGATTTACTTTTTATTGTGTGAGTGAAACTCAAAATGTAACGTTAAGTACTGAACATTCAGAGTATCGTTGGGTGAGTCCGCAAGAAGCATTAAATCTAATTACCATTGATGGTGTAAAAGAAGATATTAAATTTGGGTCTTTCCTAGAATAGCGGATTTTCAGCGAGTATTTTTAACAAAATTTTG
>CAZDWQ010000073.1:0-4668 GCA_964509285.1 uncultured Pseudomonadales bacterium
TCTGCGGTATTCTACCGCATTAAGTGGTGCACTTCGTTTGCGAACTCATCTTTGGAATTGAACGACCTTAACTCTCGCTCCCTGATCTCGAAGGTCCGCGCCTACATGCGCCGGGCCGAGAAGATCCAGCGCGAAAAGGCTCGCCAGGCAGAGAAAGCCTACCAGGAAATGCTGGAACTGAATGCTCAGGCCCGCACGGCCGAAGAAGCCGCCGCGACCACTGCCGACGTTTTAAGCGTTCTGAGTGGTGTTAACCTCAATACGAAGGTTGACCTGGCCTTGCCGGAATAACCGGTCTCCTGTTAGAAGAAACATAAGTATGTGAAACGAGGCTGCCTTTTTTTTAAAAGGCAGCCTCAATTCGTTCTCAAGGGTTTTTACCCAATTTATCAATACAAAAGCATGCTAAAAACAGCGTGTATATTTTTGCGTCAACTCGAGATTATTCTACGCTTTATGTAAGAATAGTTTGTTATATTTACACAGATACTAACCGTACTGTATAAAGGAATTATGCTCACAAAACCTGACATTATTAAGCTCAAGGAAATTTTTGTAACGAAAGACGAGTTTAGGGAGCTTAAATCAATGCTTCATGAAGTTATTTTTGAGCTTAAAGACATGAGGGAAGAGTTTATTTCCATCACTTATAGAAATCGAGAGCATTCAGACAAGATTGAATCTCATGAAACGAGAATTGTAACACTAGAGAAAAAGCTTTCTATTTAAAGAATTCGCTCGTACAATTTTATTTTTTTGACTAAATAAAGCAATTTTTACTTCAACAACCAAATCAACGCTACCAAGATAACCTGAGGTACAAGCCCAACCACCATATTTGGGGTAGAGTGGTGAAAATTCCCATGAAAGTTATTAAACGGTTTAATAAACCAGGGTTCCCATTTCAAAAAATTACGAGGTGCTTCAACTAGATCTGGAGCAATTCCAGTTAGTGCACCAATCCAAATATGTACAGAAGCAGGATTATTCGCCATTGCAGACAAACTCATATCTTGCATGAAGAACCAATAAATCAAAATAGCGGTAATTCCCAGATCAACGAGTTCTAAAAGAATCGCTGTGCTACGCTTACGATTTCCATTAGAAAGCCCGGTACCAACGTCCCAATGAGGAATCCAATCGCACAAATAGTGCATGCCTAGTGCCAGAGGAATATATAAAACTGGGTGTGGCAGCTTATTTGCAATAAAAGCGCCAGTAAGTGAGTGTGGTATCGATAACATAGTAGAGTTTAGTATACTAATGAGATAAAGCATTGTACAATGGACAAGACAGATAACAAGATATAAAGCAAGTAAAAAGTATGTTTCCAGTTCTTTTTTCTATCGGTTCTTTTCAGTTTAAAACCATGACTTTGTTTGTATTGCTCGCATTTTTCTTGGCGAGTTTTATTTTTTGGCGCAAAGGGAGGGAAGAGCATTATTCTGAGGCGGACATTTTTGATGGGTTCTTAATTTCAACTTTGTTGGGAGCAATTGTAGCTCGAGCGGTCTTTATTCTTTTCAACTTCAATATTTTTGGTTTTCACATTTTAAATTGGTTTAGTTTGAGTGCGTATCCAGGCACAAACTTGATTGCTGGATTGGCTGCAGCAGCCTTTTACATGTACAAAAACGCAACTAAAAATAAGTGGGATCAATTTGAAGTTCTTGATTTTTGGGTAACGAGTGCGGCTTTGGGTCTGAGCGTTTATTACCTCGGCACGTTTTTTGATGGAACTGGGTATGGATATGCAACAAACTTGCCTTGGGGAGTGGTTTTCCCACAGTTAATTGATCCACACCATCCAGTGCAGATGTATTTTGCACTGTTTTACACAGGATTGTATTTTTATCTCTCAAAAGTTGAGTATTCATATAGAACCTTTACTTGGTATCGACATGGAAAAAAGACTGCTCAGACAGGATTTTTAACCTCAGCCTTTTTGATTATTGTTTCAATAGTCACTTTTATTATGGCCTTTTTGAAACCAGCAACATTAGAATTTATGAATATTAACTTTGACATGGTAATCAGTGGGGCATTAGCGATAATTGGCACTAGCTTGCTTTTTACCAGATCTGGAAGAAACTTACCACTTATTCCAAAGAGAAAAGTGAAGCCAGTTCTTACAAAGATTGAGCACTTACATGAATAACTCGAGATCATTCCTGCCAAATTTTTTATTGGTTTTTTTTATTGATCAGACTTCAAAGTTTCTTGCAGCAATGTTTGGATTGCAAATCAGTTATAACTCCGGAATCTCTTTGAATTTTTTTTCTGAAAACAACTCGAATTTTCTAACATTATTATTAGGGATACTTATTTACTTTTTATTCATATATTTTAAAGATCAATGGCAAAAAAATACTGTGGCGGCAAGTTTATTTTTTGGTGGAGCAGTGGCAAACTTATTTGATCGTTTGGTTTTTGGTTCCGTGAGAGATTGGTTATTTATTCCATTCACGAGTATTCAAAATAACTTGGCTGATTGGGCAATTTTTGCAGGTTTATTTTTATTATTACTGCCGACTATTTTTCCAAAATCAAAAAAGATTGACAGATAAAGTAAAATACTTATAGATTATGAACGAATTAGAACAATCAGAACAAATCAAAATTATTTACCAAGATGCAGATATTTTGGCGATCAATAAGCCTGCTGGGGTGATAGTGAATCGTGCAAAAACTATTTCTGGAGCAACCCTGCAAGATTGGTTAGAAGAGAATGTGCCAGAAATTCGCGAAATTGTAAAAGAAGGGAAATATCCAGATGATTGGATGTCACAAATTCCAGATGAGTTTAGTGATGAATTTGGTTCACCTCAAGAAATTTTCTTACAAAGATCTGGAATTGCACATCGAATAGACAAAAACACCAGTGGAGTGCTCCTAGTTGCTAAACACCCTGGTTCTTTGCTCGAATTACTCAAGCAATTCAAACAACGAGAAATAAAAAAACAATACATTTGTCTGACTCATGGCAAGTTTGGAATGGCAGGAGGAGAAGTTTCTGCACCAATTGGCAGGAGAAGTAAGAACAGGATGCTTTTTGGGGTAGTTGAGGGCGGTAGACCAGCAGTTACAGAGTATAAAGTGGTCCAGCATTTTCCAACATTTGATGAAAAGCGATTAATTTTAGAAGTTGCGCAAATAACTGGTAAGACAGAAAAAGAAGTGAAAAAAAAGTTGCATTTAGTGACTTATTCTGGCGGTTTTTCGTTAGTTAATTGTAGACCAAAAACTGGACGCACCCATCAAATTCGTGTGCACATGGCACACATTGCACATCCTATCGTTGGTGATAGTTTCTACGTCGGTAAAAAACGTCAAGTTCTTGATGAGCTTTGGTGTAAACGCCATTTTTTGCATGCTCAAACAGTTGAATTTAAACATTCAAGAACAAAAGAAAAGATGTTTGTAGAGGCAGAATTATCAACTGACTTGCAAAAAGCCCTTGAGTATTTGAGCTAGTGGGTTGTATAATTCACTATGGAACTGAACAACACAATTTTTTCAAATGATCCGATTCAATACTTGGCCCCATCTTGGGATGATATGGACCATTTAGTATTTTCTATCTCAAAAAGAATTATCGAAGACGGCATAAAATTCGATCGGATTGTCACAATGGCAAAAGGTGGCTGGCCTATGGCTCGGCCGCTGGTTGATTATATTCAAGCGAATGAAGTTGCGAGTATTGGTATTAAATTGTACAAAGGCATTGACTCGAGAGCGGCCGAGTCAGAAGTATACCAAGATATTTCTGTGGATATTTCCGGTGAAACAATTTTACTCTTTGATGATGTTGCTGATACTGGTGAAACTCTCGAATTTGTCAAAAAATATTTAGAAGGCAGGGGAGTGAAAAAAATTTACACAGCCACCCTTTTTTACAAGCCCCACTCAAGTATTAAGCCAGATTATTACGGCACAGAAACAATCGCTTGGATTATTTTTCCTTATGAACTGCGCGAAACTATGGATGTTTTAGTTGATAAATGGGAGAGTGAAGGATTAAACGAAGCTACCATTGTAGATAGATTTGAAGCACTCGGTTTCAAGAGAAAAATGATTGAGTATTTTTATTCCACTTTATTTCGATAATTTTCGATCTTGTTTGTTTTTTTGAATTTTACTTGACAGCTAATATGGCGGGTATAAAATCAGGCTAGTAGCCTAGGATAACAAGTCAAGAAGGAGTAGTATGTTAACAACACATAGACCTGACGCAAAAGATGGTGATGCCCATACAGAAGCTACAAGACAAGAAACAGGATACTTGACCTATGAGGTTGCGCGCGAGATGCACTTTTTGGGTGGTTAAAAGAGGTGTTTCTTGGTTAAGCCAGAATACTTGCGGATAGCAGTTTCTCACCAGATTCTCAGTATGTGTTTATTCGTTTTATGATGCCTACAACCAATACTACTCAACTCCCTAATATGTTGCGAAATGAAGTCTCTGAAATATTGAAAGTAGCCCCAAATCGAATACCACATCTATATTCTATTTCTGTAGTACCAGGAGAAGAAGAAATAGTAGAAGTTTGTTTAAAAATGGTTTCGCGAAAGAGCTCTAGAGGTAAACAAGGATCCAGGAGAAGGTGATAGTTATGAATAAGTCGCGATACATATTGGACTCCGAAAGGAGTTCGAATGTTGTCAGAT
>CAZDWQ010000074.1:0-4601 GCA_964509285.1 uncultured Pseudomonadales bacterium
GAATGCCATTTGACGGCTATGCTAGTTTTTTCTTTTATATCTTAGGAGCATATTTATTGCTTAGATTAAAAAACTGGCATAAAATTTGGGCAATACTTCCTTTGTTTATTGGATTCTACCAATATCAAGGCCACAAGTTAATTTTTCCTTTTTGGGTTCTGGCCTTTGCATGCTACTCAGCTATTCCTAATATTCATGTTTCAAAAAATCTAGTCACAATCATACAAAAAACAAAAATTAAAAAAATTATTCCACAAATAATTGTAGCTCTATTTTCTATACTGTTATTTTTATTTTATATCTTTGTTCAACTTCCAAACCAAAAAAGTAAAGATCGGCTAAACACTTTATTTTTACCAAACTCTTCTGAAGTTGTTCAAATGGTCAATGAACAAAGGAGGTTGAGCATAGACACACCTGTTAACTCACTTGTACTCAACAAGTATACCCTTTGGGCTGGGAGAGTTTTTGAGAGATTCACAGAAACATATAGCTTTAAGTTTTTATTTCTAGAGGGCCAAGTGAGCAACTCATCATGGAGTGTCTGGAATCATGGCATATTTTATATTGCTGATTCTATCTTGATCATTTTAGGGTTTGTGTATTTATTGCAATCAAAAAGATATACATTTATTATATTCTTATGTATATTACTAGCACTTCTTGTCTTTCCTAGCGCTATTTCAACTGATAAATCATATTTTTTTAGATCATCAATGAATATATCAATTATTATTTTCCTGATAGCAATTGGAGCTGACTATGCTCGACAATCATTTTCTAAAACTATCTGCTTTTTTCTTGGTGCTATTTACTTTTTCAGTATAGTTCATTTTGGATACTTATACTTTTTTAGATACCCACTTATTTCTTCGAACCGACAATTTTTTAGCGATAGAGTTCTAGCTGAATATTTGAAAAGAATACCAGAATCTCAAAAAGTAATACTGTTTAGCCCAGAACCAGAGTTTAGTGCCAGTACTTTTCTATTTTTTAATAACTATTTAACCCCTGAAACAATCGCACATGTGCAAAAGCAATATGCACAACAATCATTTATTTTTGATACTATTACTTTTACTGGCAGCTGTTTACCTGCCGCTGTTGATCAAGCGAATGAATTAGTTATTAGTCGTTTTGATATCAGAAACTGTGAAGAATCAGAAAACACGCAACTAACTTTTCGGCCTGCGACAGATGAGCCAAGCTTTTTTAATCCTCTTCAAATTCAGTCTGTTGTTAATAACGGTACTTACTTTCATATTTACAACGACCAACTTTGTTCTGGGCTAGAAATTAATCCTTATTTGAGAATTTATAATCAAAAACAATTTAATTTTGAAAACATGACTGATGCAGAATTTTGTCAGACTTGGATTTCGAAATTAGTAGAAAAATAGTTTCAGCTAGCTTACTTAACCTGTAAATAAGTAGCGTTGTACCAAAGCTTATTTTTCAGTAATTCTTTTTCTTTTGGAATAAAATCAAACATCCCAACCACTCGTTGCATTTCAGGTATTGGCTCAACAAACGCAAACACGTACTCAGTATCTGTTGCTTTTATTAAGACAAAATCGTCACCTTTAGATACAAGCTCTCCAGGAAATTCTTTTGTAATATTTTCAAGCGCTGAACCAGTATCACCAGAGGTAAGGCCGTCTAAACTTCTCAAATTGCTTGAGGTGTAATAAAACAATGGAGTTAAACCTTCCTGAACCGAAGTAATTCTAAAGGTACCAAAAAATCCCGTATTTTCTTCATCACGTAAAAAAGTGCCGGGACTAAATCGCTCTCTGAATTCCCAATAATGTTCAGGGTCAAATTCATTTGCTGATAATTCAGCTTGAAACTGATTAAAAAGTTCTACTCTGTAACTAGAACTATATTTTGCTTTAAAATAAGGGTGTCTAAAAGCTGAAATAGCTATAATTAGCAAAACAACTAATATAAAAAATTGCCTACTCGGAACTCTTTTAATCATGAATTTATTATAGCATTATAATAAGGTATACTTGAGCCATGCGGTTCACAACAAAACTTGTTTTAAGTTTATTGCTAGTTTTAGCCAGCTTTATAAGTGTTGCTGATTTAATTTATAGACATGGTCACCCAATAACTTTCGATGGTCACATTCATATGACTACCATGAACCAATTTGCTCAAAGTTTATATGATGGTGAGTTTCCAGTAACTTGGGCAAATAATTTTGCCAATTTTGGACATCCTCTTGCTGTGATCGCCCATCAAGTTCCTGCATATTTAGGAGCCTTGCTAATTTTAGCAGGATTTTCAACGGAACTTGCCTATACATTTTTGTTATCTTTGTCTGTAATAGTCTCGAGCTTTCTATTCTATAAATTTTTTAGAAAATTTACCGACCAACCAACGTCACTTGCTGCGACAATGCTTTCAATATTCTTCCCGTACAGAGAATTAAATATTTATACAAGAGGTGGACTCCCAGAATTAATGGCAACAATATTCTTGCCAGTGCTCTTACTTGCGGTTTGGAATCTAAAACAAAAAAAGTATTTTAAAGCAAGCATTCTGTTTTATTTTGGTGTTCTATTTACGGCTCTGACACACCCTATGATGCTTCTTATTTTCTTAGTACCAGTTTTGGCCTACTTTTTTTATGGTCTTGATAAAAAACAGTGGAAAAAAGAATTTTCAGTTGCAAGCATAAGTTCAACATTGGCAGGATTAAGTGCGGGATATTATCTAGTTCCTCTCCTTATCGAGATGAGGTATTTTTATCAATCAAGAATTGAAAAAGCTGTTGGTTCAGACACTTTCTTGAGTTTAAAACAACTCTATGACTCAACTTGGTTTTATACATTCACTCACCCTGGCCCAAGAGGAAACTATATCAAACTAGGGACTATTGAGTTTGTTATTTTAATTGTATCTATATTATTGTTGCTTCTGATTAAATTCCTTCCAAAAAATAATCTAATACAAAAACATGTTGCCAAAGAAAAGATGAAAGATTTACTCTTCTGGACAGGAACTAGTGTTTTCATGGTGTTTTTAATGCTTCCTGTTAGTAAATTCTTATACTCACTTCCTATCGTATATCAAATTCAATACCCTTGGAGATTTTTAACTGCGCTGCAAATAACAATTCCATTAGTTTTTATCTTCTTAGTTCACACGATAAAAAAATTGCAAAACTCATACGTTCTACTTGGATTTATAGCCTTAGTTCTTTGGTTTAGAGTTCCTCAGTTTTATGGCAAGAATTATATTGTTCAACCAGAAAATGATTATTATTTTAATCAAGCTAATTTACATAGTACTAACTTTAATACTGTCTGGTCTGGTAATAGTGAAGATTATGATAAAAAAACAGTGCAAGCAGCAATTATTGAAGGAACGGGTGAATTAGAAATACTAGAAGAAAAAAATGCCAGCCGTGTTTACAAAACAAAGAGCGAAGGTGAATTGCGATTGATCGACCACACCTTTTACTTTCCTGGTTGGACTGCCTATATTGATGGCTCAGCAACAATAATCGAATACCAAGACCCAAATTATAGAGGCTTAATTACCTATAAGGTTCCCGCTGGTGAGCACCAAGTTAAAGTTATATATGAATACTCTAAAATAAGGTTGTTAGGAGCCCTAGTTACAGTAGTAGGAGTTATTTCAGCCACTGTATTCTTCGTCTCATTCCGTTCTAAATATTTGAAATCTCACTGAGCCATCAGCTCCATAAATAATGTGATCAGCTTGTTCTGTTGGTAATTCATCAGTACCACTGCCAACAATTAAGGTATTTTTTCGCTGAAAATCACCCATGTTTATGGTATCCGTAAATTGATATTTTATAAGTGAACCACCCCGATACCAAATTGGATTAGTTTTTCTGACAAACAATGCGTAAATGTATGGTTGACCATAATCTGAGGTAAAAATTATGTTATCAACTGGAGTGATTCCGTCGCCTTTTTCATATTTTTGAGCCAGTGAAAATGCTTCTAAATATCCATCATTAAAGGCATCTGCTGATGATTTTGAAAAGTTAGTAAAATAATGAGTTATAAATGTGATTGAAAATAATATATGTATAGCGATAGTTGTACCAATAAATGATTTGACTATTATATTTTTTTCTTTGTGACTACCCAATACTTGATTATTTAGTTTTAACTTTTCAAGAATGCTGCTCATGTAGTCTAAACCAAAGACTGCCAAAAATAAAAACCCAGGTAAAGCTAATAAAGCTCTGTTACTATGAGGAACCTCCATGGCAACGCTAGCTGGAAACAGCCCAAAAAGTACTAGGCTTAAAAATAAGAGCTGATATTTAAAGTATGCAGAGTTTCTACTAGATCTCAAAATAGCAATAACACCAACTGTTACCAAGAAAAAGGTAGTAATAAAGAGCACACCCAGATAGCCAGCGCCGTGTCTTAAAGTAGTGGTCTCTCCACTCAATAGGAAGCTAGGAGACAAGTGAACCAATAAACTCTTTACAACATACAAGAGTTTTTGAGTCAAAGCTAAATCAGAAGAAAATATTGTCACTCCAGCTCTAGCCAATCCCTTACCAAGTACAGAATCTAAAATAAAAGGAATTAAACCGAGAATAAAAAGTG
>CAZDWQ010000075.1:0-4423 GCA_964509285.1 uncultured Pseudomonadales bacterium
GGTCGCCCTAGTTTAGTTTTGATTGCCATATTATTATTGTAATTAAGAAATGCGCTGTTTGTGTATTGGTTACACTTTTTCTAACTAGTTGGATTGGTAAATTATTGTGATAACTTGTAAACTAGAAATCTATTGCGCAGAAAACCCACACTAATACTTGAACCAAAATTATATGAAATCCAAGCCGAGTAAACTAACAAAAATTGTATCCCAAAGCCTATTTGATACAGGTGAGAAAAAACCTGTAATTTCAACTTTTAAGTTCATAGATTTATTTGCTGGTATTGGAGGCACACGCATCGCATTTGAACGAGCTGGCGGTGAGTGTGTATTTTCATCAGAGTGGGATAAACATTGTCAAAAAACCTATGAAGCAAATTTCGGCGAAATCCCACATGGGGACATAACAAAAATAAATGAAAAGCAAATACCTGATTTTGATATTTTAGTTGCTGGATTTCCATGCCAACCCTTTAGTTCTATAGGGAAAAGACAAGGTTTTTTACACGCTACTCAAGGCACATTATTTTACGATGTGCTGAGGATTATCAAAAATAAACAAAACAAAGCTTTTTTACTTGAAAATGTCCCTGGACTTACGACCCACGATAATGGCAGAACATTTAAAATAATTTTAGACTCATTAGATGACGCAGGCTATCAAGTGTTTTCTAAAGTTATGGACGCAGCAAACTTTGGTGTTCCTCAGCATAGGAAACGCATTTACATAGTTGGCTTTAAAAAAGACTTAATTAAAAATCACAAGTTTGAGTTTCCAGAAGGAAGTTCAGAGAAAAAGTATATTAACGAGTTTTTGGAGGAAGCTGGTAGCGGATACTCGATTTCTAAACATCTGCAAGACTCATACTTGTTTAAAAAAGATGACGGCAGACCAAAAATTGTAGATAAAAACTCAAAAATACAGGTAAAAACACTAGTTTCTACATATCACAAAATACAGCGTCTGACTGGGACATTTGTTAAAGACGGCGAAACTGGATTAAGACTCTTCACAGTCAATGAGTGCAAGGCAATAATGGGTTTTCCTAAAGACTACATTGTTCCAGTCTCAAGAACACAAATGTACAGACAATTTGGAAACTCGGTGGCTGTTCCCGCGGTTGAAGCAGTAGCAAAAAAAATGGTTTCACTACTAAATGAAATAACAAAATAGGTTAAAATACATCTATGTCAAAAATCGATGATATCCAAAAAGAAAAATTAAGTCAGAGCGGTTTGATACTAGAGTATTTTGAAAGCAATCCAAAACGAGATATCGCTCACCCAGAAATTGTAGATTGGGCAACAAAGGAGTGGTTTGATAGAACTGGGACAATATTTCGAGACCCTGACAGAGCAATTAGAAAACTGCATCAGGAAGGTCATTTAATCAAAGTCAGTAAGGGCATTTATAGATTTGACCCAGACCTAGTACAAAACAGAGTACTTGAAGACTTTACCCCAGCTCTTAGAGAACAAATCTTTAGTAGAGATGGTTATAGGTGCGTGATTTGTGGTAGAGGGAGAAAAGAGGGAGTTGAAATCCACGCTGACCACATCAAGCCAAAAGATTTGGGTGGGAAGGCAACACTTGAAAATGGTCAGACCCTTTGTAGTCAGCACAACTTTTTAAAGAAAAATTTCAAGCAAACAGAAACTGGAAAAAAAATGTACATTAGGCTTTATGAGATTGCAAAAACATCGGGTGACGAACAACTACTCAGTTTTTGTACAGAAATCCTTGAGGTGTATGAGAGAAATAACATGAACGGGCATATAGTCTGGAAAAAATAAACAGGCGCCCGAACAGACATAACCACTGCTTTACTCGGCGCTTGTTCCATCTGGGACTCCTAAAGATTTTTAATAACCCCCTGCCTGTGTAACCAATACACGCCTACAACTCCTTGTACTCTCACCACTCCTACCTACTGTAGTGATTAATATAGGTAGTAAGACTCTTTTTATGTATATGTGGGCTGATAAAAAAATTGCCGTTTATATTAGTGTGAAGGTGTATAGGAAGTAAGTTAAGAAAAACCACCTCAGAAAAGATGTGTTTTTACCAGAGGTGGAGAAAATCGTCTGACGGGGTCACACTTGTCTACCGCTCAATGATATTACACCAGATATGATGCGCTGGATTTATGTAATGATTACACGGCTAAATTGTAGCTCAAACCTCGCAAGTCATCAGCAAATGTGTTGAAAAGGTCGAGGATATCAGCAATCAGCTGGTGTGGATGTGGAAGTGTTAGGGTCACCTAAAGCAACACCCTGTGTATTAAAGTTGAATAATGATTGATACATAGGGTTTATTTCAGGGTTCAATGTTCCATTAAAGTCATATGTGACACCTTTGGGAAAGATTGAACCAAATAAAGCTTTTATCTGAGGTACGGTCGATTTTTTGTACGTAGCTCCTAAATCACTCAAAGTTTCTTTTATAAAAGCTGTTAGCTTGTTGATATCATATTTTTCAAGCGTTGAATCTGCTTTGGCAACATGTGCTTTCTGTAGTTTTTTCTCTATTAAGGCGTTTTGTTCCATGAATATTTCATCGGTATACACACCCATCATGTTTTTTTGTACCAACACTTTTCTCATATCTTTGAGTCTTTGAATTTCATCATCTGCTACGTTTTTGGCTTTCTTTACATTGGCAAGCCTCCTTTCATATTCTTCAACTACATACTGTGTAAATAACTCAATACATTCTTTGCTTGGAGAAATGGATCTTAGCAATCGGACCACTTCTTCATCTAACTGTTCAGCTCTAATAGAAGCGGCCTGACATTTAGTAGAACATCGGTAGTATGGATACTTTTTACTTCTACCTTTACTCCAACCAGCAGTTATTCCTTTGCCACACTCAGAACACTTAACAATCCTTCTTAATGGAAATGTTTTATTATTTCTAACTCGTTTTGTATTTACTACAGGTTTATAAACTCTTCTACCATCTAAAGCATCCTGAACTTTATAGAACTGTTCTAATGAAATCATTGGCCTGTGTTGACCTTGGACTTCTTCTTTATAAGTATCTGACTTCAAAATTCCTGCATAAAATTTATTACGAAGCATTCGTTGAACGGTTGGAACTCTTAATTCAATTTTTTTGCCTTTATGAACTGTATACAAACCCATTTCATTCATTATTTTTGTAATCTCAATCAAGCTTTTATTCCCATTCGCCATTAAATCCCACACCTGCACCATTTTGTCCCAAGATGCAGGATCTTCCACTGGAAACTTATTTTCATCCATCTTATAGCCAAGTGGTGGCTTTCTAGTGATTAACCCTGACTTAAACCGAGCGTACATTCCATTTCTTGTTCGCTCACTACGTACGTCATTATCGTGCTGGGCAAAGCTAGCCATGATTGTTTCAAGCAGAGTATCTGTAGGTGAGGTTCCAGTTGGTTCAGAGGCTGAAATAAGCTTAATTTTGTTACTAATCAGTGTTTTTCTTATTGATAGATAATCAGAAGTCTGGCGTGACAAGCGATCAAGTCGATAAATTATCACTGCACCCAAACTCTTTTTGTTCTTTTTGCAGAAGTGAAGCATCTCAACTAGCTCAGGTCGTCCATTAATGGTCTTAGCCGAGCGACCCTCTTCACGAAATACTTTGATTATTTTATAGCCTTTTCTTTGAGCCTCTTTGCCACATATATCTTCTTGAGTATCTAGAGAATAATTATCCACTTGTTCTTCAGTTGAAACACGCAAATATATAACTGCATCTGTTTTCTGTGGTGGTTCAGAGTATCCTCTAGTCATATGTTCTAGTATTTAATAGTTCATCAATAGTTTTACCTTCAAAAACCTGCTTTTCAAACTGATCAAGCCAGCTTCTTGCTAGATATCTCATTTCAACAACCATATCTGGTTGAGTGTTATTATTAGGGAGATTATTTGTAGTTTTAGTATGGGAGTTTTTATCAAATTCTTGTCTATTTTTCATCGTTTCCAAACCTTTATTAACTATCCATATACGGTTAGTATATATACTATTACGGATAGTTGTCAACACTAATTTATTGCCAAAAACCAGAGGTTGGGGTATACTCCAACACAACATTGTCTGCCCAAAGAAAAGAAGGGCATGGCTATTGATTTAAACCAAATACTCTCATATTTTCCTGCCACAATAATTCCATCAATCAACTGGTCTGCTCTTTATTTTTCCCTTTTAGCTTCTTTCCTCTTATTTGTTTTGCTCTTTCTGTTTTTTCAGATCATCAGACTGATTTTGCTGTATAAACAACAAACTGCAAAACATGTGTATTTAGAAATTAAGCCACTCAAAAAGACAGAGCTTAATCCATATTCCACCGAACAACTCTTCAATCTCTTTCATAGTATTACCAATCAAAAGTCTTTTGTTGAGAGAATATTTAGAGTTACAAAAATCATTGGC
>CAZDWQ010000076.1:0-4416 GCA_964509285.1 uncultured Pseudomonadales bacterium
CCTTTCTGCGGTATTCTACCGCATTAAGTGGTGCACTTCGTTTGCGAACTCATCCTTTAACAAACGAATAACGATTTGTGGAAAGGAATATGCGGGTATTGATTTGCCTCTAACTTTTCTTTGCCCGTGTATTCCTTTCCACAAAATTCATCCTCCTGGTTTGTCAGGTGGAAAGGGTATGTTCAGCGTGTTATACAAATTTTGTATCGCGATGCTGACAAAGGTGAATGCCTATTCAATAAATAAGACGAAATTGGAAATACGAAAATTTGTTTTTTTTAACTTGTCCTGGCTGCATTGATGGCTGCCGGGCAATCTCAACTATGGTGAAAACATGAAACGCAATCTGCAAACATGGTTACCAGCGCTGGCATTGCTGGTTCTCATTGTCCTCTCCGTGCCATCTCCTGTCCATGCCCAACCCCCCTGTCAACAAGCCCCGAATTGTATAAAGGATGACAATCCGGGAAATAGTGGGGTTTATACCGCGCCAAACACAATTTTGGACTTCGTCATCAAAGCCGGGCAAAATGAATTCCACTTTGCTCCTCCCGGCCCACACAATGACGGATGCTATACCGTATCTTTCTCGACAGTGACCTATGAGAAAGTTGGCTCTGGATCAGAGTGCCAGGATATAAGCCATACCGAAACCTGGTACTTTGTGGCTCCTACCGGTATTACCCTGACAAGCCTCACTGCCAACGGCGGCCGCTCCCCCTGGTACTACACCCTCGGTTCTATTCTGTTTTTCCTGATAGCCCTCGGCTTTTCTGCCTGGGTTGGTTGGAAACGTTGGCAACGCGGAAAAAACCAGGTGAACTAATCGTTATTCGTTTAAATCACATCTAATTGCCTCTTGGGTCTAACCCAGATAGGCGGTCAGGTGTGATTCTAGTCAAGAGGCCTGCTTTCCAGCAGGCCTCTTTTGCGTCTCTATCATGTAAAAGTACTAAAAAGGCTCCCATCTCTGAGAGCCTTTTCAAAAATTTAAAATCAAAAACCTACCCCTTCGGCCAAACTTGCTCACCAGTTTCAGTATCAGTCACAATAATTGCATTTGTTGGGCAACTTTGAGCTGCCAATAACTTTTCCTCATCAGTGTTTCCGTCTTGGCTAATCACAGTGGCGATATTCTGTTCATCAAGCTTGAATACATTAAATGCAATAGCTTCACATGAACCTGCACCAATACATTTTTCTCGAATAACCTCGACTTTATACTTCCCAATGTGCTTTGTATGAGTCTTGCCATCGGCACTCACTTGAACTCCTGGAGCCACTTTTACATCATTACTCATATTTTTCCCTTTCTGCTTGATAGTACTAAAAAAACTTTTCAAAGTGAATATTTTCTGTTGCTACGCCCTTAGCTTGTAAAAGCGCTGTTACTTCCTCGATCATTTTAGCATTTCCACACAAATAATAAGCAGCATTAATTGGGATTTGATGAATATTTAAACAATCAGTTACCCGACCACGACATAACGGCCATTCTTCAATTGCTCGAGAAATTACCGGGTGAAACTTAAAATTGCTAAAACTCTCAGCTAAATCTTGAAATTCATCGAGCCAAAAAAGCTCCTCAACATAGCGCATTCCCCAATACAAAGTCATTGGTCTACGCTCGGTACCTTCTTGCAACATTGACATAATCATCGATCGAAACGGGGCAATACCAGATCCAGTAGCAACAAAAACTAGTTCTTCTTCTGTGCCACCAGGTACAAAAACAAACCTACCCATCGGACCCATAACATCTACTTCTTGTCCAATCTGCAAACTACTTAAAAACTGACATCCAACTCCACAGGGAGTATGGTCAATTAATAACTCAAACGCATCTTTGTTTTCTGGCTTACTCGCAATTGAATAACTACGTCTATCACCAGTAGCATCGACAACAATAGAAACATATTGACCAGGATCAAACTCCATTATATGTGGCTGAACCAATCCAAATGAATATTGAGTAAATTTATCATTAAAGATTTGCTTATCCGTAAGGATTGCCTTCATTTGCTGTGGTTTATTCATAATTCCTTTTTTATTTTAATTTTTAGTATATTCCTTAAGCCAATCTCTGCCATACCACAAACCAATAGCTAACTTTGCCAAAGCTTGATATTCTTCTGTTCTGTCTACAAAACCTTTTGTGGTAATTCCGATCATCCCTTGTTTTTTGCGCACATCAGATTCACCAACTACTTGAGAAATAATTGGACCCATTTCTCCACCAATTCTGATTTGTTCTGCAACAACGTCTGGAACTTTAAATCGGGCACCGTTGGCAAACTCCATGAGTCCATTTTTATCTACAACTACTGCCCAAACTGTCGACCACATCTGCTTTTCATCATCTTCAAAAACGCCACCTTCAAGACCGATACCTAAAACTTGATCTTGAGCAAAGCTAAACCCTGAAACTTCGTATTTTTTGAGCCCCTCAGCCAAAGTAGCCTTTGCTCTATTCATAGCTCCTGTTTTTGTTTCTTTATCACTTTTTGGTTGTTCAGCAATACCACTTGGAACATCAAAACCTTCGACCACAACTTCTGGCCAAGTTTCACTTGAAGCACCAACTACGGCGTTAATCTTAACTGGATTATGAGAACCAACAAAAATATGCATGACAACAACAAGTGTAACAAATTGACTCAAGATTGGGAACTGATGTTTTTATTTTACGATTTTTTTTACTGCGGATAAGCCGAGAAGTAAACACTTCACTCTACCCATGGAAATTTCTGTCAAACCAAGTTCTTCTAAAACTGCTTCTTGAGTTAGTTTTTGTAACTTTTCAACAGAATACCCTTTGATTTTCTCTGATAAAACACTCATAGACGCTTGAGAAATAATGCACCCATGACCTTTCCATTTAACGTCAACTATCTGAGTTTTATCTCCCGATAACTTCACAAAAACAGTAATCACATCTCCACAACTTGCATTGAATTGAGTTGTAGTCACGTCAGCATCTTCCAACTCACCGTAGTTATTTGGATTTTTTGCTTCATCTAAAAGGTCTTCGTGGTACAAGTCGTTCATAGTAAAACCGCCTTCACTTTCGCTAACGCAGTCACCAAGAAATCGATATCTTCTTTCGAGTTGTAAATTTGAAAACTTGCCCTTGTTGTTGCAATCCAATTTTGTGAAGTGTGCAGTGGCATCGTGCAATGGTGACCAGATCTTACCGCTACTCCCTGACTATCTAGAACCTGAGCAACATCGTGGGCATGAACACCTTCGTACAAAAACGAAACTGAACCAACCCTCTCCGGATTATGTGAGTCGCGATTTAGTTCTGGAGTATTTTCAAAGTTTGGACCAACAACCACAACATTTTCAACTTTCGACAGCTCTTGCACCGCATAATTAACCAGCTCTAAGTCGTGTTCTAAAACTGCCTGCATTCCCAATTTTTGCAAATATTCACAGGCAGCAGCCAATCCAACAGCAGAAGCTACATCTGGGGTTCCAGCAACAAATCGCTCACTCAAATCATCGTGAAAAATAGTGTGTGATTCATGGACCTCAGAAATCATCCCACCACCAAAAAGCCAAGGCTGCATTTCATCAGTTTTTAATAGCTCTTCACGAACTATTAACCCACCAATTCCCATTGGTCCAAGCATTTTGTGGCCCGAGAAAGCATAAAAGTCTACTTGCATGTTAGCAAAGTTAATTGGCATGTGTGGGGCTGATTGCGCGCCATCAACTAAAATTCTAATCTGAGGATTGGCGCGCTTTACCAATTCCACCACTTTCGCAATCGGAACAACAGTTCCCAAAGCATTTGAGACATGTGGAAATGCTACTAATTTGATTTTTGCTGAAAATTGCTTGAGCACTGCATCTAAATTTGTGAGATCTAATTTACCTTCGCGGGTGACTCCTACAAAAATCAGTTCTGCATGTTTACGTTTGGCAAGTTCTTGCCACACAACAATATTTGAATGATGGTCGAGTGTTGTGACAACAATAACATCGCCAGCGACTACATTTTGTTCACCCCACCCATATGCAACCCCATTGATTGCTTCTGTGGTATTACGAACAAAAATGAGCTCCTGTTTTTTTGCACCAAAAAAATGGGCAATCTTCTGTTTGCTTTGTTCAAATAAATTAGTACTCTCATCTGAGAGTGTATGCACCCCACGATGCACGTTAGCAACATGGTTTGTATAGTATTCCGTGATCGCAGTAATTATAGTTTGAGGTTTTTGGCTTGTTGCAGAATTATCAAGGTACACCAAATCTTTGTCGTTTATTTTTCGTGACAAAATAGGAAAATCTAGTTTGATTTTTGCAACATTTAACATATCCGTATATTGTACCATCTGGAGAGAAGAATGAGAGACAACCTACATTCGCGTTGGAATCCGCGCACCAATAGTTAATAATTCTTTTTCAAAT
>CAZDWQ010000077.1:0-4262 GCA_964509285.1 uncultured Pseudomonadales bacterium
ACTACCTCCTTCTCCTACCTTATTATATTGTCTATCTTATCAGGTACTGGACATAATATACATCCTGATAATAATTTATATTCATTGGAACTGCTTGCTTACTTGGAAAATAGTACCGGCAATATTGATGCAAAAATACCAAATAAAACAGAAGCAAAAGAAGATGAGCTTGAAAAATTTGAATATTCTTCTCCAAGATATCCAATGGGAATAAGGTTATCAGGGGGTAACGAAGTTTATTTGGTTATTTTTAAGAATGATACACACAAATATAGATATAATTTATCAGGAGATAGTTCGATAACTGCTAACTTGCCAGAAGAAGATTTGTTTTGGAGGTAGTCAGTGACACAAGTGTTCCAGATTCACACGTTCTGCCAATTAAAACACTATCTATATAATAAATAAAAAATAATTCTCAAGAACAGTGTGTGAGCCAAATATACTGGATAGGAAATTTGTCCCAGTTTCACAATCGTTGGGTTAATATTTTTCGTCTTTACAACTATATAACTAGTTACAGCAATAGCCAAAGAACTATATGCAGAAAGCGGGTATCTTGTAAACTTAAGTGCAAATAATGGGTCTATGCCATTTTGAATAGTATTCAGAGCATCCATAATTGTATATAAACTACTTCCCAACCAAAACAAGCAAACAAGTAAAAATAAAAATTTACTCTTGTCAAAAAAATTCCAAATTTTTGGCAAATACATTCCCAAAACAAAGTAGGCAATCCAATTTGTCATCCATAAATATTGTTCGCCATCACCCGCAAAATATCTCCATGAAGTTACCGTGAGTCCTTGATAACTAAAAAACCACCACCAAATAAGTTGAATCAAAGTTGCTAGTAATAAGGTAGCAAGTGGCCACTTTCTAAAAAAATACAAAATCACTGGAAAAGATACATAGAGTTGAAAAATCATCGGTACAAAATACAAATGATAGTCGGCTCTGCCTAAAAGCAGCTGCCATCCAAAGTCTGGTTGTTTTGTTGCAGGAGCCCAAGCTGGAAAAAGATAAAACACGATAGCAAAGATACAGCTCCAAAGAATATATAAAGGTAACACTTTACACACTCGTCGTGTAAAAAAACTTATAATTTCAAATTTTTTTTCAGAATAACTCAGTGCGAGTCCGTATCCAGAAATTGCTACAAATAATGGGACTGAAATTCTCGCCAACTGATCCAAACAAACAGCAAGTAATTGGTATGGTGACTCATTTATAAATGGCGACGGTTTAATGCTAGAGAGAATATGAATCAAAAGCACAGCTAAAATGGCAATTGCTTTTAGAAATGAGGTTCCTGCCAAATTTAAGACAGGATGATATTTTTTTGAATTCATCATGAGATTAATAGTATAGTTGTGATTATTGGATTAAATCGCGTGGTTATTTTTTTCATTTAAGTGTAAACAAAATTGCATTGGGTATTGCTCTGCCTGGGCCTGCTTTATATCCTCCAAACCAGAGGGCTGTTGAACCTCCATTGTCTAAGTTAAGTGCATTTTCCATACCCATTGCTTTCATGACTCGAGCTGCTTCTGCAACAGTGGCAGAGTGTACCACACCGATATAAACGATATTGCCTTTATTAGATACGAAGCTTCTATTACCTTTACTCCCTTTTTTAGGATCATCATCGCCTCCAAAAACTACAGTTCCGTCAGAAACCAAGAGCGGGTAGTTGGAGAGCATACTATCAATACCAGTATCACGTCCCCAACCAGAAACTTGTCCAATAAAACGCACAGAACCGGGGCTAAAAATAACTCCAGGGTTAGTGCTATATACATTATTTTCTGAGTTGAAGTAGACTTTATCTTTGTTCATAACAAGTAAGTCAAAGGTATTTGTTTTTCCAGCACAAGTTGGGTAACTTGCGGGGCAAAAATAACTTCCATTGATTCCAGCATAGGCATTATTTCGTGCCACATAATCGCCAAGTGAGAGTACTGGGCAATCGTTACCACAATCCTGACTAGAAGCTGTATCGACAATAACTCTGGTACTTCCAAGGTCACCAGCAACAATAGATACGGTAAATTGACCAGCATCACTAGTTACCAGCTGACGATTGTAGCCATTTCCTGGTGGATCGTTGGATGCGGGGGCAGATGGTCCAGCTGTGGTGGTTGTACCGCCAGTTTGTGTTTGGGTCTGAGCCTGTGTTGTAGCAAGTAATTTTTTTGTTTGCTCTGCTTCATATTCGGCAATTTTTTTATTAATTTCAGCAAAAGAAGCGATAACAGCTTCATACTCTTGTTTAGAAGTTTGGTTTAGTAAGTTTGCAAAAAGCTTTCGTAGCTCCGCAACTTGGTTTTTTGGATAATTACTATTTTCAAAGTCATTAATTTTTTCATAGGTAAAAATCAGTTCTTCATAAGTAGTTTCTATGATAGTTATTTTTTCTTGAAGTTCTCTGTTCGTCTTATGAGGATCTGAATTTTGTAAATCTTTTAGTTCAGTTTCTACTTCGGTAAGAGTATTTTTAACCTCGTTAGCAATGAGCTCCTGTTCTAGTTTTTCTTGTCGAATTTTTTGGATTTGTTGCCACTGCCAAGCGGTTAAAGTAATTGCAGACAAAACAATTGCGGCAAAAACAATACTAACTGTACGTTTACCGATAGGTTTAAAGGAATTAAATTGTTTCATTTTTCTAGTTTAGTAGATATATGGGCAAAAATCTAGCCCTCATAATCAAATTTTTCCATATATACTATTAGGTACTTATGAACATGTTTAAAAAAAATAAATCCCATTCAATAGCAGAGTACATAGATGCCGTGCCCGAAGACCGTAAAAAAGACTTTGAATTTTTACATGGATTTGTTCAAAAAATTATGCCAGACTTTGAGGTGTTTTTTGCATATAACATGCTTGGGTATGGTAGGATGAAATATACAAATTATAAAAAGGAAGTTCAGGATTGGCCACTGATTGCACTCGCGAATCAAAAAAATTACATTAGCTTGTATGTTTGCGCTCTTGTTGATGGTGAGTACATTGCTGAAAAATATAAGGATGAACTTGGAAAAGTCAGTGTGGGAAAAAGTTGTATTAGATTTAAGAAAATTGAAGATCTGAATTTAAAAACATTGGGAAAAGTTATTAAGCTAGCAGTGGAAAATAAAACTTCGTTTGAAAATTTGAGTAAGACTGCAAAGAAATGAACCGAACCGTTATCAATACTTTGATCCAAAACATGAAAAAAGCTGGGATTGTGACTAAGGCTTCTGAGTGGAGTATTGAAGGTTTTGGTGAAAAAGAGCTGGCTGTTAAATATGTTGGAGTTAGGTTAGATGAGAGCTGGGCTGAAATTCTTTCGTTGAAAAATAATTTCTTATTAGTTTTTTATCTTGATAAAAATTCTGCAAAAGCTGATCTACTGTTGGCAAACAAACCGCCGTTTTTAAGAATTATTTCTGTGCCGATTACCGCGATGACAAAGTGGGAAATAGTTTTTGGTGAGTTCAAAAGACAACTTAAAAAAGATAAGTTAGATGCGCAACATCATGTTGCCAAAATTGATAACTTATATTTGAAGATACAGAAATTCTTGAAATAATTTTTTTGTAAAATTTGCATACCGCGTGATTTTTTTAAATTGTTGCTTGCACTTTTTGAGTTCCTTTTAAGGAAGTCAACTGCCTTATTCGTTCATACGCCTATTTGGTTGAGGTGATGGTCCAACCAGGCTCTAAAACCAACTGACCGGTGGATGCACCATTCTGCAACTCTTCGACGGCGATTTTGGTCATGCCGTAAAAGAAGTGCATTTGGGTACCGACCAACTGGGCACAAGGCGTGCCCTCAATAACTGGATTGGTATTGCCGGTCCAGCTACCGGCACCGTTCCAAGTGATTTCGGCAGTTACACTGCCGTCATCATTGGAAACGGTATAAGTTGTCGCCGGCGCCGCCGGCTCGGTGGTTGCGGGAGCATTTGGTGTGCACCCTGCCAACCATAAGGCCAGGCCGATTAGGCCGGCCAGTAAGAAAACTATTTTCAACTTTTTCATGATCTACTCCTTGTAGAAAAAAATTTGAGCGAGCAACTATTTGGGATTTTTTTGTTTGTTGCTCGCCCTTGTTGAATGCACAAAAATGTATGTACTCAACAAGGACGGGTCAACGTCTAAAAATCTAAATTAATCACGCGGTATGTTAAAGAACAGTCGGTTGTTTCAGTTTTTAGTTGCGATGAGTTCGCAAACGAAGTGCACCACTTAATGCGGTAGAATACCGCAGAAAGG
>CAZDWQ010000078.1:0-4110 GCA_964509285.1 uncultured Pseudomonadales bacterium
CATATTTTACCTCTTGTACTGAGGTGCGCGGATTCCATTGCGAACTTAAGTTTCTGACCTATGATTCGATGAACTGTTATAATATTTCCATTTTTAAAAGCAATAACGTCACCAACTTGCAACAATTCAAAGCAGAACAGCAACTCTATTTTGATATCATCACCCGATGAAATGAGTGGAAACATACTTGTCCCAAATGATTTGATTGTAACCGAACTCTCAGTCATAGTTTATTACTTTGTGGAAAAAAGCACCAAATGTACGCATTGATAAGTAAAAGGGTGTGTTATTTCACTTTTCTTTGATGATTTTGTACTAATTTCATATATAATTTCTCCTATAAACGGATTTAATATGCGTTCAACATATCAATTATACTCTAAATAAAACTTATGTTTATTTCATTTTGGCTAGAAAAACCAAAGATGGGGCTCAAAAAAATCTTGTTAGTGTTTTTATTAGTTTGTACAACAATATTTTTAAGCAAATTCACTTTTATCATCATACTAGGATTAACAGTACTGTTTTTCAGCTATTGTATTAGAAAATATGGCTACAATATATTGATCAATGAATTCTCGATCAATGGCCAAAACCAAAGAGTAGTCGATTCAATAAACCCGTGGATACATAAACATATAAGGACCATCACAAATGATTTTGGTGTATTATCTGCAATAGATATCAATAACCCGGAAAACAACTTGTATTTGTCTGGTATAGAAAAAATTATTGAGAGTAAAAGATCAAATCTTACATTCTTGCATATTGGTGGAGGTGCATGCTCTACACCAATTCTGCTAAACCATTTACATCCAGAATCATCACACAAAGTGCTTGAAATTGATTCCGAAATGATTTTTGTGGCAAAAAAATTCTTCATACCTTTTTCAATTAATAAAAAAATCGTTCAAACCAAAACTGATGCGAAAAAATATACTTTTAAAAAAAATGAAAAGTATGACTATATTGTGCAAGATTTATTTACCCAAAAAACAGATAACTCAAATTTCTTTCTAACAAAAAAGTGGGTGAAAAAAATAATCACACATCTAGCAAATGATGGCAAGTTGATTATTAATACAAGTTCAAAATCACAGGATGTAGCATTAAACCTAGCGCTTGAATTAAAAAACATTAAAGAAAAGATTCAAATAGTGAACCTAAAAAAAACTAATTTAGTTGTAATCAATAATGAATAAAATCTCCGTAATAATTCCAACAAGAAACAGAGCTCAGTACTTATATCTCTGCCTTAAATCCCTCGCTAGACAAACTCACCAACCATTTGAAGTTATCATTGCAGACAGCAACTCAACAGACAGAACAAAAGACGTCGTAAAGGTGTTTGAATATAAACTTAATATCAAATATTTATATATTAGAAACAAAGGCATCTCACTAGCCAGGAATACTGCTCTGTCCTATGCACATGGTGATATTTTTGCCTTTATTGATGATGATTGTATCGCTTCTCAAGACTGGATAGAAGAAATTATTAAAAATAAACAACTTTTGAAAAAACATTATATCCAGGGTTTTAGTTATAACAAAAATTACAAAAGTTTGATTGCTAACTATCTGTACTTCGCTGTTCTAGCAGACGTACTCAACACAATAAGTATTGAAGAAAAAGGCTTCATCATAAAAAACTATCTTGATACAAAAAATGCAATAATTAGTAGGCAACAATATGATCAAGTTAAACCTGCTTTTGATGAAGAATTTGATCAATTTCATTTTGGTGAAGATAGAGATCTGGGATTTCGCCTTTCTCATCTAGGGTATACAGGAATAGTTGTTATGAATGTTAAAGTTTTCCATCACTTTCTGACTTCATCGTATAACTTCATAAAAAAACGTTTCTTTACGGGTAGGAGCATAGCGAATAACAAAGAAATATTGGATAAAACAATTAAAAAGCTCTTTCCTCTCAACACAATCTTTGAGAAAAACTTTGATCAAAAGACAAAGAATACTGCTATCAAATTAGAAAAAATTAAATACAATAATAAACTTAAAAAAATAATATGTCTCTACACAAAAAAAAATCAGATTTCATTGGTTTTCCTGATGTTTTTATTCTTAATTGATACTATAATTATCAATATCGGGAGCACATATCAGAGATTAGTACTAGTTTCACAGGAAAAAAGCCATGAATTTAAAAAGTAAAATGATTAAGAGGAATAACAATATTCCTTTTAAAATTATTGATTCTAAGGTTCTTCTTTTAGATCAAAATAACTCGAAGCTGAGAGAACTGAATGAAACTGCAAGTATGATATGGACACTTATTGAGCACCCAAAAACTATTGATTCTTTAGCTAAAGAAATATTAAAGAAATATGATGCCAAAGAAATCGAAGTGTTGACAGACATAGAAAATTTTGTTACTCTTTATCAAGAAGAAAAGCTAATACATATTGAAGGGGATGAAATATGAAAAAAAAGTATTCTGCACCTGCTGAAAAAGTTGAGCAATTGGTTTTATACACCAGTAATCCTAGTTAGTCATCTTTTTTGATATTGCGTTAATGTATCGTTTTATTTTTTGTTTAGGTGGTTTTTGTTTTTCTGTTCATTTTGACAACATTGGTTTTTTTCGGGTATTCAAAGAACATTATTCTTCCTTTTTAGTTAAAAAACCTGTCAATATCTTACTAGATATCGAAATTTCAACAAAAGGCGTACGTGATTATTGTTTCCCGTACAAAAATGGAAACTCTGTCAAGATTGAGTTTCCCAAAAAAAGTTCTGCAACACTTGATGATGCTGTCTTGCAGATTGACTGGAGACTTAAAACAGCAATTGCAAGTGAATTATCAAAACATAATTTTTTAATGTTGCATGCTTCGTGCATAGTCTCGGATAATAAAATATACGCATTCTCTGGAGTATCAGGGGCAGGAAAATCAACCACCTCCAACATTGCTCAAAAGAGTAACTATTTAAAGCCTTGTGACGATTCAGTGCTTATACATATGGATGAAAAGAAAAACAAACCAACTGTGTTTAGTACTCCATTTATTGAAAAAGAAAAAACATATTATGAAAATAATCATTGGGAACTTGAATCACTACATTTTCTCATTCAATCAAAAGTTGATAAAAAAACAAAATTAGATAAGATTGACGCTATAAAAAACATACTTAAGAACACTTATTTAGCTGACTATGAAGAAAGCTCACATATGACTCCAGAAGCCTTCCGTTTAGCAGAACACATAGCAGAAAAGACAAACTGCTATGATCTCTATTTCACAAAATCTTCAAAGTTTTTAAAGGTTACTTTAGATGATTAATGATTGACTACCAGTTCTCTCAATTATTTTTTAAGCTTTAAGTAAAGATAGAGTCTAACAGAAAAGACAAATGCAATTATCTTTTTTATGACTTCTCTATTCCAGTGTGTTTGGACAAGTGATAAACCACTACCCTTGGGTGTATCCAAAGTTAAAGTCGAAAAAAAACGATTAAAAGTTAATTTATTAAATTTATTTAAAAAGTTAATAAATAGCACAACTCCAAAATCATTGCTCTTTGCGTCATGGAAAAAAATTGTCGAACCACACTTGCAGTAGTTAATAGCACTTAGAAAATCCATAAACACTGACTCTAAAGAATGATCTGCATCAATGTAAATCAAGTCAAAGTATTGTTTCTTAACTAACTTATTTACATCGTTGGTATTTGCATGTAGAAAAGTAATCTTTTGAGCGTACTTGTCCTCAATTTTTTTCAAAACGCTAGAAAAATTATCCACCGTATCAACTGTAACTATAGTTTTTATGGTATCCAATTTTGATAAAATATAGGGAGTTAAGCCTCTGTAAGTTCCAAATTCCAAAACTGACGATATATTGGTCATTGAACAGTAAGATGCTACAAAATTTGCTACTTCCAATTCTGAATTCCACTTTTTTTTGTCAGATTCTATGATTGATTTAAGTATTTTATCCACCATATCAGTTGTGATTATAAGACCAAGTTTATTTTTAGAGTACTGTTAAATATAGTGCAGATAGTCTTCTTTACTTTGAAAAAATTACTAGTTATTGAGTTAATAGAAAAAACGAGGTGGTTTTTTAGTTAATTTTCATTGATTGG
>CAZDWQ010000079.1:0-3926 GCA_964509285.1 uncultured Pseudomonadales bacterium
TAGTGATAGTATGCTATACTTACTGCTTCTGTTCAAGAGAATAGAATAAATATTTAGGTTTAAGCTTGCGTATACTGTTTTTGTCTTACTTCTTGCCTTATGCCTTATGAAAGAAGTATATGTACAACCAACCAAACAGGTATTCAGGTAATTCTGGTCGCAATTCTAATAGAAATTCCGGCAACCAAAATTTTAACCACAATTCCAATAGAGGTTTCGGCAGATCAAGAAGACAACAAAGTTCTTTTGATCCTTCAATGCTTGTGAAACAAGCAGTCGTAAATCCTGTGGCTCCACAAGCATATCAAACACAGCATGCATTTGCTGACTTTGACGTGTGTGAACCACTCAGACAAAATATTATTAAACGTGGCTATGTCACCCCAACTCCAATTCAGGATCAAGCAATTCCTCACCTGTTACAAGGCAGAGATATTATCGGTCTTGCAAACACCGGAACTGGTAAAACAGCTGCTTTTTTAATTCCTTTGATACATAAAATCTATCAAAACTCTGGAAAAGCATTAATTATTGCTCCAACAAGAGAATTAGCTGTTCAAATTCAAGATGAGTTTAAACTTTTTGCTCAAGGCATGAAGTTGTACTCAACTCTGTGTATTGGTGGCGCTTCTATGTCTAATCAAATTTATTCTTTACGAAGAGATAATGACTTTGTCATTGGAACTCCAGGAAGATTAATCGATTTAGAAAAACGCGGCATCATTAACATGAATGAATTCGAGAGTATCGTCTTAGACGAAGTCGACCATATGTTTGATATGGGCTTTATTCAAGATGTGAAATACATTATTTCTAAGTTACCAAACAAAAGACATTCTTTATTTTTCTCAGCAACATTGCCAGCTAAATTGCAAGATGTTGTGCATCAATTCTTATACAATCCTGTCAAAGTTACCATCGAAACACAAAAAGCTTCTGCAAATGTGAATCAAGATATTATCAAAGTGAACGGACAATCAAAAGTTGATCTGTTACATGAATTATTAAACCAAGAAGGTTTTGAAAAAGTTTTAGTCTTTGGTAGAACCAAACACGGTTTGAATAAATTATCTCAAGCTTTATTGAATAGAGGTGTTAGAGTTGCTGCTATTCATGGCAACAAATCACAAGCACAACGCCAAAAAGCTTTAGCTCAATTTAAAAAAGATGCTATTCAAGTTTTATTAGCTACCGATATTGCTTCTAGAGGATTAGACATTGATAACGTCACCCACGTTATTAACTACGATCTTCCACAGACATACGAGGATTACATCCACCGTATTGGTAGAACTGGGAGAGCAAATAAAACAGGTATTGCGCTAAGTTTTGTTGACTAATTAATTTAAAATTTATAAAGAAAAACGCAGCTCTTAAAAAGTTGCGTTTTTTTGTACTATAACTATTGGCGAAAAATTATTTTTCTAAATCTAACGTTGTATCTATTCTGATTTGCGACACAAAATCTTCAACGTGAGAAACCAAAATCATCGCCCCTTCGTACTCTGAGAGTGCTTTGGCAATTATTGGTAAATGTCTAAAATTAATATGGTTTGTTGGTTCGTCTAAAATCAGTAACCCCGGTTTTTGTAAAACTAAACGAGCAAAACTGACTAATCCTTTTTGACCTTCAGAGAGGTCGCGAATTTCTGTGTTAATAATGCGCGAGGTAATCAAAAATCCAGATGCTACCGAGCGCATATACTCTTCTGTGCCACTACCATCATTTGATAACATTGCTTCAACTAGTGATTGATGCACTGTATGATCGTAATTCAAAGTGGAAAAGTCTTGTCTATAATAGCCAACCCGAACTCCAGGACTAATTTTTGCACCTGGTGCTGTACCATTTGCCAAAGATTCAATTAATGTAGTCTTGCCAATCCCATTTGGACCTTTGATTAGTAAATGATCTCTTTTACCTAATAATACCTTTGTTTGTTTGGTAATTTCTTTGTGATTCTCCATAATGGTAAAAGAATCAATTGTCATAATTGTCGCTGGTAACTCTACTTGAACCGGAATGTTGAAAGAACGAATTGTTTTATCTTCTTTACGAACATCAACTTTTTCACTTTCGTATTCCTCAACTTTTTCGCGCATTTTTCTAGCAACTAAACGCATTTTCCCACCTTTATGTGCAAAAAAGTTAATTTTTTCTTTATTTTCTTGAATTTCTTTTGCCATGCGAGCATTTTTGCTGTTCTCTTTTTCGATTCGAATTTTTATCTGCTCAACCACGTCGTAGTAGTTTCCGACATATTGCTCAACTTGTCTAGTGAAATTATCCAAATATAAAACACCATCAGTAAACGTATTTAAAAAATCAGCATCGTGAGAAATAACTAAAACTGTTTTTGTGTAAGTCATCAGAAAAACCATTAAATGACCAATGCCTTCTTGATCCAAATTGTTGGTAGGTTCATCTAATAATAAAATGTCCGGCTTTTGAATAAGAGCTGCAGCTAAAAGCAATCGAGCTTGTTGCCCGCCTGATAAATCCTTAATTATTTTTTCTGTAGAAACAGTCAAATTAACCGCATCCAAAACTTCACTCATTCTTTTTTTGAGAGTATGAGACTCAACAGGACATACTTTTTGAAAAAATGCTTCTACCGTTAGTTCCCGCTCCTCAGGAGTAATAACTTGGTGTGCAGTTGCAACTGTTAATTCCTTTTTTACTGATATTGTACCGGTTTGAGGTTTGAGAGCACCAGTAATTAGTTTAAAAATGGTGCTTTTTCCTGCGCCATTTTGACCCATCAATGCAACTTTCATGCCTTGGCGAACACTAAAACTAGCTCCTTCCAAGATTTCTCTATGGTAGCCATATTCAAAATGTACATCAGTAAAATTAATGATCGTTTCGTTTGCCATAACAGCCTGTTAGTTTACCATGAAATGAATCAAATAGCCAGATAGCCCCGCTTATTTTTGCTATATCGAGCAAAAATTCCAGTAGAAAGCAACCGAGGCTGGTTACTTTGAGAACCTGATTCTTCTAACACTAATTCTCCACACTCAACCGTATCTTCGTTAAATCCCATTTTTTCTTGAAGAATGTTTCCTAGTTTTTCGGCGGAAAGATCAACCGCGTACGCGTTAACCAAAACAAATACTGGATCTGTAACTAAAATTTGTTTGCATAATTCTAGCAACCTTGGAAACGAAGTTTTGAAGTCCCAAATTTCTCCAGATGCTCCATGACCATATACTGGTGGGTCCATAATTATGCCATCATATTTCACTCCACGCCTTACTTCTCTTGTCACAAACTTCATGACATCATCTAGGATCCATCTAATTGATCGTTCATCAAGTCCAGAAGCCAGCTGATTTTGCTTTGCCCAACCAATAGAAGATCGTGAAGAATCAACATGAGTAACTTTTGCGCCAGCTTTAGTGCAAACTACACTAGCCATTCCCGTATATGCAAACAAATTCAAAATCTGTGGTTGGACTTCCGGTTTTTCAATTTTTCTTTTTGCTATCAGCTCTTTCATCCATGACCAATGTGCACTTTGTTCTGGAAAAACTCCGGTGTGCTTAAATGGAGAAAGGTGCACCATTGCAACCACATCGTTCCATGGTAACTTCCAAGATTCCGGTAGCTGTTTTTTTGTTTGCCAGTTCCCTTTATCACCACCAGTTTTTGTAAAAACTGCATCTGCACTATTCCAAACAGTTTCTGATTGTGATTTGTGCCAGAGAATTTCAGGATATGGTCTTCTTAAAATAAAGTTACCAAATCGTTCTAGCCTCTCACCATCACCACTATCAACGAGTTCGTAGTCTTTCCAATCGATTTGTTTTTCTATTATTGGTTTATTCATAGTGATGGAATTATACCAGAGCGTTACAAAATATATTCGATTTTATTACTCACACCACTGAGTGCAACCTTTGCATTATTTTTGTTTTCAATA
>CAZDWQ010000080.1:0-3882 GCA_964509285.1 uncultured Pseudomonadales bacterium
CATCGTAGATACGGCAGAAAATAATGCTACAAACTATCCTGTTTTTGCTGTGCTAGAACTTTCATGCCACCAGCTGAATGACATGACACATAGTCCGAATTATGCAGTGATTCTTGATATTACGCCAGAGCACCTCGACTACTATGAGAGTTTCAATGAGTACGTGGCAGCAAAATCGCACATCTGTATTTACCAAGAGGAAAGCGATTTTGCCATCCTCGATTCAGAGCTTTATATTCCAAAAAAGATTGCCCACCTTTCACAAGCTCAACAGCTCACTTTCAACTTCAAAAGAAACATTGTAAATAACTGGATTACCTTTGGCGGAGAAAAAATTGCCGACCTCGATACAATTCCCTTAATCGGGCAACACACAATCAGTAACACACTACCCGCAGTCGTGATCGCAAAATACTTAGGGGTTTCTAACCAAGATATTGCCCGTGGACTGGAAACATTCAAGAGCCTCCCACACCGTCTAGAACTGATTGAACAAATTGACGGCGTCTCTTACTACAACGACTCTCTCTCAACTACTCCTGTTGCTACCATTGCGGCAATAGAAAGCTTCAAGAATAACCCTATTATCTTAATCGCAGGCGGATTTGACCGTGGTCTCGACTACTCAAATCTTGCTCAGACTATCGTTGATCACCAAATCAAACACCTTATTCTGCTTCCAGATACTGGAGAGATCATTCTTGATGAAGTTAAACAACGTCTGAACAACAATATGGGAGAACTCACCTATACTCTCGTTTCCTCGATGCAACAAGCCGTGCACATCGCCAAAGAATCTGCTCAATCAGGAGATATTGTGTTGATGAGTCCTGCGAGTGCCAGCTTCAACCTTTTTGAAGATTACCAAGACCGGGGAAATCAATTTAGAAAATTTGTTTCACAAGGGTAAGTTTTTACCATGGCTAATAGTCAAGAAACTCTTATTCTTGATACCCCAAACTCTTTCTAAATAAATCAAGGTTTTCAAGCGCTTGGCCGATACCATCAATCACTGCTGTATCTGAGTTATCTACAACACTCACAGGAATTCCCAATTTTTCGACAAAAAATATCTCAATGCCGTGTAGCTTTGCAGTACCACCAGTAAGCAGTAAACCCTTATCTATAACATCAACAGCTAATTCAGGTGGCATTTTAGACAACAAACTCACCACAAGTTCTTCAACTTTCTCCATATAACTTACTGTGTGCCCAAGTAAGTCTTTACTTTTCACCAGTAACTCTTTTGGACTCTCATCGACAGTATCTTGACCTGCAACCAACTTTTCTCTTTGGGAATTAAACTCAATAGACACCACCTCTTTTTTTAGGGTGCTCGCAGTTTTTTTACTAATCTTTAAGTCTAAATTTTTTTGAGTAAAAAGGGAAATCGAGTTACTTAGATATTCTCCCGCATATTCACTTGACTGAGATACTATGACACTCCCAAGAGAAACAATCACCCCTTCTACTAACCCTGCTCCTAAATGAAGGAGAAAACTACCAGAAGCATCTGCAATAGGGACTCCAGCGCCAATCCCTGCCGCCAAAGGTTGTGCAATCGTATACGCTTCACCGGCACCAAGTGCATACAAAACTTGAGTAGTAATCTCTCGATCGGCTTGTGTTGCTGACACAGGTATACTGGCCATAATAATCGGATTATATAAAGCGATCATGCCCACAACTTGATTCAACCAGATTTTCAAAAGAGTTGTTGTTGCCAACATATCATAGATTTTTCCCCCAACTACGGGGTAAGAAACTTCAATGTGCTCACCTACGCGCCCATCCATTTGAGCGGCCGCATCTCCGACAGCCAAAACAGTTTTACTCTTCTTATCAAAGGCTATACAAGTTGGTTCATCAATGACAACTCCAGATCCATCAACCCAGATTCTTGTACGAGAACTTCCGAGGTCAATTCCAATCTTTTTATTTAATTTTTCAAATATAGGAATTTTCATTTAGATTCTTTCAGCAGTTAGATATATAATACCTGTATGAAGTCTAAGGTCAACAAACGCTTTTTATACACACTGCTTTCTGCACTCTTCATTCTCATCGGAACTGGACTCGCAATTACTTACGCAAAAGGTAACTTTAGACTTACAGATAAAGGTTTCGTTCAAGGAACTGGGCTTTTATCTGCAAACTCATTTCCAACTGCAGCAGAAGTCCTGATTGATGGCAAACTTATCACAGCTACTGATGATACTGTATATCTCGAACCAGGAGAATACGAAGTTGAAATTGTAAAAGATGGCTATAACGCATGGAAGAAAAAAATAAAGATTGAGAAAGAACTCGTTGTCCAAACAAATGCTATTTTATTTCCAAAAGCTCCAAGTCTTACCACCCTTACTTATAACGGGGCACTGAATCTTTCTCCTTCTCCAGACGGACAAAAAATTATTTACTATGGCCACTCAAACACAAGTGAACGAAAAAATGGGTTGTATCTGCTTGAGCTGAGCAACAACGCTTTTACGTTTCAAAAAGAACCAATCCAAATCAGTGACGAGTCGCTCAGTTTTGACCTAGAAACTGCAAAATTTATTTGGTCACCAGACAGTAGTGAAGTTATTTTAATTGCCGAAGATCGTGAAGTTTTGCTTGACATTACCAGACTAAATACTCTTGACTCTCTCACAGATATTTCATTCAGAAAAAAACAAATCTTATCTGAGTGGGAACAAGAAATGTACCTCAGAGAAAGAGATAACTTTTCGAAATTCCCTCCAGAAATCATCGAAATCGCAACAAGCAGTGCAAAAAATGTGTACATCTCACCAGACAAGAAACGTATTATGTACACCGCAACTAAAGATTTGGTAATTCCAGAAAAACTCGTCCCTCCTATTCCATCTAGTAGTACGCAGCCAGAAGAAAGAAGCTTGGTTGCTGGAAGAATTTATGTCTACGATAGCGAAGAAGATAGAAACTTCAAAGTTGGCGATGAAGCAACCGCAAGCGCTCAAACCGCAAGCAAATTACTCTTAGCTTATGACCTCCTTGATAAAAACTCTCCACTCATTTCTGCTTCTCCAAGTGCATTCCAAACACTACAAGCAACAACGAGCGCTCAAACCGCTACAAACTTCAATGTCTATCATACAAGTGCATTTGCAAATACTTTGCAATGGTTTCCAGATTCAAAACACTTAATTTTCGTTGAAAATAATACAGTTAAAATCATGGAATACGATACAACCAACGAAACAACTCTCTACTCAGGACCATTCTCAGAAAAATTTGTCTACCCTTGGCCAAATGGCGATAGACTTGTCATTCTTACGAGTTTTAGTCCAGAAACTCCTCAAAACTTGTACGCCCTCGAACTGAAGAAGTAAAATATACTCGTTTACCCAAGGACTGTTCTGACCAAGTCAGCTTGATTACCTAATTTTATTTTTTCGCGAACAATTCTTTTCGAGTCAAAGTTGTAACTATCATCTTGCCACTGCCAACTTTTGCTCTGGTATCGTTGTCTGCCAACTCAACTGTAAACTCAGAAATATGAGGAAATAACAGAAAAATACACTTTGCCGCCATCCTCATACGATTCCCATAAATATCATTGAATAGTTTTGCGAAAGATTCTCTGTACAGAGTTCCTTTGCCAATAAATACTTTTTGAAATAACTTTGGAAGATATAACCGTTGATTTCCAGTCGTGAAACTCTCAAACTTTTCTTCTAACTGATCAACACTGAAGTCCAAATGCCAAATAAATCGACGAACCCCAAGATACCAACTAGAGCGTACCACTAAAGAGTTGAGCACTATATGAATATCGTCTTCAAGAGCACCATTTTTGATACCGCTGAGAAACGAACGACCCCCAACCCTATCACGACCAACATGCATCTTGTCAGCAGC
>CAZDWQ010000081.1:0-3735 GCA_964509285.1 uncultured Pseudomonadales bacterium
TCAATTACAAAGTACTAAATTACAAAAGTGGTGCACTTCAACTGCGAATTGAGGTGCGCATTGCAACAGATTAAAACAACCTATAAGTATTATACCACTGATGTCTTAATAATCAAGCTTATTTGTATATTTTGATGTATAATTACTAGCCTGTATTATTAACCAAAAACTTTTGTCTATGCTTCCGATTCAACCTCCACTTATTCCAGCATTTTTTTCTAAAGCTACTACTAGTGTTGGGGAAAAAAATATTGGACAAAAGGTAAACAAACAATTTTATCTTTCCTGGGAAGACGCATTATGGCAGTTGTTGCAAGTCCACAAAGTTGCAGAAAATTCTACGGTTTTAGTTCCCGAATTTTTTTGTGGTGATGTGATTGATAATATGCAGGCTCATGGATTAACATACAAAACTTATGCAGTTGACAGATATTTACAGCCAAGTGAAAGTGACTTTATATTAAAATTAAAAAAATATAAACCAGCTGTTACAATAATTTTTCATGCAGTTGGTATCACAAATCAACTACTTAAAAATTCAAAAAACTGGTTAGAGTTTTTACCAAAAAATACAATTTTAATAGAAGATTGTGTCCATAGAGTTATTGACCAAGAAAATATCAGATTCATTACAGAAAGTCACTATATTATAGATAGTTTACGGAAAGTGGTGCCGTTGCAAGGAAGCTGGGTATACTCTACAAAACCTATTCCAAAAGTTTCAACAAAAACTAGCTTTTTAACTGCATGGTATAAATTTAAAGTATTCTTTTTATGGTTGGTAATGCAGTTATTTTTGAGTATTGTGTACTACACCCAAAATTCGACTATCCAAAAGTATGGAAACAGAGCAGCAGAGTACATGATGAAATTTGGGTATGACGTAATTGGAGACCACAAGTTACCTGCCTCTGGAATTCTTGGTATGGCTTGGTTATCTAGTAAGATAGATATTGAAAAAATATATAAAAAGAAAATCGAGCAGGTAGATTTATACAAAAAATTATTGGGGCTACTTTTTAATTCAAAATATTTTTTTGAAATTCCATTTTTAGAACCTGATTATTCGCAGTTACGTGGTTTTCCATTGGGTGTCAATTTAGAAACTGCAGAACAATTTTTAGAGTATGTTCGAAGTCAAAATCTACTACTTCGTTTTGAATTAAATGACAGTGTCTGGAGTGAAAAACAAAAAATAATATACCTGCCTATGGGACTACATGTTACAAAAGAAGATATTGAATGGGTTTGCAAAGTAATTGCGAGTTATAATAAACCATATGTCCACAGATCACTTGAAACCAAATAAGAGAATGCGCCCAGGAGTTAAGGCACTCATTGTTCATGAGGGGAGAATTTTGATGATTCATGAGCTGGTGTATAGAGATACTAATCCAGTTGAAATTGTTGATTTTCCTGGGGGAGGTATTGAGTTTGGAGAAGGTTTAGAAGTTGCCCTCAAACGTGAAGTTATGGAAGAAATTGGTTTGAGTATTAGGGTTGGAAAAGTAGTTGGTGCGTGGGATTTTGTTCTTGGGGAAAAGGGACACGATAGTCCAGAAAAAGAAGGCGTTCATATCGTTTGTATTGGGTATCAGTGTGAGCTGATCGGTGACTTAAAGATTGATATTACAAAAAATCCTTCTGATGAAAACATTTACGATGCAAGGTGGTACACCAGAGAAGAGTTGCTTGCGCAAAGAGATAGATTGCTTGGAAATGAAGATATGGTGAAGGCTGTTGAGAATTTGGTGCTATAAATATGAAAAGGCCATAACTTATATGTCTAGAGTTCTTTTTACAAAAGACCATCAAAAAAACTTTTTTCATAGAATAAAGGAGAAATCAAGACTATCAACTTCTGACTTGGGCAAATTACTTGGGATTTCTGGGAGAAGTTATAGAGATTGGGTAAGTGCTAAAACTTTGCCAACACTGTCCGGAATTCAAAAACTATCTCAGAATTTTAATGTTTTGTTGCCGGAAATTGTCGAAATAAGAGAAGAAAACTGGAGTGGTAGACTCTATGGTAGTAAAGCTGCAAAAATACGAAGTCAGAAACATGGTATTGTTGGAACAATTGAAGGGAGAAAAAAAGGTGGAAAAATTTCTCAACAAAGACGAAGAGATAATCCTGAGTACTACCAAAAACTTGGTTGTATAACTCCAAATCAATTTAAATATCCTCCAAAAAGTGAAGATTTGGCTGAGTTTATTGGAGTTATTTTAGGAGATGGAGGAATTACAGAGAGTCAATGTCAGATTACTCTACACAAACAAGATGATGCGAACTATTCTCAATATGTTTTAAAGCTAATTAGTAAACTGTTTGGGTACGAAGCAACACTTATTAATCGAAAAAACCAAAATGCTATTGTGATCGTTATCAGTGGTATTAACTTTATAAAGATTTTAGAAAAGTTTGGGTTGCGGGTTGGAAATAAGGTAAAAAACCAGGTTGATATTCCTGCTTGGATTATAAATGAGCCAGTATTTTTGAGATCATGTATGAGAGGTCTTTTCGATACTGATGGAGGCAGCATTTTGCATAAGCACACAGTTTTCAATCACGAATACGTACATTTTAATCTCTGTTTCAGTAATTTTTCGAAACCACTTTTACAAAATTTTTTTGATGGTTTAAAGCAAGCGGGTATAAAACCTAGTATTAATAAACATTGCGTTATGATATATAATGCATCTGGAGTTTTGAAATTTTTCAACTTGTTTCATCCTAATAACCAGAAACATTGGGAAAGATATCAAAATTTTCTATCGAAGCATTAGGAGGTGTCGTGTAGTGGTCTATCACAAATGCCTGGAAAGCATTGACTCGTGAGGGTCCCGTGGGTTCGAATCCCACCACCTCCGCCAAGTGAATGAAATGAACGTGGCGGATGACCCACGAGTTACCGCCAAGTTACTATCACAAACCTTTACCTCTTTCCACAATATTCAAGCAAACCAAGTTGGTGTAAAATCTTAGCTATGGATACAATTCAAAACTTGGGTACTGTTTCTTTTTTTTCAAAATTTAAAAATTCCTTACAAAACGTAGTGACTCGGTTAAAAAGTGAGCCTAAATTGCTTTTTTTGCTAGGAATGTTACTCATTAACCTTGCCCTAGGCATGATCTACTTAGATGTTTTCGAAAAGAAACAGGTAAAGCGACCATTTGTCGATTCATACAAAAATGTGCCAATTTTACGTGTCATAAATGCATATGTTGGTAGTGGAGTGGAGCTTTGCCATCACAATTTACATTGCAGTTTAATGATACAGTTGATATCCATGAGTTGGACCACCATGTTGTTTTTGCACCAAAAGTTGAAGGTAAATGGGAGCTTGATGCCGAAGATCCTACACAATTTCACTACAAGTTTGATAAAAAATTTAAAGGAACTTATTTTTCTGTCCAAGTGAGTAGTGGACTCAGAAGTTTGGATGGAGACAAGATGGACAGAGCTTTTGATCAATACTACATAATCAAAGATAACAATCCGTTTTCACAAGATGCTCGTGTAAAAAGTTTTGCCGTTGGTGAACCAATTCCATTTATTTATGATGTGAATGAGGTAACAGTGTATAAATCTAACGCTCAAAAACTACTGAGTTATCTCACTTACAGTTTGCCTGAAAATGTAGCGCGGGGCAGTGTATATGACGGTACTTTTTTAGAGAACCTACATTCGCGTTGGAATCCGCGCACCAATAGTTAATAATTCTTTTTCAAAT
>CAZDWQ010000082.1:0-3699 GCA_964509285.1 uncultured Pseudomonadales bacterium
CCATGATGCGCCTCTTTCCAATGCTTCATACAAATATTATACCACTTCTACTGAGGGTGCCGGTCAAGACCCTTTTAGTCGTAATAATAATTATGATTAAAACTTGAAAAAATAAATGGGAGCAAAAGCTAAAATTCCAAAAACGAATTGGATCGCAAGAATCTGATGAGCTTGTTTCGGTTTCTGTGGTAGCTACTTTATTACGAAGTATAAAATTATAATAATTCAGAATTACTAATCAATCTTTTCCAATATTTTACAACGCGGATATTTACTACATCCCCAAAACTCTTTTCCAAATCTACTTTTACGCTTAACCATAGGTAATTCATGCTCTGGGCAAATTGGAACTCCATCAGCTGTGTAGTTTTTTTTCATTTTTCTTAACTTAGTAAGATTTGCCTTTATTTCTTCACGCTCTTCGCTTGTCTTTGCCTTATCACCGGGCTTGTGCATACCAGTTAAGCAAAACGTCCACACGCCTCCGAATCTACTTTTATCAGTCCAATACCATGAACCAGGTGTTTTACAGCTCTCACATCGTTGAATTTTACATTCACCCATTTTCCCTAAATTCTTATCAAGTTTTAAGAATGAAATCATTTGTTCGCTCGTAGCGGGTCCTTCAAATCGTCTCATAATTTCATGGCTCTCTCTTTGAGATAATATATTTAAACTTCCTTCCCATAGTATATTTCTATCTATAATAGCTATTTTCCTGTGGACATAACCTACAAAAGGAAGCACCACAATACCTTCATTTTCGAATGATTTAATTATTTGTTCTGCTTGCTGCCTCATCGCCTTGTCGTGTTCCTTGGGTATTCTTGTCATAACAATTATTTTTACCCCAAAGTTAAGTAAATGTTTAAAAATAGGCATAAGGGTTCTGACTCTTTCACTTGCAATATATGGGCTATCAATAATTACCTCGTTTCTAGCATTTAATAAGTCCTTAATAAAACTTGAGTAAAAATCAGTTTCATCAAACAAATCGGAATTCTTAGTTTCCTTGGCGATGTCTTCTATGCTATTAATTCTCATCATCCATTTTTCAGATTGTTCTTTAACTCCAAACCCACTGACTGTATCCTTAGCGTCGATTACAGGAAATCCTTTTTTGATGCAATAATCTAATATATCTTTGAATTCTGATAAGGAACTATGTTTCTTTTTAACTCTTTCAATATCAGCAATGACAATGCATTTTTCCTTTGCTCTGGAAAAAGCCACATTAAATAATTTTTCATCGTCTCCACCGACTTGCTGATCATCTGTTAATTTTGTTGACTCAGACGTAGTTAAATCAAAAATTATTACTTGTTTTTCTCCTCCTTGAAATTTATGGACCGTATCTGCTTCTACTTGTTTATTTATCCCTTCATCTTTAACCATCTTTTGAATTAAATTTGCTTGTGGTCTAAATGGAGATATTATTCCAATTGTTTTGTAACCATTCTTTACCGCCTCCTTAGCCAACTGAACCGCCAGAAGAGCATTGTATAGATTGTAATATGAGCCTGAATCGGTTCTACCGGGGAATGAGCCTATGCTGCTGGTGTCATAAATTCCAAGATGTGCCCCTTCTAGAGGCTTCGCTGTAAGAAGTTTTTCTCCATTATATGTAACTGTATCACTGGAAATTAATTCAAATCCTTTTCCATACTTGGCATAAACGAGATGATTGATCAAGTCAGCTATATCGGGATGCATTCGAAATTGCATTCTTAGCTGTTCTAACCAGTAAGGTTTATTGCCGCTCTTAATGTCGCTAACAATCCCGGCTATATTAAAAATGTCTGATTTTAACCATTTCTCAACGAGTGCTTCCTCTTGTTGGAATTCTTGTTCTGTTTTGTGCTTATCTTTTAAAACCTTATGTTTCGCAATTGGGGGTAGTTGAAAAAAGTCACCTACAATTACTACTTTCTTTTGGGCTAGACCGGATGCAAAATATACTGCAGGAAGTGGTGCCATCGAAGCTTCGTCAAGAATTACACAGTCATACGTCCTGCTCAAAACGATCTTTGAACTATAGCTCTTGGTTAATGTCGTTGCAATAACTTTTGCGTCAAGGATAAGTTGGGTTGAAAGTTCTTCTAACTGCTTATTTAGTGCGTTTCTTTGCTCATACAAGTTTTTTACCTCTTCTTCATGGAGCTCGATTATTTTTTTACTCTCTTTATAAGAAAGCCCCTTTGTTTGATCTCTCAAGCTGTCAATTTCTTTATTAAGATATTCGAGTCTCTCTTCGCAATCTTCCTTCCTTAATTGATGTGATTTAATATTTTGTTCAGCTCTTTCTATCTCTATTAAGTTATTGCCTTTTTCTTTAACAAGATTCTCTAAATTTAGACCTGATAAAAACCTCACTAAAGAATTACTTTTTTGACATTTTGCAATTTTGACTTCGAGTTCTTTTATGTTTTCTTTATATTTAGGTATTAGATTATTTAATTCGTTACTCTTGCTTTCGAGTAATTCAATTTGTGTAAGTGCTTGTTTTTTTTCACTCTCAAAGTCATTAAGTTTCTCAAAGTTTTTTATTGTATTCTCTGCGTATGAAACGTTAACAGACAATTCATTAATACGCTTGGAGACAGACTCAATCTCGTTTCTAATTGGTGTTCCCTTACTCTCTAACGCTACTTCGGGTATAACCCGGGGGAAATCATTTTTTAAGTCAGTGAGATAAATTTTACCTTCTCTTAATATTTTTCCTTCTTTGTAGTCTTGAGTTTCTTGAAGTAAATCAACTGTTCTTAATAATGCTCCATCTGTAGCAATATTTGTATGTGATATAAGAAGCACACTTTCATTCGAATTTATGCAGGATTCAATTAGTCTTGCGATTGTTTGTGTTTTACCGGTCCCCGGAGGACCCCATATAAATGATACCTCACTCCCTCTGACTAATTGGATAGCTTTAGTTTGAAACTCATTTAAAGGATATTTTGGGTGATAAGGAGGGTTATAATTTCCGTCGCTTGAAGAAGAAAATTCTTGAAGTTTGAACGATTTTTCTGCTAGTGAGGTGAGTTTTTGCTCTCCACTTGATACTTTACTTAGCTTTTCTTGTAGTAGCTCTAGTAAATAGTAACTTGAGACTAACAGCTTAGCCTCTGCGATACTGGTCCCAATATTTTCTTCAAGCTGAAGCTGTATTTTTCTGTCTGAAACAGCAGTTACTTTGCCTGATACACTTTGATTTCTAACTCTTACGTCTATTTCGGTATCAGGGTCAATGTCTTGAAAAAACTCTAATTCAAACTCGTAGATATAAATGGAACCAATGGTTTCAAGCAGATTACCATTTTTAATTCTGAGTTGGTCATTTCCTTCTTGTTTTAAATACTCAATATTAGCCTGTAATGCCATCAGCATTTGGCTTATGTATTTATTCATATCATCGTATATTCATTATAGCAATTCCAAGCTTTACTAATTTAGTATAAGGTATAGGAAAAGGAGACGCGCTAGGCACAAGCACCTATATATAGTTTATTTATAAATAACTTATGGTGGGTAATAATACAAAAAAGCTATGCCGTAGGACATATATGAACTATAGTCTTGATATTAAGATTTTGAGGGTATTTTCGCGGTACGAATGTTTTGAGAAAAAATGAGGTGTTTAGCAAGCCAATTCGGGCTATTTAGAGAATACGGTTACTCTCGAGTATTATATTGGCTGAGCGT
>CAZDWQ010000083.1:0-3350 GCA_964509285.1 uncultured Pseudomonadales bacterium
TTTGAAAAAGAATTATTAACTATTGGTGCGCGGATTCCAACGCGAATGTAGGTTAATTGTTTATAATGTGTCAAATGACTAATGTTTTCATAGTGATACCAACAATCAGAGACCTTGATTTTTTACACGACTGGAGTGATCAGTTTGCTGATTGTACTCTCATTGTGTGTGAAGATAGAGAGAAAAAAACTATCAAAATTCCAAAAGTTGGAAAAAAAAGATACCACTACTCATGGAAAGAGATTGATGCTGACCTAGGCGATAAGAGCTGGATTATTCCAAGAAAGGTTTCAGCAATTAGAAATTACGGTTTCCTTATGGCATACAGAATGGGTGCTAAAGTAATCATTACTATTGATGATGACTGCTATCCTGTAAAAAATCATAATCTTGTCAAGCAACATCAAAAAAATCTCAGTCTAAAGACTCCAAAAAATTGGACGAACTCATATCCTGACATCCGTCACATGTATACCAGAGGTATGCCATACTTGAACAGAACAGAGGCTAGAGTTTGTTTAAGCCACGGACTTTGGACACATGTACTTGATCATGACGGACCAACTCATCTTCAGAACCTGGAATTTAAAGCAGAATTTGCTGAACATTTTCTGCAAATTATTCCAGAAGGGACATTTTATCCAATGTGCTCCATGAATATCGCATTTATAAGAGAAATTACGCCACTACTCTATTTTCCTCTTATGGGTGAGAATAGATCGGGAGAAAAATGGGGATATGATCGTTTTGATGATATATGGGCAGGAATCTTTTCAAAAAAAATCCTTGATAAAATTGGCATGAGCGTAGTGAACGGTGCTCCTTTTGTTGAACATCGAAAAGCTTCTGATCCATTTAAAAACCTGATAAAAGAAGCTCGTGGTATCGAAAAAAATGAACAAATTTGGAAAGCTGTAAAAAAAGTTGAGTTATCGAGCACTTCAGTTATTGAGTGTTATATGGAATTAATCAACAAGGTTGAATTCCCAGATGAACCGTACTTTAAAAAACTTAAAGAAGCCATAATAATATGGCTCAATTTATTTGACGAGAAATGAAAAAAACTATTTCCGTCATCATTGCAACAAAAAATCGACCTGAAAAAATAAAAAAATGCCTGAGAAGTTTGTTGAACTCTCGACTACTACCATTTGAGATCATAGTGGTTGATCAAAGTACTAATAATTTAACACAGACAGAAGTCTTAAAAATTAAAAATTCTGTCAACATTAAATACTTTAAACAAAGCAAAAGTGGAAAGTCCGCTGCCTTAAATCTCGGAATAAAAAAAACTTGCTGTGAGATCATTGGTTTTACGGATGATGACTGCATAGTTGATACACTGTGGACCAAAACAATCATTGATTCATTCCAAAAATATACAAATATTTCTTTATGCTTTGGAAAAACGCTTCCTTTTTTACCTAATAAAAATATAGGTCTTATCTGTCCGTGTACCTTTGTTAAGCACCCAGATCGGTTCAGCATAACTGACAAACCTCAAAAACACTGGGAACATATTGGTTTTGGAAATAATATGGCTATTAAAAAAACATTTCTGAATGATCACGGGCTATTTAAAACATGGCTCGGCCCAGGAACAAAAACAAAGAATGCAGAAGATGCAGAGATGATATTTAGAGCCTTGGTCAGTAATGAACTGATTGGATATAACCCTTATCAAAAAATTTATCATAATAAATGGATATCTGTCACTGAATATCATAAGCATGATCTCTTATATTGCCAGGGAGAATTCGCATGTTATGGTTTTTTTGCGCTGAAAGGATACTCCTTTGCTAAGTCCATACTTATTGAAAATTATACGGATTCAATTAAAGACATTTTTAACAATCTTCTCTCATGGATATCAGGAAAATCAGATCATCCCCGGGTAATTCACTGTCTACAAAAGTTAACAGCACAGACCGCAGGTTTTCTAATTGCGTTTAAACATAGAGATGACAAAATTTCTGAAGCAAGTTATCATCATAAATAGTATTCTTGGTCTAATCAAGATACTGTGTATAGGTAAATAAAGCAATTTCTGTAGTAGAAATAACTCAAGTACATACCTTTTAGTCCAAAAGTTGTTTTCATCTCCCCAATACTCCTGAGCTTCAAAGTAAGTCAGCTTCTCATTTGAAAAAAAATGTGCTAAAAACGAAATTCGAAACCTAAAAAAAATTTTAAGATACCACTTAGGAATGAAAGTAAAACCAAATATATTCTCTGCTGTCATCAGTGAAAAAACTGCTTCATTAGAAAACTGGTATTTTTCTGCAATTTGAAAAAAGCGCTTCCAGTTAATTTGACGTACTCGAATAAATTCGACCAAATCGTATAATCCGCGTATTCCCCTATGAAGGTCATTTGTCCAGAATCTCACAATACTACTGAACAAAAGCAACTCCGGGGTTAAACCCATATCCAACAATAACTCAGAAGTTAACCTCTTCATTTTGACATTTGGAAAAATTGAGTCCCTTGGTGATGACGAAAGAAAGTGAGCATCAACTTCTAAGCAATGCTTTTTGTCAATGAAGTGAACTTCGTGTAAGTATTTCTGTTTAAACTTAAAACCGTTCACATATAACAATGTTGCAAATTTTAAAAAATCGGTGGAACTTATTAAATAATCAATATCAAGCCCCATAGATAGTTTTGATCTATATTTAGCCTCTATACAATGAAACTGATTATTTTCAATTAAACGATGAATCAGATGTCTGTGTGAATCTAGATACACAGTCCTAATAAAATTTTTTCTTTCTTCATTTATAAACACACCTACTAATTTAGAACCAAAATATAACTGACATGTTTTACATAAGCTAAGATGTGAAAAAAAATAGCGTAGCTTATTAAGTTTCATTTGTGAAGTTAAGTCCTTCTGACTCACTGGTTTTGTTTTAAAATCCCAGCCACAATCAGTGAGATCTTTACCTTCATTGTGGAGTCTTACTAAGTTCACAAGAAAATCTGCATTGTGAAACCTATAGGGCTCAGGTTTTTGTTTCTCGGAAAAGACTGATAAAAAGAGAGAATACAAAGAAAAATTATGAACACATCTCAGAAAAAAATTTCTGAAGAAATTCTTTGTGTTGCTCAACGAAACAATAAATAGTAGCTTATTCAAATATTTGATTCTCTTACGACTAAAATCAAAATAATGGTGCGAATTAGAAACGCTTGTAACTTTCCCCAAATAGTTTTCTGATGATACTATTTCACTGTCCTTTTTAGAATTGTAGTCACCTTTAGCAACAAAACATGTTTGCTCCATACTTACTTGTTTCCTACATTCGCGTTGGAATCCGCGCACCAATAGTTAATAATTCTTTTTCAAA
>CAZDWQ010000084.1:0-3165 GCA_964509285.1 uncultured Pseudomonadales bacterium
TCTTCTTGATCTCCCTTCTGGGAATCGTCAAGATCAAAAAAGAAGACGAGGAGGAGTAATCCTCCTCTCACATTCTCGCCCTCCCCTAAAAAGGAGGGCTATTTCTTGTCTTTTTTGTCCCCCATATTCCTCAATTCACTTTAGTGGATCTCTTTTTGTAAGCGGGCATGGTTTTTGCTTTAGCAAAAGAGCGAGCAAAAAGTGAAAGAAAGAAATCTCGCTGGTCGAAGCAACTTCGGTTGCGCAGAGTTCGCTTTTAGCAAAAAGCTAACATCCAAAATTACGTGCCACAAAAGGGGATTGAAAAATAAATTGTAATTAAAAAAAATCTCTACACCAACTTCGCCCTATCAAACACTTCCCCGCTCTCAATCATCTTTGTAATTTTTCCTCGAATCGCTTGAGCATTAACAAGTGTCGCACCCAATACCTTACCGCCACTTATCAATACTTCCACCACACTTCCTTCTGTGGCACTACCAATAACTTCAATTTGTTGTGCCAAATCACGCCTAACTACCCCAACTGTTGTCAGATTCGCATCAAACACCGGTGCAGAATAAGCAGAAATCAGCTTAAATTCTTTTATATTCCCGCTCATATTTTCACCAGCTATTCTACCCTGTTCAGAAGCATTCACCCAAGTTCCATAGTTAACCGGCATCTTAAGATTCATATCCCAAAATTCTGTCATATCTCCTGCTGCCCAAACATCCGCAACCGAAGTCTTTAAGTATTCATCTGTTACAACTTTACCCTTATTGCGTTTAATCTCATCTCCTACAAATTCTGTATCCGAAACAATACCTATCCCAATTCCACATAAATCTATCTCAACACTTTGACCATTTTTAAACGTCGCCTTTTCCAACTTTTCTTCTCCTTCAAAATGATCAACAGCCACGTTATACATCGTTTTTACGCCATTTCTTGTAAGTACTTGGTCGAGAAGCTTACCCGATTCAACCCCAAGCATATTTTGCCAAAACCACTCCTCAAGAATAAAAAAATTTGTTTCCAAACCAAATTTTATAAACGCCTGCGCCAGCTCCAACCCAATAAATCCTCCACCTACCACGCCAGCCGATTTTTTACCAGTTACATATTGTTCAATCGCTCTGGAATCATGAATTGATCTCCAATAAAAAATTCCAGGTAAATTTTCTCCTAAAACACCTAATTTTCTGGGGATTCCGCCAGATGCAATCAGTAATTTTTGATAACCGATCTCGCCTTTATCTGTAACTACTATTTTATTTGCTGTATCAATTTTAGTAACAGTCACACCTGTCCTAATATCGATTTTCTTCGCCTGATATTCCTCCAATTTCCGCAAAAAAACCTGCGCCTCAGTAACTTCATGCTTAAGCAGCTGAAAAAGCAACACTCTCGAGTACAGCAATTCCGGTTCTTTATTAAGAATTACTATTGACGCATCAGCATTGTACCTGCGATATGTTTCCGCCGCAGTAGTACCAGCTATGCCACCACCAATTATTAGGCAGTCAAAAATTTCCATTTAATTTTACGAAGGATATACCTGCTGACCAGTTTCGATATCAGTAATAATAATCGCCCTTGTCGGACAACTCTGGGCTGCTAACAAGTTAGTCTCATCAGAATCATGATCACCAGATCTTAATACAGCAATATTCTCATTATCCAATTCAAATGTATTCGAAGCTACAGCCACACATGATGCTGCACCAATACACAAACTTCGATTAACTTCAATGCGATATTTGCCTTTTTCTTTTGGCAGCTCGTCAACTATTTTATTTATTTGTTCCTCTGACATGTTTCCTACCTTTCTTAACTTTTTATTAGTATACTTACTCACTTTCAATTAGCGCAAATTATATCTTTTCTCTTAAGGTTTTTACGGCCATCAAAGCACACTTCATTCTCGACGGGGTAAGTTTTGGAATGCCTAATTCAGCCAAAACCTCATCGTCGCTAATATTTTTCAAATCAGATAGTTTCATTCCAATTATTTTCTCCTTTAACAGATACGCCGAGGCTTGAGAAATCAAACACCCACTTCCTTCAAACCCATATTGAGTAATCTCGTCACCATCAAGTTTGATGCTAATTAACAACTTATCACCACAAAGACTATTAAAATCCTCTACAACAATATCTGGCTTGCGAACTTTTCTTTGTACCGCACTCTCTCTTACCAAATCCAACAATTCGTCTCGATATAGATTATCCATTTTTAATTAATTTTTAATATTTTTTTAGCCTTTTCGATTTCAATAAACATTTGTTCAATATCCTGAATATCGTTAAGTTTCAGGCTTACTGAAACGCAGAACGTAGCCAAAACTGATGACAAAAATGTCAGAGACAGTTTTTGGGATAATTTTGGCGAGTAACTATAAAAAAATCTCATACTTTCAGAATTTTCTTAGCCTTTTCGATTCCAATAAACATTTGTTCAATATCCTGAATATCGTTATAAAAATACAAACTTGCTCTCACTCCAGAGTCCAATTTTAACTTTTTCATTAAAGGGTGGGCACAGTGTAAACCTGACCTAACCGCAACTCCTTCAGCGTCTAACACGCTTGCCAAATCGTGAGGATGGATGCCATTGATATTAAACGTAAAAATTCCCACTCTACTACCAGCGATATTTGGACCCAAAAAATCAATCTTTTTCTCTTCTAATTTACTCATCATATAATCCGACAATTTCTGATCCTCTGCTTCAATTTTATCTAATCCAACACGTTCCAAATAATTAATTGCAGTAGCTAACCCCAATACTCCAGCAATATTCGGCGTACCAGCCTCAAATCTATATGGGATATCATTCCAAATTGAGCCATTTTCTGTCACATCTTTAATCATTGAGCCTCCTCCCATAAAAGGATTCATATCCTGAGCAATTTCCTCCCTTATCCAAAGCACCCCGACGCCTGTTGGACCAACAATCTTATGTCCGCTAAAAACCAAAAAATCAGCGCCAATAGATTGAACACTTACTCTCATTTTTCCTACAGCTTGAGCCGAATCAATAAGAATCTTAGTGTTGCTGTTTATTCTTCTGACCTCTTTAACCAAAGTTTTTACATCGTTTACCCCGCCTAATACATTCGAGGCGTGAACTATCCCCACAAGAGCAGTTCTCTTGGAAATTTTTTTTCTCAAATCTATTAC
>CAZDWQ010000085.1:0-3082 GCA_964509285.1 uncultured Pseudomonadales bacterium
AAACAATTTATTTTTGTCGAATCTGCCAATGGACCTCTACCTTGGCTTAAAGTCTCAGTATCAGACGTACTCAGTCTTGCTAATAGGCCAGAACTATTTGCAAGAGCCCTCTTTGCTTTGGTAGAACAACTTAAAAATAATATTCTGCAGCAGAAATGGCAAAAAGCTTCCAAAGATATGATGCTGATAATGCAGAGACACACAGACTTGTTTATGAACAACGTAAAAAGGATGCAAAGCAACTCTCAATTGTTTTACATACTATAACTAAAAGAAAACAACGAGTCATCTCAAGAAACGAAGCACTATTCAGTAATAGTATCCCTCGTATTGAAGGATATGAAGCTAAACTCAAGCAACTCTAATCTAGAGTAAATCTCTTCTGCTCTTGTTACATCTGCTCTACTGTTTGAATTCCTAGCAAACTTAGACCATGCTTAATTGTATAAGCTACTGCAGTCACTAATAACAACCTCAATTCAGTGGTCTGTTCATTTTCTGTGATTATTTTGTTGTTTGCATAGAAAGTATTAAAGCTAGAAGCAAGCTCATATAGGTAGTTTGCAATATGGTGTGGAGCATATTCTGTTGCTGAAAGCTCAACTATATCAGAATATTTATTAAGGTTTCGCAATATATCTTTCTCATCAACATTAAGTTTGTTATTTAAGTGTTCTTTATTATTAATTAATGTATCAAAATGTAAAGCAATGCTGTTTAATAAGTCAGTATTTCTTTCACCGATTTTTGCAGATTTCTCCTCGGCAGAGAACTGTTTAAATCCCTCATTTTGAGCTTTTGCAAGCACGCTCAGACATCTCACATAGGTGTACTGCATGTATGGGCCACTATTGCCCTTTATGTTGGTAAGTTCATCCCAATCAAACACCATTGGTAAGTGCATTTTGTGCTTCAAATCATTCCACTTCAAAGCACCAACAGCAATTTTCCAGATTGAAGCTTCATCTAAACTTTTACTCATCGCCGCAACCCTGGAGTAGGCTTCACTCAAAACGTCCTCAAGCCAGATCACATTTCCTTTTCTGGTAGACATTTTTTTGTCTTTAAACCGAATGAGGCCATGACCGACATGAACTCTCTGGCCTTCCCCATACCAGCCCAACATTTTTTCGATCTCAAATAGTTGTTGAAAGTATAAACTTTGCTCACTGCCGACTTCGTTAAAAATGGTGATATCTTGGCCATACTTTTCTAATCTGAATTTATCGGTTGCCAGATCTCTGGTGCTATACAAAGTTGAGCCGTCCTTTTTTATAATCATCAATGGCGGATACTTATCCTCAGCAAAAAAGACTAGCTGTGCGCCTTCACTTTCCTGCAAAATGCCTTTGTCTTTGAGTTCTGCGATAACTCCACCCATTTTGTCTTCAAAGAACGATTCACCATACCCAAGACCGTTATTTTCCGTAAAGGTCACATTGAGCAGTTTGTAGATTTTCTCGAATTCTTTCCAGGACCAGTTGATACACTTCTGCCACAGTCTCCTGGCCTCTGCATCGCCATTTTCGAGTTTCGTAAACCAAGCCCTTGCCTCGTCATCAAGTTCAGGGTGAAGCTCTGCTTCTTCATGGAACTTCACATACAACTTGACCAACTCTTTAACTGGGTTTTCGGCAGCCTCAATTTGATCTTCATTTCCCCAAGCTTTGATTGCATAAATTTGCTTACCAAACTGAGTCCCCCAATCTCCCAAATGGTTATCTCTAAAAACGGTATGCGCCGTGGCCTCGAAAATATTTGCCAAAGAGTCACCGATAATCGTTGAGCGTAAGTGTCCGATGGTAAATGGCTTTGCAATGTTTGGTGAAGAATACTCTGCAACCACTTTTTTGCCTGTTCCGACCTTTTCTGTCATATCTCCACCACTTTGGATAATTAAGCCCATTTTGGATAGCAAAAACGCGTCAGATAGTGTGAAATTAATGAATCCTGGACCAGCAACTGATATCTCACGGAGGCTTTCTATTTTTTGTGAATTCAGTTGATCGGTAATCGCTTGAGCAAACTCTCGTGGAGAGTTAAAAGTTGGTCTATTTTCTTGAGAACCGGGCTCTAATTCTGCTTGCGCTTGTTTGAGCTTGCCAAAAAGTGACATCGCAATATTCGTTGCAAAGTCACCATGTAATTTGTCTGCTGGGTACTCAATAACGATATCGTTTGTTGATGGTAAGGCTAAACCAATAATATTTAATGCTTGGATTGCCTGTACAACTTCTTTTTTTAGTTCAGGTATTATTTTCATATTTTCTTTCTGCTCTCTTCATTTGAGTTCGATTTATAGTTTATTCTAGACTGTTTTATGTCGATGTAAAACAAAAAAAGCCTCTTTTGCCTTCCACAGTAACTAGTGAAAAACAAAAGGGGCTTTTTTAAAAGCGGTACCACCCTCTGGTGTCTAGGTTATTTCTAACTTAAACCTTTGTAGCTTTTTTTGATTCGTTATGAAGCCACTTTGGCTTTAGAAATCAAAAAGTCAGCTGAGTGAAATATCGATTCACCAGTACGTTCGTCATTATCCGACACAAGCGTTTCGAAACTGTCAAAGTATGTTCAAAATTTAGTTTTACAACTCACGGACTATTGTTTACAACTTGTTTTAACTGTTTCAGAATCCTTAGGTGCGAACTAAGTGTAACGCTTACAACAATGGTATTTTAATATAGTTTGAAGTTTGTTGCAAGTAATTTTGATTGGGAAATCTTACTATTTCTCTTTTAGCTTTTTTACTTTACCCTTGTTTTGAATCCGAATATTAACCATACAAATTTGAGTAATTTATTTGTTCTTTTACTTTTCTGTTTTCTTTTATTTTAAAATAGAAATATGGCTATTATTTTGTGTTCTATATTGCGATTTATTTTTAAATAGTTCGTATTTATTTTGGTTATTAAAGCAGGGCACTTTTTTGATTGGTTTATAGTATTTTAAAGAAAAGAGCCACTATTCTGCAACAACCAGGTCGGTTTGTAAAACAAAGTTGAGCAAAATTTTCAGAAACAAAAAGTCGAGTTAATAGAAAAAACGAGGTGGTTTTTTAGTTAATTTTCATTGATTGGTAGTG
>CAZDWQ010000086.1:0-2964 GCA_964509285.1 uncultured Pseudomonadales bacterium
CTTTTTATACTGTCTCATTTGTCTCGTTTAGCCTTGATGTGAGACAATCGTTATAAGGATAAGAAGGTTCTAGACCGGAGCGCTCATCTAATTATGATATACTTCCTTAATATATGTTCAATAATGACCCGTTCGATTCTGTGAATGCTTTGAAATTAGTTTCAAACCTTTGGTGGAAAAGTGTCTTTATTATTATTATCTTTGCACTCATTCTCGCTATTGTCGCAAAATTAAAAGGCAAGAAAATTGAAAAGATTTGGTTGTTTGCAGCGGGTTTGGTAGGATTCATGTTTATAGTAATGATGATATTAACAATTATAAATACATTTTCGTTATATCAAGGTTTTTAATTTCTTACAAAAAAAGGTTGATCGCACTGCATGTTCAAAAAGGATAAGGTTCTTTTTTCAATCTGTTATACTTGATCATATGCATAATCGTCTTTTTAGAATTTCTGATAAGGCTGGTCTGATTTTTATTTATGGTTTAATGGTTTCTGTAGTTTTTGTTTTACCCTATTTCTCTGCAGAAGGATATTCAATACTCACTCACACAACCAGTCAGCTTGGAGCACAAAACACCCATAATTCTTGGATTATGAATTTTGTTTTCTTTTTGTTGGCTTTAGTCACGGCTTATAAGGGCTCAATCATATTTAAGAAAGATTTACTTTTGCTATTTTTAGTTTTACTTTTTAGTTTTTCACTAGTTATGGCAGCAATATTCAGTCATGCTCCAATTTCTCCAGCTGTAATATACAGTCAGTCAGAGGATTCACTTCACTCCCTCTTTTCTACAATTACCGGTTTTGCATTTACTTTTTTTGCGATATCTTATGCATTTAGTCAAAAGGCAAAAAAGAGAATGACGGCAATTAGTGTAGCAATTTTAGCCACAGTATTTTCAATTCTTATCTTCAAATTTCCTGAACTTGCGGGAATTTGGCAACGAGTAATTTTTTTTACAACTTTCTTTTGGTTGTTTTTTTCCTGTTATAATTAGTCCCTAATAGGGTGACATTTATATGAAACTTACTAAACAACATATCTTAGAATATCTTAAAGAACATAATTTGATGCAGGTTGCTACTAATGGAACTGAACATCCATGGATTGCTTCTGTATATTACTCTTTTGACGACGACTTAAATTTATTTTTTTTAAGTTCACCTACTACTATTCACTGTGAACAGATTTCTCAAAATCAAAATGTAGCTGTCGCAATTACTAATTCTCAACAGAGTATGGTCGGTTACAAAAAAGGTTTACAACTATTTGGTGTTGCCCAGCAGATTTCTAGTACTGCTAAAATTAAACATGCACTAAAACTTTGGAAAGACTTTCTCAAAGTTGATGATGATGAACTTTCATACGAGAACATGGCAAAGAAGATTGTTTCAGGAAGAATGTACAAAATCACACCAAAGAAAATAAAATTTTTTAACCAAGAACTATTTAAAGTTGAAGATGGTGATGAGCCGATTTTGGAGTTGGATTAAAGAAGTTGTATGAAAAACGCAATTATTTTACATGGTGGTCCAAGTAAAAAAGAATATTATGATCCTGATATGCCAAGCATGAGTAATGTGCATTGGATTCCGTGGTTGTGGCTATTTTTTGATTAGTGATCTAAAGTCAGAAAAATTTCCTGAGTTACTGAACTTAATTACCCAAAATCTCTGAGATACCTCTTTGTCGGAGTTGTTCCCATAATCTAACAGTGTTTTGATGTTCAGCCCCAAACCTAGACCTTGTGTTTATGAACCTGTTGATTAATATGACGGTGTGGATGTCGTTAGGTAAAAATGTTCTAGAAGTAAAATCTAGCTCTCCGTATTGAGTGCTCACTTGCCATTCTTTATGTTGTTCTTTTGTATTTGCTCTAATTGAACGTATAACCACAAACTGTGCTCCAGTTTTTTTCTCTAGAAATTCATTACTTGCTAAGATTGCAGAGAGTTGTTTTGGATCGTCATCAAGCATAGTTATTACGTGATTTGCCTGACTTAACACGTATCCTGAACCATATGACATCCCCTCGCCTTCGTAATCTTCCAACTCAGCTGGTACATAGTCCTGTTCGAGACCTTGTGTTGCTCTTGTCTCTGCTGTTTGGATGATAAAATCTCCTTTAGGTCTTCTAGTGAGCCAAATTTGTGAAATTGCTAAATCAGGGTGTTGTGTGAGTAGCTCAAATGTTTTCAAAAGTTGATAATAAGGATCTCCATATGTGAAAATTCCCAAGTTTGTTCTGTGGATAGAAGTTCTTGGTTTACCTGCTTCTATTGCACCTTGAATTGTTTCGTCATATTGCGGAGGGTTTATCATTGTGTTCATGAAGATTTGCTCAACCTCTTTTGACCACATGTTATTAATACCTCGCATGACTAATTTTTTACTCTCTCTGTTGAAATAAAATGGGTCACCTTCATTTTTAGGAAGATCTTGTGATAACTGGAGTTTTATTGCATCAAGTTTTTTTTTGAATACCAGTGATTGTCTCATCAGTGTTTTCGCCGTTTTCTCTGACTAATGCAACCATGTGAGAGTTTGCGTGGTAAATTCTGCCTTCTCCTTCGTTCTCTTCCCACCTAGAAAACTTATCGGTGAGGTCCATGATTTTTTTTGCTTGTTCGGGAGTTAGTTGAATGCCTGATTTTTCTAGATGTTCAATATATTGTTTCAGTCGTTCTTCTTTCACTGCAGTTGTAGCAACTAGAGTATCATCGTAGTCAAAAAATACCCAGTCATTTCCAGCCATTGGTCTTTGTCGTTGTGATTGAAGTATGAAACCAGCAGTGCCCACAGGGACTAGATCAAAATTACCAAGTCGGTCTTTATATTTCTCAATTAGAATTTGTAGTTTGTCTTCTTCTTTCAGTTGTTCAAGACTGCGTGTTGATTCTGTTCTCATAATCGTTTTATGAAATATATTTTAGCAGATACCTTCTCAATATGAGTATAA
>CAZDWQ010000087.1:0-2804 GCA_964509285.1 uncultured Pseudomonadales bacterium
GTAGTTCTTAAAAGTTTTGATCAAAAAAAAGAAATAGCTGCGAAGAGTCTACAAAAAATGCCTTCTATTAGAACCGGCAGTGGAAAAAGAGAGAAAATATTTAGATTTGGCCAAGACACATATTTAGTTCTTGATGGTCTACTCGCTGGCACGATTTCTCATTGGAACACAAATTATCATTCAAATCCATTCTACCCAAGTAGAACAAAAATAGAAATAAAAGCACTTCGGCCACTTGTCGAAACCCCAGTAATCTCAGAAAAAATTGGAATAGAAATCCGGCACTTACTACGAGGACAACCTGTAGATCGACACCTTGTTGATTTACTCAATGCAACCAATGATCTAATTACTCAAAGAGGTAGTTACTTACAAGCACTTTTCTACCTTCTGGATGAATTAGATATTGAAGTAAATAAAACTGCAATAACTGAGAACAACCATCAACTGCAAAAGACAATGAAAAAAATTGACTCCAAAACACTCAGTATGTTAATTATAAATTCAGGTGCATACTAAGCTAGGATAAAACCATGCAATCAAGCCACCTCAACAAATACACCATCTACCACAGCAACTCGGAAGAATATCACAACTTAAAGCGTGAGATTTTTACCTCTAACCTCTACTACTTTGAAACTGAAAATCCACAACCAATTATTATTGATGTAGGAGCCCATATTGGTCTTGCAACTCTTTACTTTAAACAACTCTACCCTGATGCACAAATTACTGCACTAGAGCCAAATCCCGAGAGTTTTGAGTTACTAGAAAAAAATCTGTTTGAAAATATGGTTAATGACGTTACTGTAATTCAAGCTGCTCTTTCTGATCATTCTGGTGAAGAACAATTTTTTCGCGATGAAACAAGTGAATGGTGGCACTCAACTGCCGGATTTCATAAGGGCTCATGGTTAGGCACCCAAGAGTCAGACGAAATCACAGTCCATACTCGAATGCTAAGTGAATTAGTCACCGGCCCAGTTGATTTCCTCAAGATGGATATTGAGGGCGCTGAACAGAAAGTCTTATTTGCATCGCAAGAGGTGCTCCCTCTAATCAAAGAAATACAAATTGAATTCCACACTCACAAAAGCCAGTCACTAAAAAAATTGGTTGAACTTCTTGAGAAAACTCATACAGTTGAACTCACTAAAGATACAAAAGAAGTTTTAATCAAAAAAGCAACTGGCTTGATCCAAATCAGAGCTGTTGATAGAAAAAATAGCCACTCACCTTAATACTTCTCACTAAACATCTCAAAATTCTTCGTGAGAGCTTTCACTTCTTCTCTAATTGCCAGCAACTCTTTATTTTGCAAGGCTTCACTTCTAAATTTTGCTAAAAATGCATTCACTTGCTTTTTGTGAGCCGCACTACTCTCTTTTGTTTTTGTAACAACTAAGTCTTGTGGAATTTGATACCCCTTTACAATTTCAATACTTCTATAAATCCAATCGGCAATTTTTTTCATTTCTGGCTCTTTCATGCCGCGAGTAGTAACGAGCGGCGTGCCAATTCTTAACCCGGATGGGTAAAATGGACTCCCCTTTTCATCTGGAATGGTGTTCCTATTTGCATACATGCCAGCTACATCCATAGCAAACGCTGCCTGAGTACCAAAACTCACACCATATGGGGTTAAATCAATTAAAATTAAGTGATTTTCTGTCCCACCTCCAACTAATTTCAAACCTTTTGCTTGCAAAGCTTTTGCGAGTGCCTGAGCATTTTTAACAATCTGCCCCCCATATTTTTTGAATTCTGGAGTAAGAGCTTGAGCTGCTGCAATCGCAATTCCTGCAGTCGTGGCATTGTGTGGTCCACCCTGAAGCCCAGGAATAATTGCTGAATCAATTTTTTGTCCCAACTTTTTATCTTTCGCCAAACCCCGATCAGTAACCAAAATCATGGCACCTCTTGGACCTCTAAAAGTCTTATGCGTTGTCGTCATCACAATATCTGCATATGGCACTGGAGACATATGCTCACCTGCGATTACCAAACCAGTGACATGAGAAATATCAGCAACCAACCATGCATCGACTTCGTCCGCAATTTCCCTAAATTTCTTAAAGTCTAACTCAAATGGATATGCAGTATTACCCGCCACTATAACCTTTGGCTCATGCTCTTTCGCTAATCTTCGCACTTCTGCAAAATCAATTTTTGCATCTGCTCCCAAGCCATATTGGACTGCATTATAAAAACGACCAGAACCAGTAACTTTTGGGTGACCATGAGTTAAATGCCCTCCCATCGCTAATTTCAGCCCCATCAAAGTTTCACCTGGTTGCATTACCGCAAAATAAATTGCCATGTTTGCTGGAGAACCAGAATATGGCTGTACGTTCACATATGGCACGCCAAACAACTTCTTGACACGTTCAATCGCAATTAATTCGATTTGGTCAACAATTTGACTCCCCTCGTAGTATCTTCTGCCTGCGTATCCTTCTGAGTATTTGTTAGACAAGCAACTTGCTAAAACTTCAGAAACTTCTGGAGAAACTATGTTCTCTGAGGGAATCAACCCAATCATTTCCTTTTGTCTTTGTAACTCTTCACCGATTAATTTAAAAATTTGATCTTTCATTTTATTCCTTATGGTATTGCCGCTCTGAATCGCTAAGCAAAAATAACAGTTAGTGTGAGTGTATCAGACCGCCAAAAAAAACGCACTGCGAATACTCACTTGCGTAAAAAACTAAGATTAGAGAGTTGAAAATGAAACTAAAAATAAAATATGTGACTTAATCATGATTTATCTATCATAGCATATTTTTATAATACAGTAGTTGAAT
>CAZDWQ010000088.1:0-2747 GCA_964509285.1 uncultured Pseudomonadales bacterium
GGCTCCAGGTGAATGCCCGATAATACCCCATAGTCTATGTATTAGAAACGCAAGATTGCACTGCCATTTTACTTCTAACATCTTGAGCAACTCAGCGTTGTCACTTTTTTCTAGTAATTCTGGGTAGTCGTGAAGAATTTTTACTGCACGATACCCAATATTTTCAGCAACTGCAGATGGGAAATACGTTCTTTTTCTTAATAGCTGTCGTTCTATTCCCATACTATACTCTTGCATATAATAGTTCGAAGGGAAAGCTATTTTAACAACAAGTGTGACGAGTTTCTCTAAGTTCCCGTCATCACCGGTAGCAATAAATCTTTCAAATTCTTGCTGAAATGTTTCTTCCTCTAGAGGTATTTCAAGGATACTCTCCATAGAAAGACCATTTATACTACCACCAAAATAATGATGGCTGAGTAGTCCTCCTAAAGTTATACCCTCTGAAGCAAACTTTTCACCCTGGAATTGTCGCACACTAAAAGTTTCTTCATAGAGTATTCGAATAAGGTGTGCTATGCCAAAATCACCTGGAAGTTTTTGTTTTCTTTTTAGAATGGCTTCTGCCTCCCAGTTCTCTAATTCGTCTGGATGTTCACTCATTCCTGGTTTGACGGTTTCAAGTAATGCTGCTTCGTAGCCCTTATCTGGAAAGTATTTACTTATAAGTGCGAGTAGCTCTGGGTGTTGTTCTAACGGATGAGGCAGTGCGAGTAGTTCTTCCAAAGTAAGTTGTTTTTCAGGCTCTGCAGCAAGATTTTGCTGGTCATGAATTATAATTTTGATTTCACCTGTTTCTTGCATCATATATTATCTTAAATCATTTATTGGTAATTTTGCTATTGCAAATAATTTACCTCTGTTATAGAATACTATTCTTGACTGTTCGGGAAACACTCAAAATACAAAAGTTCGATATTCTTTGCTCTCAATAAAAGAACAAGAATCCCTCAAAAATTATATCCAACAGTAACGTTGTGAAACGTTAAATTGCTTAAAAAACGAAGATACGATCAAATCTAGGGGGCCCTTAGCTCATCTGGCTAGAGCGCCTCATTTGCAATGAGGAGGTGAAGGGTTCGATCCCCTTAGGGTCCACAGCAGTTTTGCTGATTCAGACTACTTTTCAAATTTGATCCATCTTTCTTTTTTTTGCGTGAACAATTTAATACAACGGTTTTGGTCGTTAATTATTAGTTCCTTCGGTTCTTCTCACCAGGGATTTACTAGGAACTAACAATTAGCTACGAAAACTAAAGTCAATTTAAGGGTGGTGTGTAGATAGTGAACTCTATTTATTTTTGTTTAACATGTCCTACATGCGTAAACCCCAAAACTTTGAGACTTAAAACTAAAAGATGAACTTTAACAAGTGAAGAAAACTGTCATGTATAGGTCAAATTGATGATTTGATCATCGCACTGTTTAACAGTGCAAAAAGTTGGCCATACATCTTTATATCAAAAATTTCAATTAAGAATGAATATTTATATTCATTCGTCGTAATGAGATTAACTAAAGAATTAAAAAAATAATTACTTTGAAAATAAGTAAGCTACAAACCGTATCATATTTTAACTAATATATACAACATGCAAAATTTTAAAATAAAATTTATGTAAATTAATGCAGATAGTGGATGCCTAGGCTTATCTGGCCGAGGAAGGACGCACACTCCGCGAAAGTCAACGGGGAACTGAGTAAAAGTTTTGATCCGTTGGTGTCCGAATTGAGTAATCACGCTGACTGAGAAGTCAGTGGCCCTCATTTTTAATGAGGTGGGTAACCCCCCGAACTGAAATATCTAAGTAGGGGGAGGAAAATAAATCGTAAGAGATTCCCTAAGTAAGCGACGAGCGAACAGGGATCAGCCCAAACCAGAATTTATTCTGGGGTTGTAGGACCTCGATATTCGATTTTTTATACATAGAAGAACACTGTGGAATAAGTGACCATAGAAGGTGAGAGTCCTGTAAACGTAATGTATGAAAATGATAGAGTGTTCCTGAGTAGGTTAGGAGACGGCAAACTCCTTTCTGAAGCTGGGGTGACCACACTCCAAGGCTAAATACCAGATAAGACCGATAGTGAACGAGTACCGTGAGGGAAAGGTGAAAAGAAGGGTCGAAGACCCCGTGAAATAGAACCTGAAACCATCTGCTAACAATCAGACAAAGCCCATTTACTGGGTAATGTCGTGCCTATTGAAGAATGAGCCGGCGAGTATTTGACAACTGCTTTAGGTTAAGGCATTCCGTGCCGAAGCCGTAGTGAAAGCGAGCGTGAATAGCGCGATTATGTAGTTGTTGAATGACCCGAAACCGGGTGAGCTTACCATGACCAGGATGAAACTTGTTGAATAAACGAGTGGAGGTCCGCACCGGTGAATGCTGCAAGATTCTCGGATGAGTTGTGGTAAGAGGTAATATGCCAATCGAACCCGGAGATAGCTGGTTCTCCCTGAAATATATTTAGGTATAGGGTCGCATGAAGTTATGTGGGGGTAGAGCACTGATCTGGTGTCTGGGAGTAAAATTCTAGCATCTAGTCAAACTCCGAATACCATGTAATGTTTTGCGGCACTCAGCACCTGGGAGCTAAGTTCCAGGAGCAAAAGGAAAAAAAACCAGACCAACAGCTAAGGTCTCAAATTGTATGTTTAGTGGGAAAGGAAGTGTTATTCCTAAAACAACTAGGAGGTCGGCTCAGAAGCAGCCATCCTTTAAAGAAAGCGTAACAGCTCACTA
>CAZDWQ010000089.1:0-2668 GCA_964509285.1 uncultured Pseudomonadales bacterium
TAAAAAACTAGTAAAATTTCCTGCCAGGTCGCAAATCAGCTTAACCTTGAGTTGTCTGTTTTTGTAATATACCTTAACAAATATGTACCCTTTTCTCGCAAATGAACTAAAAAAAAACCATTTTGCGCAATTATTAATACTATTTTTTGCTCTACTGGGTGCTTGGTGGTTTTTGATCTACATTAGAGGATTAGAATCAGGATTTGAAAATAATGCATTTACATTAATCTATCCATTTTTAGCACTATGTGGCGGCATTGCAGGCCTAGATAGCGCAAAGAAATGGGGCGGCTTCAAAAGCCATCTTGGTTCTGCCATCTCATTTCTTTCTCTTGGTCTTTTTGCGCAGTTTTTTGGGCAAGCAATGTATGCATTTGATATTTACATTAGGAATATTGAAGTTCCATACCCTTCGATTGGTGATGTGGGATATTTCGGAAGTATTGGTTTCTATATAATCGGTGTCAGTTATTTAGCGAGAGTGTGTGGATTTAAATTTTCTCTAAGATCCATCCGAAATAAAATAGTTTCAATTTTATTGCCGATCTTAATGTTAAGTGCTTCGTATTTATTTTTTCTGCAGGATTATCAATTTGACTGGTCACGTCCTTTAAAAGTAACTCTAGATTTTGGTTATCCAATGGGCCAGGCGGTTTATGTATCAATTGCTATATTGACATTGCTAGTTTCACGCAGCTTTTTGGGGGGAATTATGAAAAAGCCAATAGTATTTATTATTTGTGCACTGATTTTTCAGTATTTCTCTGATTTTATGTTTTTATATCAGGCAAATAAAGGCAACTGGTACGTTGGAGGCACCAATGATTTTCTTTACTGTGCATCATATTTTATAATGGCAATTGGATTGATGAGTCTTAGAAATGCATTTGATAGGATTAGTGCTAATTGAGATTAGTCTATTTCAGAGTTTCTACAAAAACCTAGTACTCCAAAACTCAATAGAGAAACACCCATCATATACAATAAATCTCCAAAATTTCCGGGATAAAAGGTGCCTACAGTAGTTGTATAAGCGTACAAAGTGTCGGAAATAGTCATAACTATTAGTCCAGTAAACATGCAAATCACATTTAGCGAATATTTATTACTAATGTAATTCACTGAGAGTCCTGAAATTAATACTGCAGTAATGAGGCCAAAAATATCACCAATTGGTCCCAAAAGATCTAAAAAAGTCTTTAAACCGGTGCTGTTTGACGTTATTAGATTACCGCCTCTAGCAATTATTACGATGAAATAATATGCAATGGCTAATGTAATTGTGGGTGTTAAAATTACAAAAACTTTGGCATATATATTTTTTAATTCTGCCTTAGCATCTGTGACATCGGATAGATAAACAACTCCTATGCCATATAATATAATGCTCGGTGCAAAACCGATATCCGCCAATGAAGGATAAGGTGCAGGAATATTAAGAAAGAAATTGTAGTATGACCAAATTAGAGATCCAACTCCCCAGCAGGCAAGACCGAGTGACATAAAGAATAGTGCTTTACCTATTGTCGTTTTGTAAGAGCCCCACTCTTTCAAGTGTATAAAGCCAATTGCGCCAGACAGAAGCGGAATAAGGCCAAACAAAAATGTAAACAAATAGTTAAAAATTCCAGCCCGTGATTTGATGGTTTGGAGTAATAACCAATATACAAATAAAGTACAGAAGTATGACAATAAAGCTCTTTGGACTCCATTGATTAATGTAATCTGCATACCTAGTGAATACTTTGGTGAGTTAATTGCAAATTTTTCGTCATAACTTAATGGTGCAGCTGTGGCTACACGGCCCCATAATTTTTCAAAGACCAATCGTTCCGAGTCTGCTAATCTAGTGAAATGGATAATTGATGCTTCATTTCTCGGCTCATCAATACACGCCACCACCTCGCCGGCGATAATCTTGTTAAATGAAACAGGGAACTCCTCTACTGGAATGAGAACAGTTTTTCTGTATTCAAATGGATCCCGAGACTGCAGCCTTCTGCCCTGAGGAGAATCCGGAGCGATGATCCGTTGAAAAATACCATACACCTTACGCCGACGATTGTACTGGCTATAGAAGCCTAGGCGTTCTTCTGGAATGCTGGCGGGATCAAAGTATGTTAGTAGTTCTGTACGGTTTTGGAGTAGTTTGTCGTACGCCTTGCGAACACCCTGCTCACCCTCAAAATGTTCGATAGCGGGGTGAGTCTTCTCTGCTGACAAGTTTCCAATGAAGTGAGCAAGGCTTTGGTGCCTACGGTTCAACATCTCTGAGCGTTCCTTCAGGGCTTCTTCCGCCCATGCAACGATCGATTGGGGGTTGATGACACTGTAGCGCGGCTGGTCGTTCACTTTTTCCTTATGCACGATCCCTCGCTGGATCAACTTCTTCAAGGCGGCATCAATGCCACTGATTCCTTTGCCGGTCTTGCTGGCAAGGACGCGGACGGTCAGGCAGTTCTCCGCAAGCAGGTGCTTAATCACCAACATTTCCGTGTCTGAAAGTCCGGATTCTCTTAGGTAACTCTCAATAGCAATGGGGAGGGGTGTGGTCATGAGTGGCTCACGGTTAACTTTCTCTCTCGACTGAATCCCATTAGACCAAAACTGAGGAACAGGAGGCCTGAAACGTAGGCAAGGTCTCCTGTATTTCCTGGGTAAAACGTGC
>CAZDWQ010000090.1:0-2556 GCA_964509285.1 uncultured Pseudomonadales bacterium
CATATATGGCACTTTTTCCATTTGGGCATCTCGGATTTTGGCTTGCAAACGCTCTGAACGGTCGTCAAGCTCTACCCTAATATTTTCCCGAAGTAGTTGTGAATATACTTCTTGTGCATAATCCATATGTTTGTCGGATATAGGCAGTATTTTTACCTGGGTTGGTGCGAGCCAAACAGGAAATTTTCCTGCAAATTTTTCGATCAAAAATGCGATTGTTCTCTCAATTGCACCAATAGATGAACGGTGAATAACGATCGGCTGCTCAGCCTCACCATTTTCATTTATGTATTTAAGGTCAAAACGCTGAGGCATCACAAAATCATACTGCACGGTAAATGCGGTGTCTTCTTTTCCGTTCACATTTCTCATTTGAACATCAATCTTTGGACCGTAAAACGCAGCCTCTTTTTCTGCTTCTACAAATTTTGAACCGCGTTCTTGCAAAACTTGGCGCAATACTTCTTCTGCAAAGTCCCACGAAGCATCATCTTTGAAATATTTCTTGTCGTCTGCTCTATCACCGAGTGATAAACGATAAGACAGATCAACTCCAGGTTGCAAACCAAAGGTCTGAGCCATGTATTCAATTAAATCAAGCACGCCGTTAATTTCCGATTTTGCCTGTGACTTCATACAAACAATGTGAGAATCAGCCAAACAAAAACTACGCACACGAATGAGCCCAGTTAATTCGCCGGATTTTTCAAAACGATACAACTTTGCCAACTCAGCAATACGCATTGGCAATTCTTTGTAGGAATGTTGGTGTGCACTGTACAACTCAAAATGATGCGGACAAGTCATTGGCCGAAGCATGTACTCTTCTTCTTCTATCTGAATTGGGGCATACATACTCTCTTTATAGTATGGATAGTGGCCAGATTTTTTGTACAAATCTAAGTTGGCGATATCTGGAGTGTACACATGTTGGTAACCACGCTTGATTTCTTCATCAGTCACAAAACGCTCGAGTTCACGGCGAATTGTTGCCCCTTTTGCAGTCCACAACGGCAAACCTTTACCAACAGTATCAGAGAACACAAAAAGTCCAAGCTCTTTGCCTAACTTTCTGTGGTCACGTTCTTTTGCTTCTGCCTTCATTTTGAGATAACCATCTAATTCTTCTTGAGAGAAAAATGCTGTTCCATAGATCCGAGTCAACATCTTGTTTTCTTCAGAACCACGCCAATAGGCACCAGCCAATGAGAGCAACTTAAAATATTTTAACTGGGCTGCAGGCTTTTCAATATGACCACCCCGACATAAATCAACAAAATTGCCTGATTTGTAAAAGCTTAACTTTTCATCAGATTGCACAATTTCGTCAATTAATTCTGTCTTGTATTCATTATATCTGTAAGTATGAAGTGCTTCTTCTGCTGTAACTTCTTGGCGCTCGAAGTTGCCCCAGTTCTTAACTAAAAACCGCATCTTCTTTTCTATTGTTACTAAATCTGATTCACTGATTTGCACAGTTCCAAAATCAAAATCGTAATAAAACCCTTCGTCAGTTGCAGGGCCAATTGTTGGTTTTGCTTCTGGATAGAGCTCCAAAACTGCTGCTGCTAGCAAATGTGCTGCTGAGTGTCGTAATTTTTCTAATTCTTCTTTCATATATTCCTTTTAATCTAGTTGTACTTATTATATATTATTTTACGAAAGGCAAAGCTTCGCTTTGCATTTTTCATGCCAGCTCCATTTTCTAACGAAAATAGAGGGCCTGAAAGAAAAAGCTCCCCATTTAGGGGAGCTTTCGTTTCTTGAATTTCAAGCACTACTAACCACACCCTAAACAGGGATTGTAGTTGTAGTAGTGGTTGCGATCAATTTTTTATGCATCTCGAGGATTATACCACAGTCTGATCTTGAAGAAGTAATTCTTGATTGAGATTAAAGCAATGACGGTGTGTAAAATTGAAACTCTTAATACTAATAGCATTAGTGACTGGATTAAGCCAAGGAAGAACCTCGTACTTTTCAAGTACTTTCATTAGTCTCGCAAGAGTTTCTCTGCTATACGGGGCAGACAATTCTTCTAATTTCATACAAACACCCCCTGTTTGCCTTCTCACACACTATTACTACTATTACGCATCTATTCGAGTGTTTTCTTGTTAGAAAACTATAGCCTTATTAAGATATTTACTACTATCATGGCACTTTTCTTATAAACATAATTCGCTCTTGAGCGACAAAATGTTAGCAAGAAAACACTCTTAAGATATTAAAAAACCTCTCGTGTGTTTGAGAGGTTTGTGCGTTTTAACTTTGTAATTTTATTTACTTTGCGACAACACAAACCTCTTCCATCTTAATTTGGAAGCGAATATTGTGAGTGACGGTAAGCCAACAAAAATTACTTGTCATTAGAACAATATAGTACTGTATGCTGACTTATCGCGCAATATGTAATTAATACTCATCAAAAAGTTCTGATATAATATTGAAAAATGATTAACAGAATACTAAAAAGAGAAGCACCACGACTCCCTACTCCCGATACCCAAAAAACTAGAGCTGAGATTACTCCAACAGAAAAAACCTTACTAAATC
>CAZDWQ010000091.1:0-2534 GCA_964509285.1 uncultured Pseudomonadales bacterium
GCAAAAAATTGCAAATCTCTTTGAATTGCTTTATCCCAGTTTGGCACCATGTTGTGATTTGTGTTTTGGTAGGTAATCAGATTGATTTCTACTGGAGGCAAAAGTGTTTCAGCTGTTTTAGTAGCCATTTGCGCACTCGCGCTCGCTTGGCGAGCGCTTGCAGTTGCCGCTAGTTTAGTGGCTTCCGCTGTAATTTCAAGTCTTCGTTTGTTTTCTGCAGTTACTTTTGCAATAAATTCTTGACTCCAAAAAATAAGTGCTGCATCATCAGCGGTACCATGTTGAATTTGAATTGGTCCGGTCAAACTATCTAGATACTGAGTGTGGCTAAATTCAAAAGCATCGTAGTCTTCTTCAAAGAGAGAGATCCACTTTCGTTGCTCTTTCCCTTCATCTGCAAGTTCATCAGAAAAATACAGAACTGAATAAGGAAATGGTGCAGTGACAGGTGCCCATAATGTAGTTGGAACTGGTTTTTGTAGAATTTCTAAAGTAGTTAAAGCGATTTGCCCGCCATTACTATGTGCCCAAATCCCGATATTTGATATTTTAGTAGTATCTAAATCAAGTGGATTGTTGGTTCGTTCTGATTCCAAGTTTAAAGGAATGCCATTTTTTTTAACAGATTCTAATAGTTCTACTACTGTGATTGGTTTTTCAAATCGTGCTGCCCAAGTATTTTCTGGTTCTGGGTCAGAGCCACCGAAACCAAAAAAATCTGGTGCGATAGTAATATACCCAGCTTGAGCAAAAGCAGCAGCTGCATTTTTTGTACCGATACCAGTTGTGTAAATTTCCGAAGGAACATATCCTCGGAGCATGAGAATTGCGTTTTTATTTTGGTCTGGATTCGCGGTGATTGAGTCAGGAATATTTATTTGTCCTGTCATTTTTTTTCCAATAGTAGTGTAGGAAAATAAAAACGCAGTGTAGGTTTCTTCTTCTGCCAAAATTTTTTCTAATACAATTTTGCTTGTTTGGTACTCTCTTTTTTGCAAACTTGGAATACTGTATGCAAGTAATGGCTTACTGATTAATTCGCCAGAATCAACAAACGGGTTGAGCAGTTCAAGCGTATCGTACAATTTTGTGTAGTAGTTGCTTGTGTAAAATCCTAGCCCAAAAAAAAGTCCACCACTTAAGATGAAAAAAAGAACTTTAAAAACAGTTTTTCTCACAATTTTTATCTGCATGTCTAATGAGGTTACAATATCAGCTTTTCTAAAAAAATTCAGGGGCAAAACTACTTATACTTTATATCTTAGTACGTATTTTGACACTATTTGATATAATAAAGATCTATGTCAGATGAAAATAGTATAGTGAGTTTCAAAAAAAATACTGCAGGTGACGTTATTTTTGAAATAAATCCACAAAATATAAGAGTTACTTCTTTAATCAAAGCGCTGCTTTCTTTATTGCTCAAAATTTTCTTACCAGTATTTGCTTTTTTTGATTTCTTGGCAAGCAAAAGAAAGTTAGTTATTAGTAGTGTTGGTTTGGGCATTGGTCTTGGGCTCAGCGTATTAGTGACTCAGCATCCTGATACTTTACAAGCATTTCCTACTTTTACAACTGCAGATAACTCAAAGATTTCTGTACAGCAATTAGTTATTCCACGTATCGATTTTTCTTCAAATGTTGTGTCTGGAAATGTTCAGGATCTAGTTGAAAATGTCTCTCTTGAGTATTTAATTCATGATGAGCGTTCTTCAGAATTAGGGGCAAATTTTCCAGTTGTGATTGCTCAAGTTGGATTACAAGATATTCTGAAAAATTTAGAACAAGTACAGATTGGCGATGAGTTGATAGTTCAAGGATCTAATTTTGCTGAATATAAGTTTAGAGTTACCGAGATTAGAGACATGAAGGCTGAATATTTGCCTAATGTTATTGGAGTGAATAGTGAAAGCGTTATTGTATATAAATCAAAGAATTTGTTGAGAACTAGAATATATATTGTAATTGCAAAGCCAGTTCAATAATTTTTAAACCTAAATAAGAGTTGTGATAATTGGATTAACAATCTGAATGTAATCTCTTGACCTTATACCTACTGAAAAGCTTCGATCTCCAGCATTAAAAATAATTTTTTCTTGATTCAGTAAAGATTTTTCAACGTATACTTCCAACCCAAATAAATTTCCAAATGGAGGAATCCCTCCAATCTCGATTCCATCTGTAATTGTTGCAATTTCTTCTGCAGTGGCAAAGCGAATATTTTTTGCTCCAAGTAGTTGAGTTAAAGATTTTGAATCCAGTTTTTTACTACCGGGGATAACGCACTGTATAAAGTAGTTTTGGTTGCCAGCTTTTTTTACTCGCAAAATCAAAGCTTTTGCCCCCTGGTCTAAACTATATCCGGTTCTGATTTGCGCAGCTTCTTCACTGGTACGCACCGGTTCGTGTTCAAAAGTCTCAAACCATAGGTTTTGCTTTTCAAGCAAACCAACAATAGTACTCACTGTTTTATGATATTTTTCTAAGTTCATAAGGAAGGCTATTATAACAACGATTGTGTGTGATGTTCATTA
>CAZDWQ010000092.1:0-2424 GCA_964509285.1 uncultured Pseudomonadales bacterium
GCAGCTCTCTACAACTTAACCTAACTTACAGCTAATCCCAAATTGGGTAAAGAAACATCTTGCCGAATCATTCTTATATTGTTTGAGCTACCCACTTAATACATTGGTGGCAAGTGAATATTCGCGGATAACTTGAGCTTGTGTTTTGAGTTTTGATTCAACTTCCTCACACACATAAATTTTAAATTCACGACTAAACTGACGTTTTACTAGTTTCAAATACCACCTCGCTTAAGTATATCAAACTGTATCCATCATAGTGTCTAACTTTTGGGGTGCAGTCCATATTTTCTTTCGGGCTTTCTACTTCGTATCTAACAAAAATACTGTCTTTAAAGATTGATCTAACTTCTCTACTCAAGTTTTGTGATTGTTTTTCAGCTTTATTTCCACCTCTTACCATATCAGACCCTTTTTTCAATATAGTACACTTTGATATAATCATAACTTTGATATAATCATTCGATATCCACCGCCTCAGGGCGGTGAGTAGTCATGAAGTACTACTAGTTTGTTAAAATAAAATAGCTCCGCCTGAAAGGCGAGTTCCAGGAGGAGCTATGAATAAGTATAACCGATTATCGCATAGTATATGGAAGTGTACATGCCACATCATATTTTGTCCAAAATATAGGTATAAGGTATTAGAAGGTGGATCAGAGATATTAGTGCGCAACCAGATATACAGATTATGTGGACAAAAAGATCAGATGAATATTGAAGAAATAAATATTCAACCAGATCATGTTCACTTAATCTTGTCAATTCCACCTAAGTATTCAGTAAGTGAAACAATGGGATACTTGAAAGGGAAATTAGCAAGAAAGCTATTTGACTCACAAAAGGAATTGACAAAAAGATATTGGGGTAAGCATATCTGGACTAGAGGATACTGCGTGAGTACAATAGGACTAGACGAAGAGAAGATCAAGAGATACGTAAAGTGGCAACAAGAGAAAGAACAAAAAGGATAAGTCACTGATATAGTATAAAGTAGAAAACAAAGAAATAATGCCTGAGCTGCCAGAAGTTGAGACAATTGTTCGCCGTTTGGCTGAGGTTTTGCCTGGAAAAATAGTAATTAATATCGAGATTTTTAAAGAAAAGAGCTTTCAAGGTAATTCTCAGGTTGTGATTGGTTTACCGATTTTAGAGGTGAGTAGGCGCGCAAAATTAATCAGGTTTCACTTGCCAAATGGTTTAAATTTGCTTGCCCATTTAAAAATGACTGGGCAGCTTATTTACGTTGATAACAACGGTTTGCGTCTCGGTGGAGGTCACCCTACCGCGGATTGGGTGAGTGAACTTCCGAGCAAACACACTAGGATTTTATTCAAATTACGTGATCATAAAGAAAAGACTCATAGCTTATATTTTAATGACCAGCGAATTTTTGGTTGGGTACGACTCATGACAGATGAGGAAGTTTTGTCGGAATTCAATAAATATGGTCCGGATATCCATACAGAAAGTGCTTCTCTAGACTATTTTTCGAAAAAAATATCCAAAACTGGAAGAAAAATTAAACAAGTTATTATGGATAACTCTATAATTTCTGGAGTTGGCAATATTTATGCCTGCGATGGGCTCAATCTTTGCAAAATTCATCCAGAACGTCTAGCAAACTCACTTAATTCTGTCGAGATAGCACAATTACTGGTGGCTTTAAAGCAAGTGATTACACTGGGAATAGAATTTGGTGGAGCAACAATAGATAATTATAGAACGGTCGATGGGTTTACAGGTAAATATCAAGAGCACGTTCGAGTATATGGCCGTGAAGGTGACGCGTGTAAGAACTGTGGTGGAATAATTCAGAAGACAAAACTAGGTGGCAGAGGGACGTTTTTTTGTTCGAGTTGCCAGGTGTAACCTTATTTACACAAACTTCTTCAATGTATCAGCAGCTGTCTGCAGTTTTTGTTTTTCGTCCCAGGAAAGCTTGATTTCTAAAGTTTTTTCTACCCCATCTTTTCCAACAACGCAAGGTACGCTCAGAGCAATTCCACTAATATCATGGTATTGATGCAGAGGAACTGAGACAGGCAAGATTGATTTTGCATTAGTGAGAATTTTTTTCACAATATGGGCAACAACAGCTCCAATGGCATAGTAAGTTGCTCCTTTGGAGGCGATGATTTTATATGCTGCATTTCTAGCAGCCATGTATGCTTTTTGAGCTCGTTCTTCTGAAAAACCAGGAAGTGTCGAAAGTGGTTGTCCTCCAACTGATGCACTAGAAATTGCTGGGAAAGAATGGTCGCCGTGTTCACCTAGAATATATGCATGAATGCTCTTAGGATTTAATTTTAAAAATTCAGAAAGATGAAATCGAAACCTTGCCGTATCAAGAGTAGTTCCAGAACCAAAGATTCTGCCCTTTGGTAACCCGGCAATTTGGTAAGCTCTGTAAGTGAGAATATC
>CAZDWQ010000093.1:0-2395 GCA_964509285.1 uncultured Pseudomonadales bacterium
TCTTATGTACTCATTATGATAAGAAAGTATTTTTGTTACAAGTAGGATTCAACTACTTGATTTTGCAAAACATACTCACAGATTAAGCTTGAGTTACACATTTTCAAGGAAAGGTACTGCTTCCCCTCTGGGATATTTTGAAACACTAGGTTGCTAACTACCAAACCCTCAGTATAAATAGTAGGTATATTTGCCTTAAAAAACTGCTGAAACTGCTTTTGCTCTAGCTGTGTAGCCTGCTGCCACTCTTGTTCTGAGCTGATCTGGGTTTGAGAGATTCTTGCATCAATAAACTTTGGTGTTGAGTCTGAATTTTGAAATTGTAACTGCACATAAAGCTCGTGATCAGTTTCTGTAAAAATCTGGGTTTCAAACTGTGAAGCGTTCAGATTTCCTGAATGGTGCAAATATATGTACTGTGGTTCTTCTGTGTTACCAAATGTATCAATAGACCAAAAAGAAAGCTCAGTTCCATAAAAATTTTCTGGAAGTGAGAGCAAGGAGGTTGGTATAGCGTTGAGTGTTTGTACCTCTAATTCTTGTTGCACTACAACTTCTTGCTCGTTTTCCCAAATTCTGTACTTTGCTAATACTGAATCCACTTCTTTATCTGTTGTAAATTGAAAAATCGAATTTTTATTTGGAAAAAATTTTGTTGTCATTACTTCTTTTACAGAAAAGTTTGGTGGAAACTGATCATCGTAGGTGTTTTGAGTTATGAAAAGCAAATCATACACGCCAGAACTCAATCCACTTTTGTGTAAATCAATAAATGCTTCGTGCCACTGGCCATCGTACTCTGTTGGTGCAAGTTGTAGAAGTGGAGTTTGGTTGGCAAATGCAATAACCGCTGAAGTGTCAAATTTTTGAGCAGCTTCTTCACTTTCTAGTTTGTACCGAAAAGATAAAAACTGGTTTTGTCCTTCTGTAATAGTGAGCTGAAAATGCTCACCATTTTGATCAATGTATGAAGTTATTTTTTCTTCGTTTGTATATTCCTGAACTTCATTTTGAATATTCTGGTGCTTCAAAATAACTGAAGTTTTTGCTGGAATCCATTCACTAGTATGGAAAATATTTTCAGCACTTTGAGTTTGAACAAAAAAGTATGAGATTGTTTTTACAATCATCAAACAGGTTAGAAAAATACACAATGGGGCAAATAAATATTGTAATAATCTAATTTTATTTTGCATATTTTAGCTTTCTAATAAATGGTTGGATAGTTAGTACAAATAAACTAATAAGAATAAAAGCTATCGCAGTAAACTTTGCTTGTAAAAATAAGACTAAGTAGCCTATTTTTGGAATAATAATTTTTACTTTTCCTAAAATTCTTTCGTGTGGAATTAAATTTAAATCTGCTGAAATATTTGCATCACCCTTAGTCTGGTATTCTTTTGATTGTTCTAAAGAATCGCCATCAACCTCAGTAACTTTTAGCGAATTTTTTACACTCAAAATTCTGTGAGTAACAGTAGTATCTTGGGCAGTAAAACTAATGATGTCATCAAGTTGGTAGTGCTCCTGGCTAACCGCCAGGAGCACATCCCCAAACTCAAATGTGGGCTTCATAGAGTTAGAAGTGACTACCAATATTTTTATTTTTAGAATATATGCCACCACTAAAAACAGTAAGTAACAGAGTAAAAGTAAAAAGATGACTGCATGCAACTTCATAATTCTTTCTCGTTTTTTAGTACCAAGCCGGCCAATCTGAACCATCTGTCACTTGCTTTCCTGTCATATGCAAACTCGCACTAAATGACTGATTTTGGTACTCATCTGGCGTTGCTTCATTCAGTTGGGTAATAATTCTGAACTCAGCTACTTGCTCTGGTTCTAGTTGGAATAAAGTTTGCTCTGTGCCATCTGCACTCAGATAAAATTCCTCTTCAAGCTCTAAACCATTCTGAGTAACTGCCACCCAATTTTCGCCAATTTTTCTCTCAATTTGTAAGATATCAAACACACTGGCTTCTAAGTTTGGATCACTCCAAAAACCATTGATATATCCCTTTACATAAGTAGGCATCGAACCTGTGTTACTCAGCTTGAATTCTATTGTATGAATATCGGTTGGTTTCCAGTTATCTACGCTTAATACTGAATCTTGCGTTACCGCAATGTCTAAGTTGCCAGACAAGAAAATATTCTCTGGAGAATTACTTTGGGTAGTAAAATATGCCTTTGTTGCCCCAAATGCAAACACAGACAAAACACACAAGACCACAAGCGGTTTATTTATTTTAGAAAAAAGTGAAGTTTTCACAGAATTCCTTTCTATACTTTATATATTAGAGAGGATCATATCCAACAATTCTGACATACGGCTTACATCATTTTTATTTTTGTTGTACCATTAAAAAAAGGCCATAAATGGAGTATTAAATGC
>CAZDWQ010000094.1:0-2333 GCA_964509285.1 uncultured Pseudomonadales bacterium
AGAGCGTTTGCAAGCCAAAATCCGAGATGCCCAAATGGAAAAAGTGCCATATATGTTGGTCGTTGGTGATCAGGAAGCAGCAGACAAAGCTGTTGCGGTGCGAAGTAGAGATAACCGCGAACAAGAAGTATTACCAGTAGAGCAATTTGTTGAAAAAATTCTAGAGGAAATTAAAACTAAAGCGATTTAGGAATTTCCACAGAAAATGTATTGCCACTTCCTGAGTTTGGTTGATACCAGATTTTTCCTTTGATTTGTCCTACGAGAAGTTTTGTGAGGTATAAGGATAAGCCAAGACCTTCTGGGTTTAGTCTGACAGCTTCATCACTTCTGAATAGATGTGTAAACATCTTGTCTCTTTGTTCATCAGGTATTTTCGTTGCAGTATCGGCGATATTTACAATAAAACTATTAGGTTGATCAGTAACAGATATCTCGATAGTTCCATTTTGAGGAGAGTAATTGACTGCGTTTGAAATCAGAGTGTCTAAAATAATTTCAAAGATACCTTTATCATGGCTTATGGTTTTTGGGCCTGAGTATTTTTTGACTATTTGCAGTTTTTTATTTTCGATTTTTTCGATAAATTCTTTTGTCACAATATCAATTACTTCAGAAGGTACAAATTTTTCTGGTTTGATTGGGAACAATCCCGTTTCAACTTCAGAAATTCTAGACAAGGAGTTGGCAAGAACAATCATCCTTTTAATTTGTGAATCAAACGAGTACCAGATTTCTTTTTCTTCTGGATCTAAAACCTCTACAACTTTTGGTGTTAGGAGTTCAACCGCCCATTTCATGCCCCCTGGTGGTGTGCGAAGTTGGTGTTGAACGAGGGCAATGAATTCTTTTTTGCTTTTTCTAGCTTATGTTCTTCTGTGACATCAATGGCGACAACAGCCACTCTTTCAACTTGGTTATTTACTTTAACTGGAGTAGCAATGACGCGAAACACTCGACCATCTATGGTTGCTTCATATTTAACTTCTTGACCATTTAATGCTATGCGAATATGTTCGGTAATACCAACGTTATCTTTATAAAATTCAAAAATTGATTTGCCGAGTAACTCACTCGGGTCATCTATAATATCTTTTACAGATTTGCCTGCGGCAGATATAATTATTCCGTTCTTGTCAACTTCAGAGAGAATTATCGGTACATTGTCAATGATTTTTCCTAAATATCTGTTTTTTTCTGCTAACTGATTGAGTGCAATCTTACGTGCTTTGCGTAGTATCAGTATTAGTACCCAAGAGCCTAAGAGAAAGAGAACTCCGCCTATAACTGTTGGAGGGACCCAAGAAGGAATGACTTCAACCTGGGTTATCGGTACAAGTGAGTGTTTTTGCAGAAGTTTTTCATAAGTTTTTTCTTGATCATTTTTTATTTGCTGTACCCAGTAATCTAATTTCTCTATGAGGTATTGGTTATCAGCATCTCCTTTTGTTAAGGCAAACTTGAGTTCTGTTGGGCTAAAAATGACATCAGTTGCAGTAATGTTCTTATATTTTTTCTCTGCTTCAAGGCCACTGATTCTACTCACGACTGCGGCATCAACTTCGCCACGATTCAATAAGTCAAAAACATCATCATATTGTTCTGCTTCCATAAACTGAATATCTAAATCAAATGTTTTCACATAACGATTAATACCAGCCGGGCCATTCAGATAGACACTTGATTTTAGAATTGCTATTTTTTTATCATCAAGATCTTTGAAGGAATTAATTTTCATGTTTTGGGTGGTATAAACAACTCCCCAACTACTCAAAACAGTTTCATTTGCAAAATCATAGAGCAAAAGACGTTCATCAGAGACTGCTACATCAACGATAATGTCGACTTCTCCAGATTCTAATTGCTGTAAATTTTGTTCAAAAGTTCCGGGAACAAAAACTAGTTCCCAGTTTTCTTTTTCCGCAACGTAATAGAGAATATCTGCGAATAAGCCGCCAACTTGCCCATCTTGAGAGACAGAAATTTTAGGGGGATTATTGTAAACTCCAACTTTAACGACTTTTTTTCTTCTTGTGCAAAGGTAGTTGTCAGTGAAGAGAAAAGGATAATTACGCCGATAAAAAGTCCAAATAAAATCTTTATTTTCTGTTTTATCATAGTTATTATTTATATTGATAGAACAATCATAACAAAATATTGAAAGTATTGTAAACGCTAGTTTTGAGAGAGTGTGAATTACTTACAAAAAATCGCCGAATTGCTTCGGCGATTTTAAATTTGTTTTCTAAAAGTGTTAATTACAGATTATTTGATAACCTCTAATTTAATACTTGGACTCATGGTTGCTGAGATAGAGGCAGACAAAAGTCTTC
>CAZDWQ010000095.1:0-2327 GCA_964509285.1 uncultured Pseudomonadales bacterium
CCAGCAAACGTTTCTGTATCAAATCTGACAACTGGTTTTTCAGGTGCTATATATGCAAGCATTTATTGAGTTTGTCCGTAAGCAAGGAATTGTTGGTTTAGCCACGGGTTTTATTTTGGGCGGGGCAATTTCTAAGCTGGTTTCATCGTTGGTGGAAGATATTATCAATCCAGTCCTCGGAATTGTTTTGGGTAAGGCTGGAGATTTGAGTAGTTATAGTCTATGGGTTGGATCAGCAGAAATTCGTTGGGGGAACTTTGTTGCAATGCTGATTGATTTTATGGTGATTGCTGTGGTTGTGTACTTTGGGTTCAAAGGCTTGGGCTTAGAGAAGTTGGATATTAAAAAAGTAGTTGATGCGGAGTTGAAGAAGAAAAAGTAGTTTAGGAATTTTAAATATGGCTTGGAGTGAAAAATCATTGCATCGTCACATGAATATTCCGGCTTCATACTTGGTTTTGTTGAATGAGAAGGAGCAGGTGTTATTACTGCGCAGATTTAACACTGGATTTAAGGATGGTTTGTACAGTTTGGTTGCAGGGCATGTTGATGCTGGTGAGACGTTTACCCAGGCTTTGGTGCGTGAATCTGCAGAGGAGGCGGGTGTTGTAGTTTTGCCTGTAGATGCTGAAGTTGCTCATGTAATGCACAGAAAATCAGATACTGATGGTTCTGAAAGGGTCGATATCTTTTTTGTAGTACGTAAGTGGAGTGGTGAAGTGACCAATTGTGAGCCTGGTAAATGTGATGAGTTAGCTTGGTTTGATTTGGATGATTTGCCGGAAAATATGGTAGAGTATATCCGGGTTGCTCTAGGTCATATTAGGGATGGGATAGCGTATAGCGAGGTGGGGTGGTAGCTATGCCTATGTGTACTGTCTATGTTCTGCAAAAAAAGTAGTCCTATAACATTGACAATCCTATAATATTTTGATATAATTTACCCTGACGAAAGTCAAATGATAAATATCTATTGAATAGCCTGCATTGCGCGGGTTATTTTCAGTATTTGTTTGTCCGTTCTTTAACAGATCGAGAGTATGTAATCTCCTTATTGTAAGGCTGAGGTCGAGCATACCTGTTTTTCCGGAAGCTGTTGCAAAACCAGAACCTCCGATTTGGGTTATAAGTCTACCTATTGACTATGTCACACTCCTGGCAGAGTGTGGCCCAAAAAGTCAAGAAGTTGCGTCGCTTGATTTCATGCCGTTGAGGATGCCCCAGGACTGTGCGAATTTGTTTTCGCACGGTTTGCGGGCCAAGAGATTGCTAGAGTTCGCAGCGGCGGGGATCAGTGTCCTGGGAGTTTTCTCAGGACTTGCCGACGGTAGCGCGAGCATCGAAAGAATCCAAACTAAGGGTGATGGCGTGATTTTCGCCGCACTAGTTGATTATGTGGGCCAGAAGGTCCTCATTATCTTTGGTGCGGTCGAAAAACCCACCACCTTTGCTCTCCCTTGGGTAGAAAAGGGGGAGACCATGGCGCAAGCCATGGAGCGGTTTTTCGGGACAAAAGGCAAATTCCCCAATCCCCTTTCAGGGGAGGAGTTTGCCAAGGTCGCTGAGAGCCTTCGGGCGCTAGGAGGGTGTGTGAAAACACTCCTAGAAAAGCACAACGTAGATACGGCTCAAAGCCCTATCCCCGAGGCTGTTGATCAGCCGGTTCCCGTGCCAGCGGAAACGCCAGTTGTGCCAGATGGTACCTCCAACATAATGACGAACGAGTCGCAAACCTTTGCGACTACGGATTCGTCATTGCTGAACTTTACTCCTGAAGAGATTGAAATTTTAATCTTCTTAGGGGTAGTGTTGGTTGTTGGATATGTTGTTATTTCATGCATCACATCTGCATGCACGGGCACCGTGGTGCTCGTGGTATTTGCTTGATGCAATCTAGCCGGCGCTTGGGCAAGCGCCGGCTAGATCAAAACCACAATACTCTCGATCTGTAATTTTTATTTTTCTATTTTCTATTAGTCCTATAATATGAATAAGTCGCGATACATATTGGACTCCGAAAGGAGTTTGAATGGTTTCAGATATACCAAGAATTAGATACATATTTCCGAAGTTCAGAGAGGGCAACTATACTCATTTCATGAAAACACTGAAAAGTAGTTGTGATTTTGATTCATCAGATATAGCAAAGTATCGGTTGAAAGTAGTAGAGTTTGGAAATAAATATGGATGGAAAGCAGTAAAAGATGCGTTTGAAGTAAAAAGGAGCACATATTTTTTGTGGAAGAAAAAGGTGAACTTTTTGGGAAAACTCAATAGTTTGGTTCCAAGATCAACTCGACCAAAAAGAGTCAGACAAATGAAAGTTG
>CAZDWQ010000096.1:0-2300 GCA_964509285.1 uncultured Pseudomonadales bacterium
CTGGCACGAGCACTACGTCCCAAACGCCATCTACCCCGTCACCAGTTACCCTGTGTAACATATCCGGGACATAGGTGTATAACGGTTGTCCATTCAACGTCACTTGTAACGTTCCATCAGTTCTTTCGATACTACTATATTCACCACTTACATTTTCTGGATAATCAATCAAAAATGGTGGCCAAGCAATTGCACACTCATCGTAACAATTACTCTTAGAAGTTGAGTCTTTCGCATAGGTGTACAGTGGTTTCCCTGCTTCAGTTATCAAAACATCACCATATGGGTCAATAAATTCGGAGCTGACAGGTGCCACAGAAGGCCCCATCTCCTTGCTTTTCGGCGCAGTTTTTTTCACAGATTGAACAAACAAATTTTGCCCCCCTGTACAACCAAAAAGTAGCAGTGAGCTCAACACTAAAACAGAAAAAAATATTCTTTTTTGCATAATTTATGATGGCACAGATAAAAGAGTTAAACAATGATAAAATACTGTTTACAAATATGATAAAAAAAACTCTCTATAATACTGTTGCTCTTGGCGGATCTTTTGACCATTTACATGACGGACATAAAGATTTTTTACTTTTTGCAGCTGAAATTTCAAAATCTCTCATTATTGGTATCACTGACCAACATATGGTATTAAAAAAACCGTACCCAGAATTGATTCAACCTACTCATGTTAGAAAACAAGCAGTCCTCAATTTTTGTAATCAGAATGGAATACAAGCAAAACTCATTACCTTAAACGATCCGTTTGGCCCAACAATAGAAGAAAATACTATTGAAGCAGTCGTTTGTACCACAGATACACTCCCTGGAGCAAATAAGATTAATGAAATCAGAAGCAAACTTCACTTAAAAGAACTGCCAATTCACGTTCATAAACTAAAAAAGGATAAAGAGGAAATTGCAACAATTAGTGCAGAAAGAATCAGAGCCGGAGAAATTGACAGAGCAGGAAATGTATATTTGAGTGCGCTCCGAGAAGACTTACAGCTTACAGAAAAAATGCGTGGATTTTTTGCAAAATTACATGGAAACATTTTTACAACTCCAACTGAACTACAAATTAAAAATGCAGTTAAAATTGTTGTTGGTGATTCAACCCTCGAAACATTCATCAAAAATGACTGGCATTATAACTTAGGTATCTTCGACAAAAAACGTCAGAGAAAAGAGTTTGAATCCGTAATTTTAGATTCCCTTACAAATATTGAAAAAGTAAATAACACAGCTGGATGGATTAAAACCAACGCAGTACAAACACTCAAAGATTGTATCCAAAACAAAAATTGTAAGCACATTCTTGTAGACGGTGAAGAAGACTTGCTCGCTGTTATTGCGGTTCTATTACTCCCATTGGGGAGCTATGTATATTATGGTCAGCCAAATCAAGGCATGGTTGAATGTGTAGTAAGTGAAAAAGTAAAAGAGTTATTCTTTGAGGCACTTACAGAAAAATAGAAGAAGCTAAAAAAATTATATTCAGTCGTTTCAAAACCGAATCTTTCACGAAAATAAAAAATCTGTTACAGTGTTTACATGTCTACACTTGCTACATTGTTACGCCCAACTAACCTTGAAGAATATTTTGGTCAAACCCATTTAATTGGAGAAAATAAACCACTCAGAATAGCCTTTGAAAAAGGCCATATTTTTTCTATGATTTTTTGGGGGCCTCCTGGTGTTGGCAAGACTACATTGGCTCAAATTTTAGCACAACAAAATGGGAGAGATTTTTACAACTTATCGGCAGTCTCTGCAAAAAAAAGTGATATCAAAGATATTGTAGATCAGACACAAGCCCAAAGAACTTTAACCCAAAGTTATAAAGCACCGATTTTATTTTTAGATGAAATTCATAGATTCAATAAGGCTCAGCAGGATTTTTTGTTACCCTACGTTGAAAATGGCACACTTACTTTGATTGGGGCAACAACAGAAAATCCTAGTTTTGAAGTTATCTCAGCTTTACTTTCCCGTTGTAAGGTTTTTATTTTGCAACCACTTTCTCCAGAAGAAATAAGTAAGGTTATTGAAAGGGCGCTCAAGTATTTACAAATTCCAGTGAAGAAGTTGAAACAAGAAACTCGCGATTGGCTCATACAATATTCAAACGGCGATGCCAGAAAAATTTTATCTTTGATTGAGAATACTTATAATTTGTATAAAGATATTAGCTTGGATTCCTTTAAAACAACTCTGCAGTCAAACCAACTTTCATACGATAAAAAAGGAGAAGAGCATTACAACACCATTAGCGCGTTTATAAAATCAATGCGCGCAAGTAATGC
>CAZDWQ010000097.1:0-2280 GCA_964509285.1 uncultured Pseudomonadales bacterium
AGTATCATTTCTATCAAACTTGGGATTAGATGAAGAACAAATTAAAATTATCCAAGAAATGACAGGAATCAAAATCACTCTATTGAAAGTAATTGATAACACACAGATAGAGGAAATAGACTAAACTAGTTCTTCAACTTTGCAAGTTCGTAGTCTGCATAAATAACACATTCGCGAACTCCTGAATAAGAATGTAACTCATCATCACTAAACACAATTTTGATTTCGCGGACTGCATCATCGCCATTTGCTGAAGCGTGAATTAAGTTAAACTGTTGGCTCATTCCAAAATCACCACGAATAGAACCGGCTTCTGCTTCTCTTCCAAGAGTGGTGCCAACCAATTTTCTTACAACTGGAACGGCATCAATACCTTCCCAAACCATAGCAACTATTGGCATAGAACCCATAAATGATTTCAAGTCACCAAAAAAGCTCTTATCTTTATGCTCTGCATACCAATCTGAAAGTTGTTCGTCTGTCATGTTGAGCATTTTCAAACCAACTAACTTGAGACCTTTTCTCTCAAATCTAGAGATAATTTCTCCAATTAAACCTCTTTGCAAGCCATCTGGCTTAACTAACACTGCGGTGCGAGATGTATTCATAATATTCTCCTTTATATACCCTATTCACTTACTACTATTATTTTATACCAATTAACTTTTTAAACTTCTTATCTGACTTAAACGGACCAATTACTGCCAAACGACACTCACCTTTTTTGATTAAAGCTTTTGCGACAGCTTGAACTTCTTTGAGAGTCACTTTTTCAAACGCTGCTAATACTTCTGTTGGTGACTTAATTCTATCAGAAAGTAGTTTTTTCATACCGAAAAACTGAGCTACACTTCTTGAATCTTCAAGGCCAAGCACCATTGAACCAGAAATATAATCTTTCGCTTTCTTGAGCTCTTCTTCTGTCACAGGCTTTGTACCATCTACTAAACTATAAAACTCAGAAAGCATGACCGAGATTGCTTCTTCAATTCTTGAAGGATCAACTCCTGCTGAAGCTCCAAAAATACCAGTGTTGTGGTAGAAATCAGTGTCTGAATGAACATAGTAACAGAGTCCGCGTTTCTCTCTAACCTCAGTAAAAAGTCTTGAACTCATGTTTGCACCTAGTACAGTACTCAAGAGAGTGAGTGCGTATCTACGGTCGTCTTCTCTATCTAGACCAAGCCAACCCATACATAAATGAGCCTGCTCAGTCCTCTTGTATGTTACTGATAATATGTCTTTAGAAATCTTTAATTCTTTCTGTGAAAGAGCATGAGTATCTACTCTTTTAGCTTCTCTTGTTTCAGTCTCTTTACTAAAATATTTTGTGATCAATTCTAAAGTTTTGTCTGATTCAACAAGACTTGCATCGCCAGAGACAACTAAAACCAAGTTGCTCAACCCATACCATTTTTTTAAAAATCTCCTAAAATCTTGACTGGTAATACTAGAAACAGTTTCCTTCGTGCCCAAGATATCATGTCCAAGACCTGAGCCATCAAAAACTAAAGACTCAAACAAGTTACCAATCTGGCGCATTGGAGTATCCTCATACATATTAATCTCTTCAATAATCACTCCCTTTTCTCGATCAATATCATCTTGAAGAATTTTTGGAGCTAATAACATATCAGAAACAACATCGAGTGAGGTCTCTAGATGGTCGCTGGCAGATTTAACATAATATCCAGTATATTCTTTACTTGTAAATGCATTAAAGTCTGCACCAATTGCATCTATGGCACCAGCTAAAACTTGTGCATCTGGGTAATTATTTGTTCCTTTAAAAACAATGTGTTCAAAGAAATGGGCAATGCCCTGCTCTTTTGCAGTTTCATATCGAGAACCAGTATTTGCCAATGCTAAAACTGTAACGGATTTAACACCCGGCATTGGAATTCTCAATACGCTTAATCCTGAAGAAAGTTTTGTGTAAATATGACTTAACATGAAGTGAATTATACCTCGAATGGCTTATTAATCGATTGGCACTTTCATATACACATCCATTATGTATAATTCGTTCCATGCAAACAACTATTCAAAAAAACAAAGAAAAAGAGACTATACCGGCAAGTGGCGACCAACAAGGCGTACTCGTCCGTTCACTAACTGAAAATATTAAAGTAGATGCCAAAACAGCTCAATACATGCTGAAAAGTGCTGACAAAACAGTATATTCAGTAAGAAACATTCCTACATTAAAATCAGACCAGACATGGATTAATGGTGGCCAGACAAGAGAATGGCATGACATTTCACACATTACTGGAAAAC
>CAZDWQ010000098.1:0-2270 GCA_964509285.1 uncultured Pseudomonadales bacterium
ATCTGACAACATTCGAACTCCTTTCGGAGTCCAATATGTATCGCGACTTATTCATTTGTATGTAGCTCCTGCTAAAGTCAAACAGTTTTCAAGTAAACTAATCACTGTCATCGGACCAACACCACCAGGTACAGGAGTAATAAAGAGGGCCTTTTTTGAAACCGAATTAAAATCGACATCTGGGCTTGGTTCACCCACATCAATAACCACAATATTTTCCGAAACCATATCACTAGTGACTAAACCCTTCTTGCCAGTTGCAGAAACAATCACTGTTGCATCGAGTAATTTTTGTCCAGATTGCATGCGTTGTTTTAAGTCTTTGCTTGCCAAAATTTCAACGTTTCTGCTCTGACGTTTTAATTCATAAAACAACGGAATTCCTAAAAGGTCTGACTTACCTAAAATAATATATTTGCCATTAAAAATAGTTTGTGTTTTTTCCAAACCAATTTCTCGACTGAGCTTCTCAAAGGCCTGGTCAAAAATTGTCAGAACTGCCTGGCAGGTTGCCGGTAGTACTTTTCTGTTTTCTTGCCAAGTTATATCAATAATTTGCGCAATAATATTCGGGTGTAAGCCATCAACATCTTTTTGTTCGTGTATCTTAAGCGTTAATTTGCTCCACCAGGCAGTATAGAGATCTAGTTCAAGCTTGTTTGAATCTGGTCGGCGTGCTATTTTTTCTATAAATGCCTGCCCTCGGGCTTTGACCCAAGTTTTTCGCCATGGTTTTTGAATAATAATCCCTGTTATCTCTGGATCCAGACCTAATTCTTCTATTTTTGTTTGGATTTTTTCACTTTCATCAGTAAGTGAAAACTCGTGCACCAGATACTCAATCCCCACTCGTGCTGCTGCTTCACCCTTCAGCCTGGTGTATAACCTGCTCCCCGCGTCTTCTGAAAATAAAATTGCCGCTATAACCAGTTTTTTACCACTAAAATTCTGCTGAATTTTCTCTTTCAGCTTATTTTCTCTTTCGAGTGCTAGTGCGTTTCCGTCAAAAAGTATCATTAAAAACCTAAAATCCTCAAGATGTATAGTATACCTCAAAAATAAAAGATCATTTGCAAAGACTTCTCAAATATTCAATATTTTCAGCATCCGGACCATTTCCTTCATACCCTGGAACCTCGAGAATAAGAGGAATTTTGCGAACTTCTTCGTAGTTCACAAAATACTGCAAATCTTCTTGAACTATATTTCCTTTGCCCAAGTTTTCATGCCTATCCCTGCCTGAAGAAAAATCATCCCTGCTATCATTTACATGAATACACTTGAGAGCTTCCCACAATTTTAGCCTAGTTATCTCGGCAATGGCGTTTTTAGATATCAAAGATCCTTGTGACTCACCTAAAGAATACCCAGCTGCATGGGCGTGACAGGTGTCAAAACACCAGCCCAACCTCGATATCGCTGAAACAGTACCTGAGTCTCCATGAGCTGTGCTTGCTAGCAATGCATCTACTCGATCTATCAACCAACGAATCTCTGACAAATCACTACATAATTTACCATTTTGACCTGCAGAGTTTTCAATCAAAAAAGTCGAATCTTCTGGAGTAGTTTCTAACAATTTGGTAATCTGCTCTGCAATTTGCTCTCGCACTGCTTCAAAACCTTTACCCTGATGACTTCCCAAATGCACCACTATTCCCGAACCTTTTATTAAACTATCAAACTGCAAATCGTACTGCAACACCTCGAAACTTTTCCGTAGTAAATCTGGATTTTCACTTGCTAAGTTTATTAAATAAAGCGAATGAGTAAAGATTGGTTCTACATTTAATTCTTCTCTTTTTGAAAACATTTTTTTAGTATCAAATTTTGCGAGCTCTGTACGCTTCCAAACCCGTGGACTACCGGAAAAGATTTGGACACAATTTGCCCCAATGGCATGTGCTCTTTCTATGGCTTTTTCTAGCCCTCCACTTGCTGAAACATGTGCTCCGATTTTTCTATTTGTCATAGTTTATATAGTAGCATACTGACTAAACTGATGCTATTTGATATAATATAGGATATGATAAGAAGTGGTGTTAAAGAAAATAGTAACTTTTCTTGGTGGATGCCTTCTCAAATGTCTGAGTCAGGTATGAACTACTATGTACCACCAGCTTGCGAGTTCGCTGAATCAAGATTATTGAGCTTCTTACTTTTTCTATCTCTCAACAAAAGAGAAAAAGTAGCTGAATACCTCCGTCCCCAGTCGGTAGTTCTTAAAAGTTTTGATCAAAAAAAAGAAATAGCTGCGAAGAGTCTACAAA
>CAZDWQ010000099.1:0-2196 GCA_964509285.1 uncultured Pseudomonadales bacterium
AAATTGCAGACATCGGTTCAGATCTCATGAAGATCGTTTTCAATATTAAAGAAGATGATGCTCGTAACCCAGGTGTTATCGCAGACTGTACGGGAGATAATGCAGGAGACTCCGTAGGTCCTACAGCCGATGGTTTTGAAACTTATGGTGTGACCGGTGTTGCATTAATCACTTTCATTCTTTTGGCCGTGCCTGATGCAGTGACTCAGGTGCAACTTCTGGTTTGGATTTTCGTCATGAGAATAGTGATGATCCTTGCCAGTGGGCTTTCTTATTTACTTAACGAAAGTATTGCTAAGGCTAAATATGGCAATGCAGATAAGATGAACTTTGAAGCTCCTCTCACTTCTTTAGTGTGGGTCACTTCGATTGTTTCAGTGTTTTTAACTTTTGGTGTTTCTAAACTCTTGATTCCTAATTTAGGTGATGGAACTTTGTGGTGGAAACTTTCTGCGATTATCACCTTCGGAACTTTGGCAGGAGCTTTAATTCCTGAGTTAATTAAAGTATTCACTTCAACCACTTCTGCTCACGTAAAAGAAGTGGTGACCGCTTCGAAAGAAGGGGGCGCCTCATTGAATATTCTCGCTGGTTTGACAGCAGGTAATTTCAGCTGTTACTGGATGGGACTTCTCATTGTAGCTTTGATGGGGGGTGCTTATTATGTGAGTGGCATGGGCGTGGGTGATCTTATGAAGGCTGCTCCAGTATTTGCATTTGGTCTGGTTGCTTTCGGATTCTTAGGAATGGGCCCTGTAACCATCGCTGTAGATTCTTATGGTCCAGTGACTGACAATGCTCAGTCAGTTTACGAACTTTCTGTGATCGAATCGATTCCTAATATTAAGGCAGAAATTAAAAAGGATTTTGGTTTTGATGTGAACTTTGACAAAGCCAAACACTTTTTAGAAGAAAACGATGGCGCTGGAAATACTTTCAAGGCAACTGCAAAGCCTGTTTTGATTGGAACAGCAGTAGTAGGTTCTACAACGATGATCTTCTCAATTATCGTAGTGCTGACTTTGGGTTTAACTCAAAACTTGGATAAGTTGTCCTTGTTGCATTCTCCTTTCTTGCTTGGTTTAATTATGGGTGGAGCCGTTATTTATTGGTTCTCAGGTGCTTCAACTCAAGCTGTCAGCACAGGAGCTTATCGCGCTGTTGAGTTTATTAAAGCAAATATAAAACTTGATGGAGCCACCAAAGCTTCAGTAGAAGACAGTAAAAAAGTGGTCGAAATTTGTACTCAATATGCTCAAAAAGGCATGTTCAATATCTTTTTAACCATTTTCTTTTCCACTCTCGCTTTTGCCTGTTTGGAACCTTACTTTTTTATTGGCTATTTGATTTCAATTGCTCTCTTCGGTTTATTCCAAGCAATCTTTATGGCAGATGCAGGCGGAGCTTGGGATAACGCTAAGAAAATTGTAGAAGTAGAATTAAAGCAAAAAGGAACTCCTTTACATGCTGCAACAGTTGTGGGGGATACAGTCGGAGATCCTTTTAAAGACACTTCTTCAGTAGCCATGAACCCAGTGATCAAATTTACTACATTATTTGGTTTGTTGGCTGTTGAGCTTGCCATTGAAATGGCACCTCAAACCAGCACAATTCTTGCTGCCGTATTTTTCCTAATTTCTGTGGTCTTTGTTTGGAGATCTTTCTATGGCATGAGAATTCAAGCTGAGAAATAAAGCATTCTTTTGATATATTTTATATAAATCCGGTCTACAAGTTGTAGACCGGATTTTTTATTTCTGATCTTTTGTTTTTATGTTAAGTTTTTATACATTAGCCTAGGAGTGTTCTATGAAGAAAATTTACTCGTTACTGTTTGTGATTCTTTTTTTGAGTGTTTCAAGCGTCTACGCAGAAGATACGCCAAGTCCTCAAACCCTCAACTTGCAAATTAAGGGGATGAGTTGTGAGATGTGTGCTCACAAGGTTGAGAGTTCAATAAAAAAACTTAATGTCATAGAATGTCATGTCGATGTTCAAAAAGGACAAGGAGTGGTGAAATACGATCCTTCTAAAGTGAAAATCGAGCAGATTATGGAAAACTGTAACATGACTGGATATAAGTGTGAAAAAATATGAAAACTTCTAAAATTATTTTTATTTTATTACTTTTGTTTTTAGGGGCTTGTGGAGCTTGGACTCGTGTGAGTTCTGTGAAGGGCCCAGGATATACAGGCA
>CAZDWQ010000100.1:0-2167 GCA_964509285.1 uncultured Pseudomonadales bacterium
CAATCAATGAAAATTAACTAAAAAACCACCTCGTTTTTTCTATTAACTCAATAAAAAGCCTATCCAGAAATGTGGAAACAAAACCATCAAATAGTTTCCTGATTTTAGTCCCTGAATCACCGGAATACTACCAGCAGCCATAAAGATTAGTCCAAAAATAATGCCAACAAAACTACTAATAAAAAAAGGCCAAAAAGCTGGCTTACCTTCCCAGAGTATTTTTCGTTAGTATTCAATATTTTGTGTATTTCATTCATAGCTTTGCCGATCCTTTCAGAATTAGACTAAACTTAACTGCTCTACTAATCTACAACAGTAGCCCCATTCGTTGTCATACCAACTAATGACTTTGACTAAATTTCCGCCAATGACTTGAGTAAGTTCAAGGTCGACAATAGAAGATTCTGATCTACCAATGATATCTGAAGAAACGATTAGGTCTTTAGTAACTGCTAGAATTCCCTTCCATCTGTCTTGTCCTGAAGCATCAATGAATGCTTGATTGACTTCTTCTACTGTAACAGATCGTTTAGTGACAAAAACCATATCTGACAATGACCCAACGGCAACCGGCACGCGAACTGCTAGACCATCAAACATTCCTTTGAGTTCTGGAATAATCTCTGTAACGGCGATTGCAGCACCAGTTGAAGTTGGAATGATATTTTTAGCAGCTGTTCTTGATCTTCGTAAGTCTTTGTGAGAATTATCTTGGGTATTTTGATCATCAGTGTAGGCATGAATAGTTGTGAGCATTGCTTTTTCAACACCAAAGACAGAATGCATAATTTGTGCGACTGGAGCTACGCAGTTTGTGGTACAGGAAGCGTTTGAAAGCACCGTTGCGCCTTCCGCGTACTGATTTACACCAATTACCGAAGTTGAGATTGCCCCACCCTTTCCAGGTGCGGTAAGCATAACTTTTTTGGCACCACCAACAAAATGTTGTGCTGCTTTTTCTTCTGAGGTGAACGCGCCAGTTGCTTCGACCACTGTTTCAACTCCATATTGTCCCCATGGAATTAGTTTTGGATCACGTTGTGCGGTGACGGTAACAACACGACCGTTAATTGTCAGTGTGCCGAGTACTGGATTTTCTGTAGTTGCGTCTTTTGTCTCTTGAGTTTTTTGGACAGTAATTTCACCTGCAAACGGTCCATAGTTGCTATCATATTTGAGTAAATGAGCCCAAGCTTCTATTTCCATAGAACCAGAGGTATTAATAACTGCTAAATTAAGATTAGGATCGTTCTTGCTTATCCATGCACGAACAAAAGTTCTGCCAATTCTACCAAATCCATTTAATCCAAATTGTTTCATAAAATTCTCCTTTTAAGCTACCTTAGTTTCAACATCATTCGCTAGTAATGTCCCCACTGGTTCACCACTCACTGCATGAATTAAATTATTGTCTTTAAATAAAGCAAAAACCATGATTGGCAGGTTATTTTCACTAGCCATAGAAAGTGCTGCGGTGTCAATTACTTTAACTTCTTTCATCATAATTGCATCTTTGTAGTTGAGAGTTGCATATCGTTTTGCATCAGGTTTTTTTGCAGGGTCAATGTCGAAAATACCATCGACCTTACTTGTTCTCATGAGGATATCGCAGTGTAGTTCTAGGGCGTGCAACGTTGCACCGGCATCAGTAGTAACGAATGGTACACCGGTGCCTGCACATAAAATAACTACTCTTCCCTTTTCCATATGTCGAATTGCTTTTCTTCTGATAAAGCTCTCAGCAACTGCTGGCATTTGGAGAGCTGATTGCATACGAGTTGGAATTCCCATTTTTTCGAGTTCATCTTGGAGAGTGAGGCCATTCATAACTGTTGCCATCATTCCCATATAATCTGCGGTGGTACGGTCAAAACCTTCTTTATATGCTTTTCTACTGCTAAAAATATTTTTTCCACCAACAGAAACAACAATTTGAACGTGTTGGGTGTATACAGATTTAATTTGTTCAGCTACGGTATTAACTGAGTTAAGGTCTATGCCATACTCTTTTTCACCTCTCATGGCGTCACCACTGACTTCAATCATGATTCTCTTATATTTGATTTGTCCCATTATTTTTCCCTTTCAATTACTGTCAGATTCTTAATTTTGTTTGGGTCTTTCCTAGAATAGCGGATTTTCAGCGAGTATTTTTAACAAAATTTTG
>CAZDWQ010000101.1:0-2103 GCA_964509285.1 uncultured Pseudomonadales bacterium
GGTGCTTTAAACAACGAAAAACGAAAAGGAACATATTACAGCGTCGGCTGCGATGTTCCTCTCTTCAGATCCGAGCAGAAATTTGATTCTGGAACAGGTTGGCCAAGTTTTTGGGCTCCAATTGACGAGAACGCTGTGGTACTTCGAAAAGAAACTGAATTAGGTGATGATAGGATCGAAGTTCTTGATACGTGTGGTGGTCACTTGGGCCACGTATTTGATGATGGCCCTAAACCAACAGGCAAAAGATATTGCATGAATTCTGTGGCTCTCCGCTTCGTTCCTGATGAAAAATAAGGGATTCGAACATATCCAAAATAGGATATCATTAAAGTATGAATAAAGTTGTCGGTATAGTTGTAATAATTATTCTTATATCTCTTTTTGGGTTCATCTTTTTTTCAAGTAAGCAAATGGCACCTGAGTCTTCTTCATCAGAAAACAATCCTTCAGTGGCAACCACAGAAACTTCAGCAACTCCGATTACCGACATCAAAGCTTCTTTTGCTATTTTTACCAACGGTACTTTTAGGATTTTTACTGCTTCAATGTATCACAACCTTTCTCAGGATGCCTATATTGAAGCGAGTAATCCAAACATTGTTCATGTTAAAAAAACAGGGACAACCTGGAACGATTTCTTTTCAACACTACCGTTCAAATTAACTTCAGAATGTTTGACTACTGGCACCAAAGAAACATTTTGTACTGGAAACCGTGGGACTTTAAAGTTTTACATCAATGGAGAACAAAAGAATAACGTACTGAATCAAGAAATTAAAGAGGGCGACAAACTGCTTGTTACCTTTGGAACAGAATCAGATGCACAAATTAAAAAACAAATTGATCGGATTCCTTAGATAAGAATATTACTATGATAAAAAGCTACGGGCATTGGAAATACAAGAATACTACCTTTCTATTTCTTTCTTCAGCAGTAGCTTTCTTTGTGCTTCGTAACGAAACCCTGCATAATTTCTTACTACACCTTGGTAGTTTCGGTTATATTGGAGCATTCATCGCGGGTATCTTGTTTGTATCAACATTCACTGTCGCCACTGGGGCTATTATCCTGCTGGTACTTGCAGAGACGTTGTCACCAATTGAAATAGGAATAATTGCAGGATTTGGTGCAGTTGTAGGTGACTTTGCCATTTTTCGTTTTGTTAAAGACGATTTGGCAAGAGAAATTAAGGATATCTACAATAAATTCGATGGTGGGCATCATTTGAAAAAGGTTTTGCACACCAAGTATTTTAGTTGGACATTTCCAGTCCTTGGAGCGGCTATCATAGCATCACCGTTGCCAGATGAAATAGGTGTAAGCCTGATGGGAATTTCTAAAATGTCGACTGTGAAATTTCTGTGCATTTCTTTTGTATTAAATGCTATAGGGATATTTATGGTGGTAAGTGCGTCAAGTGTTATAAAACCCTAACGTGTGACAAAATTTTACCCCATAAATTGAGAAATTCTTGTACCAAATGTTTGATATTTATATACTAAATTTATGAGTAATTTATTAAAAATGTTGATAGCGGTGGGAGTTTGTGAACTAGTGGGCATCATAAGCACTCCATTTACGTTTTCAGCAATTCCTACTTGGTATACCTTTCTTAATAAACCGTCTTTTTCTCCTCCTAATTGGGTTTTTGGACCCGTTTGGACGCTCCTCTACTTGTTAATGGGAATTTCTGCTTTTCTCATTTGGAAGCATGGATTCAAAAAGAAACGGATTAAAGAAGCCTTATATTATTTCGTAGTTCAGCTTTTTTTTAATTTTATTTGGTCACTTCTGTTTTTCGGTCTGCGGTCACCAATCCTTGGCCTCATTGATATCATCATCCTCTGGATATTTATTGTTATTACTATAATCAAATTCTCGAAAACATCTAAAACAGCTGCGTATCTTTTAGTTCCTTATCTTCTTTGGGTTAGCTTTGCTACACTTCTCAATTATTTCATCATGATATTGAATTAGAACTAACCCTATATATAAATGCACAAATGATATGTATCAAACTGTATCATTAGTTTTGAGACAATTCCTTTTTATACTGTCTCATTTGTCTCGTTTAGCCTTGATGTGAGACAATCGTTATA
>CAZDWQ010000102.1:0-2073 GCA_964509285.1 uncultured Pseudomonadales bacterium
ACCAATTTCTTTGATCTAAAAATTGTAAGCAGTTCGAAATCTGAATTGCTAAAAAAAATCTTTTCTCAAGTGGAGGCTGGAACTGATTTCAAAATTGTGTTTACACCTAACCCGGAACAGTTGGTGTACGCAAAGTCCCATAGTTCGTTCGATAAAGTTTTGGGTTCAGCAGACATTTTACTCCCCGACGGAATGGGCATTGTTCTTGCTTCTCAAGTCTTGTCTAAACTTGGCAAAAGTGAGCCGATTTTGGAACGAATTACAGGTATTGATGTTGTTAGTGCACTCCTGAAACAGTTTCAGAACAAGAAATTTTTAATAATTGGAGGAAGAGACTACGCTGGATCTGAATTCAAGAGCTGGAAAGTTGTTACCGCGGGAAATGAATTTTCTAAAGAAATGAAAAAAAAGACGAGCTTGCTATATTGGCACGAGGGATTTTTAAATGTGACTCAGCCCACGGTTCTTGAAGAGAAAGAGCTAACTAGGTCTATTGAAGATTTAAAACCAGAGGTAGTATTTGTTGCATTGGGGGCTCCATACCAAGAAAAATGGATTGTTGAGAATAAAAAAACACTTGCAGGGAGCGGTGTACGACTTGCTATGGCAGTAGGTGGTTCTTTTGATGTATTGCTTGGCAAAGTTGTTCGGGCGCCAAAATGGATGCAAAGAGCAGGTTTAGAGTGGTTTTTTAGGTTGTACCAAGAACCTTGGCGCTGGCGCAGACAAACGAATCTGTTAGTGTTTCTAAAAATGGTTGTTCAAAAGGCTCTGAGTTAAAAAAAGAGCCCCGCTTGCGCGGGGCCCTCTCAATTACGTTATTTCGAGCTGAGCTATCAGCTCACTTCAACTTTACAAACAAATCCTACATTTCTTCACCAGTTACACCGAGTAACCAGAGAACGGCTTCTTTTTTGTAGCGTCTATCACCTCTAGAATTGATTCTAATAGCCGGGAGCTTACCTCGTTTTCCCCATCTCTTGATAGTGAGGGGAGAAACGCGCAGTAAATCTGCGACTTCACGAACAGTGAGCAGGTCCGGCAAGTTCTTCATGTCTAATCTACTTGCGTCATCAGCTCTGCCGGTTTTTTTATCTTCTTCTTGTGCTGCAGATGGCTGAACTAGGTCGTTCATATGTGCTGTCCTTTATCTTCCCGTTTCCAGGAATATTTTTTTATACTATTTTCTTGCAGTTTAGTAGACTTAATGCTCATCCTGATAAAACAGTAGAACAAGGTCTAAATAACAGTAACTGCAACCTACTGTTTAGCACATACCGGTGAAAAGTAGCTCAAAAGTAAGCTTTGCTGTATACACAGTAGCAGAGTGAGTTCAAATGGGTCAATAGGGAGTTTTACCTTCATTTCGAAGAGCAGTATTTAGTTCGGGTTTTTGTGCTTTTATTGTATTTTGAATTACGCGACAACAGTAGCACAGTTGACATTTTATGAAAAAATGACTAGACTAGACCTAGTTATATATTGGAGTAAAATATGAAGTTTTTTAATATTTACCAGGCCAAAACACAATTGTCAGCTTTGGTTGACAGTGCAGTTTCCGGAACGGAAGTAGTAATTGCGAGGTCGGGCAAGCCATTAGTCAAATTAGTGCCCTACATCTTGGACACAAAACAACGGAAACCGGGACTATTTAAGGGAAAAATAAAAGTTCCTGATAATTTTAATCAGGAACAGTAATTACAAACGAAAGATTGGGAAAAATGAAAAGATACCTACTAGATACGCAGATATTTCTTTGGTGGCTCACAGATGATAACCAGTTAAGCCAAGAAATTAGAGACATCATTTCTGATCCTGCCAACACAATTATTGTGAGTGCCGCTACTGCCTGGGAGATAAGCAATAAGCTAAATCTTAATAAAAAGTTTCAGATGTCTATTAATCTCAAAGAGTGTTTTGCTAAAGCCGGTTTTGAAACTTTACCAGTAAAAATTGAGCATATCTTTGCCCTTGAAGACTTGCCGTTACTACACACAGATCTTTTTGATAGGATTTTAGTAGCGCAAGCCAATGCAGAAGAACTCATTTTAATCTCAGTGGATGAAAAAATAG
>CAZDWQ010000103.1:0-1994 GCA_964509285.1 uncultured Pseudomonadales bacterium
GTCTTGAAAGAACGGCATAGGTATAGTTTTGTTTTCTTGCTGTGTTTACCAAAACGGAACCTTCAGAAACTTTTATTTCTTCATCAAAGCCACCAATTTTTTCAAAAACCTCTTTCTTTGTGCCGAAAAGAGCTTCTGTGGCAAAAGGGAAAGAACTCAGTTGTGAAGCAAAGGTTAATAAGTTTGCAAATTTTGTGAGTAAAATATATGAAAGTTTTTTAACATCAGGATCATAGAAAGTAACAAAAATATCAAATTTTTTCTTATATATTTGTTTCTGACATTCCTCAAGAAAAGTTTTTGAAAACCGTACGTCAGCGTCCATGAACAACAACCACTCTCCTGTTGCACTTTTAGAGCCTAAATTTCTTTGAAAACAAACATTTCTCTTTTTGGAATTTATTGATTTTACCGGCAACCTATCCGAAAATGATTGGGCCATTTTTACTGTTTGGTCTTCAGATTCTCCGTCAACATGAATAACCTCAAAGTTCTTAAAAGTTTGATTAGCAAGGTTCGTGAGTAAGATTGGCAAATTTATCTCTTCGTTTAAGGTTGGAATTATAATGCTAAAGAAATTTTTCATAATTTTTAGATGTATAATAGTAACTTATACAATATGCCTATTTTTTCAGAAAAAAAATATCAAATTTCTAATGACTTTGTCATTGTATACAGTGATACTACAAAAGTAGATCAACAAAAGCCAGTGCTAGTATTTTTACATGGCTTGGGAGGGGATTTAAACGCTTTCAATAGTTTTAGAGAGTTATTTTTTAAACATGGGTATAGAAGTATTGCCATAGATTTTAGAGGACATGGGTTATCAACTCGAGTTAAAAATCGTAGTAGTTACGATTTTGATAATTTAGCTGATGATGTTATCTCTATTTTGAATCAAGAGCAGATATCCAGTTTTATTTTAGTTGGCCATTGTTTAGGTGGCCTTACTGCACAAAAAATTGCTATCAAAAATCCGGCAGGACTAAAAAAACTGGTACTACTTAACTCCACTCCATTAACTTATCCACTTTTTAAGAATATTGGTTTTGCTAAGTTTACAAAATATCTGGCGCTAATCCTTGAAAGAGTTTTACCTACCACTAAGGTTTCAGGTAGAATTGACCATCAAAGATATATAAAAACAGGTGATTTTTATGTTCCAAGAGTCTTTAATGATGTGCTGCACACTTCTGTTGCAAGTTATGGGCAAATTTTGTCATATGTTTTGAATTATGATGTCTTAGATCAAGTTCACAAAATAACAGTGCCAACATTGATTATTGCTGGAGGTAATGACAAAATTTTTCCAACAAGCTGGTCTCAACTATTAAAGCAGAATATTAAGAACTCTGTATTAAAAATATATCCAAAGGGAAATCATTTATTTGCATTTGCTTCAGTTGCAGAAGTTTCAGAAGATATACGAAACTTCTTAAAGTAATCTCTAGTGATTATAATTCGAATTTTGCCAAATTTTTAAATATTTTTTTAGCTTGATCTAATTGTTTTTTCGTTGCAGTTTTTATAAATGTCTGCAAGTTGTAATAATCAAGAAAGGGGTGGTGTATATAGGATTTGCCGCCTTCCATTTTGTAGCCAAAGTCATTTTCAGCAAAGTCTTTACCTTGCAAGTAATTAATTGCAATCAGAGCTGCCGTTCTTGCTATTTTAATAGTGCCTTCAGAGTCTAACCTTCTGACAGAGTAAATGTATTTTGGATCTCTAAAGATATTGAAAGTATGACCATTATCTATAAGTTTTTTAACAAAGATTCCGTCTTCTCCTACCTTTTGGGTTTGGTCAAACCAATATTCTTTGCAAAGAATTGCTTTTTTGACTCCAATTAATGCACCAAAAGACCACTCTTTGCCAATAATTTTTCCAAACTCAAGGCTAAAATTAATAGTTCTTTCAATTGGTTGGTTCAGGGTTTTTTCATTATCTATTGAAACCCAAGTTGTAAACAGTTCAGTATCTGGTTTTTTTGCTAA
>CAZDWQ010000104.1:0-1984 GCA_964509285.1 uncultured Pseudomonadales bacterium
GACAAAAAGGATTCTCGCGGTTGGGTGAAATTAGATTGATTTTTATTAGTAGAGCTTTTGGGTTTCTAGAGCCTTATCAATAGTTTGGTTGTTAATTAAATATTCAATTATTTTGGCCTCTAAGGTTTCTATTGCTGGTTTTGATAGCTGGAAGTTGTCAGAAGTGATGCTATTACTGGGGCTTGTGGTTGTAATATCGATTTTTGGCAGGTTTTTTTGCTCAATTAAACTGTTTATATCGTATATATTTTGGAGTGTTTTGGTGGCTAAGCCATATTGTAGGTTGGGATCAGACTCTAAAAAAGCAAAACTTTCATTGCTTGGTGTAAAGTTGGTTATAAATACATTCTGAGATTTGTTGTATGAAAAGACAATATTTATTAGGTTGTTTAGTTTTTGAACATGGGTTTCTAGGTCGGTTTTTTGTTTGATTGTTTGGTCATATCCAAAAGTGTCGACTAAAAGAATATCTGGTTCTTGAAAAATAACTGAGGATTGTAGAGCACTATTGTTAATGAAAGTGTCATTTGTTTTAGCAAGCGCATAGTTAATGTCGGAGTTTGGGGAGGAATAATTTACAAAATCGAATTTGATATTTGGATAAAACTCATTTAGTTTGGTGATTAGGTTAGCTCCGTTTTCTAGTTGTGCTGTTTGGGTGCTTCCAAGAATTAGTATTTTGATGTTGCCTTTGAATGTTTTAGGAAATATGTCGGCGGTTGTAGTGGGTGGCTGGTTTTGAGGTTGGGCTGGATTTTTTTCAATCATTTGGCCGATTAAGCTTTCAAATTGTTCGTTCGGTGAAAGTTCTTGGTTTGAAGTGGTATTTATTCCGAGAACTGTGCCGGAGGCTAGTGGGGAGATTACTTGAGTGGGGGACTGTGAGAAGAAAAGCGGAATAATTAAAATCAGGTTAGTTAGTATAGCTAGGGCAGTCATACTTTAACTCTAGCAAACCCAAGATTTATTATCCAAGCGAATCAGTAAATGCAGTTACCTGCCAAGGGTTTTTTGCGTTTGTGGTTTTGGTAAAGGTCAAACTAAAAGTGTAACTATCGTTTTTGTTGTTCTGATCCAGAGTAAACGCAGTTATTGTGAGTTTGCGATTTGAATCATCAAGTATTTGAATACTATCAAGTCTGTACCTAACTATTTTTCCTGAGTGTTTTTTAGATATTTCTTCTTCAAATTGGATTGAGCTGTAATTTTTTTTGAGTGAGGGGGATATAAATAAGTATGCTTCCGGAAAGCTTCTGCTTCTGACATTTAGAAGATAATCTTTGGTAATTTGTGCAGTTGGTTCTTGCATATAGCTATCAAATGATGTTTTTTCTGTTTTTTCTGTTTCGTCAAGAAACTCGTTTGGAATAATTTGATCCTTTTGTTCGAGCCGGTTTTGGCGTTCCTGGATAGGGGAAACAACATTGTTGTAGAACTGGAATGAAGCGAAAAATATCGCAGAAACAAATACAGTTAGAACTAAAAAGTTAAATATTTGAAAGACAAGTTTTATGGGTTTAATTGTATCCATTGGTTTTTATTTTATACGATATTTTAACTAAATTGTGAGAAACGGAATTATTTATTCGCGTAATTTGATTGAAGTTTTTAAAAATTTTTTAAGATCTTTAGGTAAATCATTTTTTTGTGCATCATTGATTGAAAACCATCTGTATTCATCGTGTTCCCAGCTAAGTTTTACTTCTCCGCTTTTCAAATCTGCCATATAGCCAATCATTAATGTTCTCATTTTTGGTTATTTTCTATCGAATGTTGCAAAACCTATTGGTTGTAGTTTAATTATTTCGATATTTGCTTCTTCTCGAGTTTCTCGTATTATTCCTTCGTCTGGTTCCTCATTTTCTAAAGCTCCGCCTGGAAAGTCCCACCCACCAGCTCGTTTTGTCATAGAAGATCTTCGCAAAAAGAGAATTTTATTCTCATTGTTAAAGACTACTACTTTTTGAGCAATGCGAAAACTAAT
>CAZDWQ010000105.1:0-1982 GCA_964509285.1 uncultured Pseudomonadales bacterium
ACCCAAAAGTTGCCAATTTGTCAATCAACGAGTCGAGATTGTAGACGATTTCTTTGCCATTATTAGTTGTAATAGTTACAGTTGGAAAGATAATTGTAACACTTGCCCCGTCAGCTAAAAGTGTCGTCCAGTGTTTGAATGCACCTAGGTACAATTTTTCAAGTCCTTTAAAGATAAAAGGAAGTTTTGCTGGGTTTGGTTTTGGTTTTCCCAAGAAAGGTTCAGAAACAATATATTGGATTTTGTCTTTTTGAGGAGGAATCTTGGTTACATCAGAAGTAAAAACTGTATATTCATGGGTAAATGGGTAATATTCATTGAGCCATTCTAAGTTTCTTTTGGTTCCTGCAACTGAGTCAGCATCAAGGTCAGTAGCAACGACATCGAGGTTTGTTAAGAGTCCTTCGATAGCAATAGTGCCTGTTCCACAGAACGGGTCAAGTAAGATATTTTTTCTATCTTCTCTAACTGGGTTATCACCAATGGCAATATTTACCATGATGAGGGCGACTTTTGGAGGCAACATACCTTTTTTACGATCAAAGTATGGTTTGTTACGATCTTTGTGAGTCCAGTCATCAATATCTTGAACGGCAATAGTTTCACCAAGGTAGACAGCATCATTTGTTGAAAGTAAATATATTTCTTTTACTCGTTTTTTATGTAAGAGAATTGCAGCGGAAAGTCCATTTCTTGAACCTTCAACATATCTTGAGTTAATACCCTTATCTTGTAGCAAAGACTTTAGCTCAAAACCTTCAATTTTCTCTAAGTGATCTCTTCCAAGTTCACTGAAACCAAAATGAATTTTATCTCCTTCTGAGATATGTGTAAGGTGGTCAACAATAATTGTTTTTATTTCTGCAATATCTGTTGTTTTGATTTTTTGAATTTCTTTGATAACTTTGACGGTTCCTCCAAGTAAATCAACGAGTTCTTTAGCTCTTTCTTCAGATTTGAGTTCTACTCTTGCGAGTAATGGACTTACTTGTGTAACAAATTCTGCTCCAATAACTGCATTGAGCTCGACTAAAGATAGTTCTGGTGTATTTCCAAGTTGGAAAAAATAGTGTTGCATAATTTGGGCAGCTACGCAGTTTTAGGCTTTGATTTTAAGAACTTTGAGGTAACTTTGTAGTTGTCTGTGTCCGATAGTTTTTCTGTATCTTGATTTTGATTTGTATTTGAAGACAGTGATTTTGTCACCTTTTGCTTCTTCAACTACCTCGAGAGTTACTTCTGCACCAGCCACAGTTGGAGTTCCAACAGTGCTTGATTTTTCATCAGCAATTAACAAAACATCAGTTACTTTGATCTTTTCACCAACTGCTGAATTTGTGATTCTATCGGTAGTGATGGTATCACCTTCACTAACTTTGAATTGTTTACCTGCTATTTGAATAATTGCGTATGACATATTTCTTTCTTTCATGAACAGTGATTATACCATATATTTATTTCAAGTGGAGGGTCACTTTTTGTTTTTGATTAATTCTAATACTTTGCACAATTCCAAACATAGCAAGTAGTGTGAGAATCGAACTTCCCCCATACGACAGAAATGGCAGAGTAATACCAGTAATTGGAAGCAATCCAATATTCATACCGATATTTATTCCAGTTTGTAGAATTGTCATAATAGAAGTGACAAAACAGAATAATCGCTCTGCAAAAGTATTTGCAGTATTTGCAGTGTTGAGCGTTGTCATGATTAATGTGGCATACAAGATGATAAGGAGTGCAGAACCGATGAAGCCAAATTCTTCTGCATAAGATGCAAAAATAAAGTCAGTTTGACGTTCAGGAAGGAATCGTAAGTGTGATTGAATACCTTGTCCTAGTCCTCTGCCGGTTAGTTGTCCTGACCCAACTGCAATGAGTGATTGTCTAGCATTGTATCCAGTTCCTTGTGTATCGTGTGGCGAAATAAATGAAGTAATACGGTCTTTTTGGTACGGGTGAAGTACGAAGAACCAAGCAAT
>CAZDWQ010000106.1:0-1955 GCA_964509285.1 uncultured Pseudomonadales bacterium
TTGAAAAAGAATTATTAACTATTGGTGCGCGGATTCCAACGCGAATGTAGGTTTATTGAATAACCCGCACCCCACCTAGATCTTCAAAAGAAAAACTATGAAAATGATGGATCGAACCTATAAAAACATAGTTCGTACTAATTCTAAATCGTTGAACCAAACTTCGAATTGCTGCTGGACCAAATGGGTGCTCTTCGTAAACCTCAAAACTTAAGTTAAAATCAGGAAAAATTTGAGCCTCTTTAAAGAAATTGATATGCTCTATAAACTTTTTAGTTAAAGCGGTAGTGTTTTCAGTTTTTGATGGACAAAACACAACAGTAATTCTTCTGCTTGTCTCATTTCTACGAATATATTCAAGAGATTTATATAGTTTTTCTGGATGATGCACAAACAAAATGATTCTAGGTTTAATTACATGCTCGAGCAAAAGCAAAATACGAGCATTTAGCCAAGGAATTTTCTGAGTTAAAGTAAGAGCAAACTCCAGAATATAATCCCTATATATCATCATCATTACTAGATAAAAACTTGGCAAAAAGTACAACGCAAAATACAACAGATTCCTGCTATCAATCAGAACGTTGCCGATAATCCCCACACCAGTAAATAAGGCGGCAAAAACAACAAAAATGACTGGGGCACTATATGTTCTTTTTAAATCTGGCCTATTTTTTTCAGCATCAAGTTACCAAACGCAAAGAAAGTCATCACACCTAAAAAGCTAATCGTGTAAACTCCTGCAAGAGACAAAAGATCTCCTTTTGTAATATACGTAACAGACAAACAAAGTGCTGCAAACGCGATAACCAAACGGGTAACATTTTGATTTCTCTGCTTTAATTTTGGCAAAAAAACACTTGTTGGCAAACAATGATCGAGAGTCATACGATACAACAAACCAGTTGCTCCCACAAAACTAGCAAGCACAGCACCAGATAAAACTAGGGTTGCATCTACTACCACTAGGTACTGCAATGCTTTTCCACCAATCATTAAAGCACTTTCTGACAACACAAAATCTTTGGCAGTAGTAACTACTGAAAGTGGCAAACTATACAACACAACCAAAGAAATAAGAGGGTTAAAAATGGCCACGCCTAGTAACATGTTTCGCAACGTTTTTCTAAAAACACCAGGTTTTTGTTCTTCAACAAAGTTAGCACTGCTTTCAAAACCTGAAACTCCAAGTAGTGAAGCAGCAAAAGCAAGAAATAGCATCCTAAAGCTCCCCCCGCTTGCAAAAATTTCATTTGTCCTACCCAAATTTTCAACTAGAAAACCTGTACCATTATTAAACAAATGGATTAATCCAAGACTTACAAATAAAGTAAGGATAAAGATATGAAAGAAAAATATCCCCATTGCTACTTTTGCGCTATCTTTGACTCCCATAATTGTGAGCAGCGCAAAGAAAATAATAATACCAGCTGTCACTGGAAGCACTGGAATTTGATGTAATACAGTATGAGCATACTCAACTGCAGTTTTTGCTGAAATAACAGACGTAGCCATATATGACAACACAGTCATAATTCCGGCAGCTGCCGCAAGATTTTTACTTGTAGCATTAAGTAAACAGTTATATGCGCCACCATTCAAAGGTAACGCTTCAACAACTTCTGTATATACATGCTTATACAAGTACAAAACCACTGCGATAATTATAAAAATAAATGGTGCCCATACACCAGCAAATAAAGCAGCTATTCCACACACATACAAAGATGAAGACAAAATATCGTTACCAGCAATTGCGGTTGAAGCAAGTTCACCGAGTTGAACGTGGGATGCTTTGGATTTGGTAGATTTTGCTTTGGCAGTTTGCGACATACATTCTATTGTAAAGGAAAAATAAGACGGGTGTAAAGGTGCTCTGTTTGAACAAAATAGTAAGTTCTGATGAGTTCGCAAACGAAGTGCACCACTTAATGCGGTAGAATACCGCAGAAAGG
>CAZDWQ010000107.1:0-1822 GCA_964509285.1 uncultured Pseudomonadales bacterium
TGAGAAACGAACGACCCCCAACCCTATCACGACCAACATGCATCTTGTCAGCAGCCACCAAAGCCCACTGCAATGGAGTACCCTTTTCTATGTCCATATTCAGATCTAGAAGCACAGGCTCTTCATGAAATAGTATTGAGTGCAAAGCCATCTGAAATTCTTTTGGATGCTTGTGAGTATTAGAAAATAGCCGAGTCAGTAACCAAGCACTATACGTAGAGTGCTCTTTTCTCGAAAAGAAATTACCCAAGTCGTGAGTCATACCAACTAACGTCATCATCGTTTCTGTTAACGGATCATAGTGCCCTGCTCCATCATAAGAAATTCCAGCACGTTGCAGTAATTCCACACCAGTTTGAGTCACCCATAAAGTATGGCGGTCGGTGTGATCATTAAATCCATGCTCCAATTCCAAATCCAGCACTGGACCCACGTAATTAAGTGCCTTGCCAAAGCCGTTGTAGAGGTATGAAAGCGCTTCTCCCCGTGACCCGATCTGCACATAGTCACTGAAGTCAAAAACTTGCTTTATTTTAGGGATACTGTTGTGTGTTAAAAATGGAAAATGTTTTTTGCTGTAAGGAATATTGTTTAATTTTAAAAACTCCCAAAACGGGGTTTCATCAGGACGAACAAATTGTGAAGAAAGAAAAATTGCGCTGAGCTGGGTTTGGTCTTTTGGTTTTTTTGCCTGTAATCTTTTATTAGCAGGTTTATTTTTTTGTTTTGTTTTTGCCTTTGTCGCTGGCTCTTTACTTTTTTTCCCTGGTTTATTCCTCATTTTTCTCTCCTAGTTATGTTTTCACTTGCTTTATCGCAATAGTATCAGTATACAACTAATTTCTCTATGCATATTTAATATGCCTGGTAAGTTTGGTAAAATAGCGACGTGGTACTATAACAAATTAATGCGCCCCTGTAGTTCAATGGATAAAACGGCCGCCTCCTAAGCAGCAACTCCAGGTTCGATTCCCGGCGGGGGCACAATCTAAATGTAGGGTACAATAAAATTATGATCAGAAAAGATTTGCAAACCGATTTATCAGAAGAAACAGGTGACTCAGCCTGGTTAGATCAAACTCTTCAAAAAATTGAGCAACTAAAACCAAACTATCGAGCTTACTCTTCCAGATACTATTGATCATCGTTTTTTTATATCTAAATTAGGAGAACCAGCAAGAACTTTCGAATTTGGTGGCGTTTACAATTTGAAAACTAGATCAATAGTAATAGTAAGAGGATACTCTCCAGGAGAAAGAAGTCCATACAGCCCGGCAAGTACAAGCTTTGTCAAACCTAGACTTAATCCAGACGGAAAAACAACAGATGACATCTTTTTTCATACACACCCTTGGCAAGAAAAGAATACTGTCGGATTTTTCAATACTCCTAAAAACTCCTGCAAACCAATCGGTGGAGATATTGACACCGTGATGGCTGTAAAAATGATAGAAAGCCAAGATGGTTTTGATAGAACTGTGACTTCAATTATCGGATCAAGAGGTTATATCAGCATCACTGAAGCAAGTGGAATCAGGTTAGAAGAATCAGTACTACTCGACCATGGAGTTTCACCCTTACAGCTACTACAAATTAAAGAACGCCTCGCCCTTACCCCCCCTGTTTGGGTTAAAAACTATGCAAAAGATGAGACCTCACAGACTAAACTAGTTGAAATTGTAGAAACTTTTTATCAAAAACAAAAAGTAAGTCAAAATATAGCCCAAGAAATTAAGCCATTTGTTAGAGAAAATGGCCTAGATAAACTTAGGGTCTTGCCCAGTTAACTGCTAATTTTATAGTGAAAAAGCAGGATATACTG
>CAZDWQ010000108.1:0-1764 GCA_964509285.1 uncultured Pseudomonadales bacterium
TGGAGAAAGGGTAGATTCGCCGTATTTGAACGATCCTTTTCCAGGTAGCTATCTCACAATATTTGCAAGAGAGAGCGTAGCTAGGCAACTAGAAAAAGCTCAGTCATTACTACCCAAAGGGATGTTTTTAGTAGTGTTTGATGCTTATAGATCGATTAGAGTGCAAGAATCATTATTTGAAACATATTATAAAAAACTGAACGATCAGAATCCAAACTGGACACAAGACCAGTTGCTTGCGGAATCACAAAAGTATGTCTCTTTGCCGTCTCGCGACCCGACAAAACCCTCGCCCCACAATTCAGGAGGCTCCGTTGATTTATCAATACTACAGATCAGAAAACCATTCGTTGTGAAACAAGTTGAAGCTTTAACTGAAGAGCTGTTGTCGTTAGTAGATGAAAGTCTAGAAAATTCTAGGAGATACGAACTTGAGATGCGAAGGGCATTTCTAATTGCAAACAATGCAAGGTTACTAAACTTTGGTACAGCGTTTGACTATGGAGGTGCGGAGGCCGCTTTAACGTTTTTTGAAGGACAAAAAGAACATGGTCATCTTTCTAAACAAGAAATAGAGGCAAGAAACAATAGAAGAATATTATATTGGAGCATGATAGAGGCTGGATTCGAACCTTATCCAGACGAATGGTGGCACTACAACTCAAAAAAATCACAAATGGGAGCTAAGGTCGCTGGTTTGCCGTATGCTGAGTATGGACCTGCCACTTTGTCACAACAGGAAGGTGATCATGAAATATTTAGAAGAAAGATTAGAGCCCGCGCCCTAAGATTGCTGGGTAAAATAGATCTATCTAGATTTAATAAGCAACAAAAAGATGTAGTTTTAATGATTCAAAACCTTGGCAACTACACAGGAGATATTAGAGCTTCCTCTATTGAAAAAGCGGCAAGGATAGAACCTCAAAAGGTATGAAAATCCTCTTGATTTACAAAAAAGACGGAGATGAAAAAGCAGCCTCTATTAGTTCGATGAAAAATCTGAAAAAAGTCTTTAAAAATTTAAACCATGAAGTAAAAACTCTTTCTATATCCGAGAGTGTTAAAATCGATGATTTAGAAGGATACGACTTTATTTTTAATGTTGCGTATGGAAGATTTGGAGAAGACGGTTTTATTACACCATTATTAAAAAAACTAAATATCCCCTCTAATACTCCTAGTCTTTTTACTTCAAAAGTAACTTATAATAAATTAGAAACAAAAAAAGTCTTGTTGGCAAATAGGATAAACTATCCTAGACTTACAAAGAAAATTCCATTTGTTCTAAAAAGAGCGGAAGGGGGGTCAAGTGAGAATATCTACTTAGTAGAAAACAGTAGAGGTTACGAAAAGTTGAAAAATAAAATTTTATCTAATGAATTTATATGTGAGGAGTTTTTAGATGGAAGAGAGTTTTGTGTCATTTTATTCAAACTTAAAAATAAATTTTCATTTTTGCCAATTGCTGAAATAAAAAAAGATGGTAATCTATTTCATTCTAAAATTAAGTTTAATAAGCGAGACAGAAGTGTGATAGTACCCGCACTTATAAATGATGTTGTAAGAAAAGATTTGATTGGATTGGCAGAAAAAGCATTTAATGCAGTTGAGGCACAAAACATTATTAAGGTAGACATTGGCTTTGATTTGCTTGGAATTCCTAAAGTAATTGAAGTAGATAGTATTCCAGGTTTTTGTGACCGGTGTATGCTATCTCTTATGATTAAGTCGGGAGGTTTGACTTTTGAAAAAGTGATTAATTCT